>NZ_CP082922.1:1884682-2199523 GCF_019931675.1 Nocardioides rotundus
GTGATGCGGTACGGCGACAAGGTGGCGGTCGACGAGCTGTCCCTGACGGTGGAGCGCGAGAGCATCACCGCGGTCCTCGGGCCCAACGGCGCCGGCAAGACGACCACCCTGGAGACGTGCGAGGGATACCGCCGCCCGCAGCGCGGCACGGTGCGGGTGCTGGGCCTGGACCCGGTCGCGGACCGGCGCCGCCTCCTCCCCCGCATCGGCGTGATGCTGCAGGCCGGCGGGGCCTGGTCCGGCGTCCGGGCCACCGAGATGCTCGACCACGTGGCGGGCCTGCACGCACACCCGCTCGACGTCTCCATGCTGGTCGACCGACTCGGGCTCGAGGACTGCGGACGGACGCCGTACCGTCGTCTCTCCGGCGGCCAGCAGCAGCGGCTCGGCCTGGCGATGGCGCTGGTCGGCCGCCCCGAGCTGGTCTTCGTCGACGAGCCGACCGCGGGGATGGACCCGCATGCGCGGCGGACCACGTGGGAGCTGCTGGAGGAGCTGCGGCACGACGGCGTCACCGTGGTCCTGACGACCCACCACATGGACGAGGCCGAGCGGCTGGCGGACCGGATCCACATCATCGACCACGGCCGGCTGATCGCCTCGGGCACGCCCGCCGAGCTCACCCGCAGCGGTGTGCCGGGCTCGGCGCCCGCGGCCACCATCCGGCTGGTGGTGACCGAGCCGTTCCCGGCCGGCGCCCCGCAGTCCCTGGCCGCCGAGCTCGGCCCCGACGTCACGGTCGCCCAGATCGACGAGGTGAGCCTGCTCGTGACCGGTCCCGCCGACGCCACGACCCTGTCCACGGTCTCGCGCTGGTGCGAGCGGCACGGCGTGCTGCCGGAGTCGCTGGCCCTGGGGCAGCGCACCCTCGAGGACGTCTTCCTCGAGCTGACCGGGCGGGGACTGGGCTGATGGCCGGCACCTTCACGCCGCAGCCCGGCAGCGCGCCCCTGGCCCGCCAGGTGCTGAGCCAGGCGCGGATGGAGTCGCGGCTGATGCTGCGCAACGGGGAGCAGCTGCTGCTCGCCGTGGTGATCCCGGTCATCGTCCTGGTCGGCGGGGTCCTCGCCGGCCGGCACGTCGGCCTGGACTTCGGCCGCCCCCTCGTCGACGTGCTCACGCCCGGCGTTCTGGCCCTGGCGGTGATGTCCACGTCGTTCACCTCGCTGGCGATCGCCACCGGCTTCGAGCGCAGGTACGGCGTGCTCAAGCGGCTCGGCAGCTCGCCGCTCCCCCGCCACGGCCTCCTCCTCGGCAAGGTCGGGGCGCTGCTCCTGGTCGAGCTGATCCAGATCGTGGTCGTGGGCGCCCTCGGGCTGCTGCTCGGGTGGGACCCGGCGGGCGGCTGGGCGGCGGCCCTGCTCACCGTCGTGCTGGGGACGGCGGCGTTCGCCTCCCTCGGGCTGCTGGTCGCCGGCGTCCTGCGGGCGGAGGCGACGCTGGCCGCCGCCAACCTGGTCTACCTGCTGCTGATGGCCGGCGGCGGGGTCGTGCTGCCGACGTCGTCGTACGGCGTCGCCGAGGGGCTGCTGCGGCTGCTGCCGTCCGGCGCCCTGGGCGACGGGCTGCGAGCCGCCCTGGTGGACGGCACCATGGACGGCACGGCGCTGCTGGTGCTGACCGTGTGGGCCGTCGCCGGGTCCCTGGCCGCCTCGAGATGGTTCCGATGGGAGTAGCCACCGTGTGGGAGATGGTGACCGAGCGGCTGCGGCCGCTGGCGCGCTGGCTGTGGCCGCTGGCGGTGGCGAACCTGGTGGCCAACATCGGGATCGTCGTGACCGGCGCGGCCGTGCGGTTGACCGGGTCGGGGCTCGGCTGCCCGGAGTGGCCCAAGTGCGACGAGACGTCGTACACCACCCACGGCGAGCTCGGCATCAACGGAGCCATCGAGTTCGGCAACCGGCTGCTGACCTTCGTCCTGGTGGCCGTCGCCATCGCCACCCTCCTCGCGGCGATCGGGTCACGCCACCGCCGGGCGACCTGGCTGGCCTTCCTCGTCTGCCTCTACGTTCCGTTCCAGGCGGTCGTGGGCGGGATCACCGTGCTCACCGAGCTCAACCCGTGGGTGGTGGCCTTCCACTTCCTGGCCTCCATGCTCATCATCATGTTCGCGGTCGCGCTGCTGGACGAGCTGCGCAGCCCCGACCGGCCGCGCGCGCCGCGACCGCACCGGATGCTGGCGTTCGGCACGTTCGGCGTGGGCTGGGTGGTGCTCTGGCTGGGCACCGTGGTGACCGGCGCCGGCCCGCACTCCGGTGATGAGAACTCCGTGCGCAACGGTCTGGACCCCGCGGTGGTCTCCCAGGTGCATGCGGTCGCGGTCTACGTCCTGGTGGCACTCACCGTGGCGCTGCTCGTGGTGGCCCGGCGCTCCGGCGACCTCTGGCTGGCCCGGGTCACCGGGCTGGTCCTGCTGATCGAGATCGCCCAGGGGGTCCTGGGCTGGACCCAGTACTTCCTGGGCCTGCCGATCGCCCTGGTGGCGCTGCACATGCTGGGGGCCGCCCTGCTGGCCGCCGGCCTCGCCCGGATCGCCCTGGCGGTCCTCCCCCACCACGCGCCGCTCGAGGCGGACGCCTCGGCCGAGCCGCAGGCCAGCCCGGCCACCCGCCTCAGCCGACCGGGCAGTTGATGCACCCACATCCCGCCGACCGGGCATTTCATGCACCCATATCCCGCCGACCGGGCAGTTGATGCACGCAAACCCGTCCAGGGGCGGACGAACGGCGGGGCCCGGGCTCTGCGCCCGGGCCCCGTCGGAGGTAAGGACGGCGGTTCACCCACACCCCCGTGAACAGGTTCACCGCCGTGACTTGGACAGACGTGCCCGGCGCCGGAAAGGTTGCGTCACCCGGAGAGATTTCTGAATCTTTCTTCGCGGGGTCTCGCGAGCGGGTGCTCAGCCGCCGATGAGCGGGTCCAGCGCGACCGCCACGAAGAGCAGCGCGAGGTAGAGGTTGGAGATGTGGAACAGCTGCATCGGCTGGATGCCGGCCAGGGAGTCGGTGCTCCGGGCCCGTGCCCACATCCGCTGCGCGGCGACCAGGAACACCGCGCCGAGCACGGCGGCCGCGACCGGGTAGAACCAGGAGGTGCCGGCCACCGGCCAGAGGGCCAGCGAGGTCGCCACGGTGGCGAGCGCGTAGAGGAAGGACTGGCGCCCGACCTCCACCGCCGGCTTCACGACCGGCAGCATGGGCACATCCACCTGGGCGTAGTCCTCGCGGTAGCGCAGCGCCAGCGCCCAGGTGTGCGGCGGGGTCCAGAAGAAGACCACCAGGAAGAGCACGACCGGGGTCCAGGCCAGCTCGCCGGTGACGGCGGTCCAGCCGATGAGGGCCGGGAAGCAGCCCGCGATGCCGCCCCACACGATGTTCTGCGTCGTGCGCCGCTTGAGCAGCATCGTGTAGACGAAGAGGTAGAACGCCTCGGCCGCCAGCGCCAGCATCGCCGACAGCGGGTTCACCCACAGCCAGAGCACGACGGTCGCCAAGACGCCCAGCACCAGGCCGAACACCAGCGCGGAGACCGGGGAGACGACGTGCCGGGGCAGCGCCCGGCGGCGGGTACGGCGCATCTGCTCGTCGATGTCCCGGTCATAGACGCAGTTCAGCGTCGAGGCCGACCCGGCCGAGAGCGTCCCGCCCACGACCGTGGCCGCGACCAGGCCCAGCGACGGGATCCCGCGCTCGGCGAAGAACATCACCGGGACGGTGGTGAGCAGCAGCAGCTCGATGACCCGCGGCTTGGTGAGGCCGACGTACGCCGCGACCACGTCGCGCACCCGCGGACGCGGTCCACGGGAGCCACGAGCCGACCGTCCGGTGCGATCCGACGCGACATCGGACGTCGCATGGCCGACATAGGTCACGGGTGATCAGGCCTCGGGAAGTCAGTGGTCAGAACGGGTGGACCGGTGGCACCCGGTCGGGTGTCGAGTCTAGCCCCACGCGTGAGTAGGCTCGGCCGTGGAGCCCCATTGTCCGCGGGCGGGATCTCCGCCCGAGTGCACGAGCGAAAGGCAGCAGCGTGGCAGAGACGGCAACGACCGGGAGTTCGGACCGGCTGAACTGGACGGAGGTCGACGACCTGGCCGTCAAGACCGCCAAGACGCTGGCCATGGACGCGGTCCAGAAGGTCGGCAACGGTCATCCGGGCACGGCGATGTCGCTGGCGCCGGCGGCGTACCTGCTCTTCCAGAAGAAGATGCGGCACAACCCCGCCGACCCGCAGTGGCCGGGGCGCGACCGGTTCGTGCTGTCGGCCGGCCACACCTCGATCACGCTGTACACCCAGCTCTACCTGGGCGGCTTCGGGCTGGAGCTGGAGGACCTCAAGTCCCTGCGCACCTGGGGCTCCAAGACCCCCGGGCACCCCGAGTTCCACCACACCGCGGGCGTGGAGACCACCACCGGGCCGCTCGGCCAGGGCGTCGGGAACGCCGTGGGCATGGCGCTGGCCGCCCGCCGCGAGCGCGGCTTGCTGGACCCGGAGTCGCCGGCCGGCGAGAGCCTCTTCGACCACCAGATCTACGTGATCGCCTCCGACGGCGACCTGGAGGAGGGCGTCAGCGCCGAGGCGTCGTCCTTCGCGGGCACCCAGCAGCTGGGCAACCTCACCGTGATCTACGACAACAACGACATCTCGATCGAGGGCGGCACCGACATCGCCTTCACCGAGGACGTCGCGATGCGCTACCGGGCCTACGGCTGGCACGTCCAGACCGTCGACTGGACCGGCGGCGGCAAGGAGTACCACGAGGACGTGCACGCCCTGTGGCGTGCGCTCAACGCCGCGGAGAAGGTCACCGACCAGCCGAGCATGATCGTGCTGAAGACCGTCATCGCCTGGCCGGCGCCGAACGCCCAGGGCACGGGTGCTGCGCACGGTGCCGCCCTCGGCGAGGACGAGGTCGCGGCCACCAAGAAGATCCTCGGCTTCGACCCCGAGCTCACCTTCGAGGTCCCCGAGGTCGTCATCGAGCAGACCCGCTCGCTGGTCGAGCGGGGCTCTGCGCAGGAGGCGGAGTGGCAGGAGCGGTTCGAGGAGTGGGGCAAGCGCTATCACCAGCGCCGCGCCCTGGCCCAGCGGATGGCGACCCGCACACTGCCCGAGGGGTGGACGAATGCCCTGCCGAGCTTCCCGGCCAGCGAGAAGGGCATGGCCACCCGCAAGGCCTCCGGGGAGGTCCTCAACGCGCTCGCGCCGGTGCTGCCGGAGCTGTGGGGCGGGTCCGCGGACCTGGCCGGCTCCAACAACACCACGATGGAGGGTGAGCCGTCGGCGATCCCGGAGGAGAACTCCACCAAGGACTTCCAGGGCAACATCTACGGCCGGGTGCTGCACTTCGGCGTGCGCGAGCACGCCATGGGCTCGGTGATGAACGGGATCGCGCTGCACGGCGGCACCCGCCCCTACGGCGGCACGTTCCTGATCTTCTCCGACTACATGCGGCCATCGGTGCGTCTGGCCGCGCTCATGCAGCTGCCGGTCACCTATGTGTGGACCCACGACTCGATCGGGCTCGGCGAGGACGGCCCGACCCACCAGCCGGTGGAGCAGCTGGCCGCGCTGCGGACGATCCCCGGCCTGGACGTGGTCCGTCCCGCGGACGCCAACGAGACGGTGGTCGCGTGGAGGACCGTGCTGGAGCACAACGACCGCCCGGCGGGCCTGGCCCTGACTCGGCAGAACGTGCCGGTCTTCCCCCGCGGCAAGGACGGCTTCGCCTCCGCCGACGGCGTCGCCCGCGGCGGCTACACCCTGCTCGACACCGAGGGCATCCCGGACGTCGTGCTCATCGCCACCGGCTCGGAGGTCCAGTTGGCCGTGGAGGCGCGCGAGCGGCTGGCCGAGAGCGGCGTGGCGGCCCGCGTGGTGTCGATGCCGTGCCGCGAGTGGTTCCTGGAGCAGGACGAGATGTACCGCGACCAGGTCATCCCCCCGACGGTGAAGGCCCGCGTCTCGGTCGAGGCCGGGGTCGCCCAGGGCTGGCGCGAGATCGTCGGGGACCACGGGCGCATGGTCTCCCTGGAGCACTTCGGCGCGTCGGCCGACTACGCCACGATCTTCCGCCAGTTCGGAATCACCGCCGAGGCGGTGGTGTTGGCCGCGGAGGACAGCATCCGGGCGACGGAGGCCCTCTGACCTGCGGGCCCGGCTTCCGACGTACCCACCCCACTCACGGAAGGAACTCAGCATGACTGACCGTCTTCAGGAACTGTCCGAGGCAGGGGTGTCGATCTGGCTCGACGACCTCTCCCGCGAGCGGCTCGAGACCGGCAACCTGTCGGATCTGGTCAACGAGGACTCGGTGGTCGGCGTGACCACGAACCCCTCGATCTTCGCCGCGGCGCTCTCCGACGGGGAGCGGTACGACGAGCAGGTGCGCGAGCTGGCGGCCGGCGGCGCCGACGTGGACGAGGCGATCTTCGTGATCACCACCACCGACGTCCGCAACGCCTGCGACGTGCTGCGCCCGGTCTACGACGCCACGAACGGCGTCGACGGGCGGGTCTCCATCGAGGTCGCCCCGGGGCTGGCGTTCGACACCGAGGGCACCAGCGCCTCGGCGCAGGAGCTGTGGAAGACCGTCGACCGGCCCAACCTGTTCATCAAGATCCCGGGCACGCCCGAGGGCTGGCCGGCGATCACCGAGACCATCGGCCGCGGCATCGACGTCAACGTGACGCTGATCTTCGGTCTCGAGCAGTACCGCAACGTGATGGAGGCCTACGTCGCCGGGCTGGAGAAGGCCCAGGAAGCGGGTCTGGACCTCTCCGACATCCACTCGGTCGCGTCGTTCTTCGTCTCCCGGGTTGACACCGAGATCGACAAGCGGCTCGAGGAGTCCGGCGCGGACAAGTCCCTGTTCGGCCGGGCCGGCATCGCCAACGCGCGGCTGGCCTACAAGGCCTACGAGGAGTTCTTCAGCGGGCCCCGCTGGGAGAAGCTCGCCGCGGCGGGAGCCAACAAGCAGCGTCCGCTGTGGGCCTCCACCGGCGTGAAGAACCCCGACTACAAGGACACGATGTACGTCGTGGACCTGGTCGTGCCGAACACGGTGAACACCATGCCGGAGAAGACCCTGGAGGCGGTCAAGGACCACGGGGACGTCGAGGGCGACCAGGTCACCACGAACTACGACGACGCCGAGGCCACGATGGGCTCGCTCGCCGAGGCCGGCATCGACTACGACGACGTCATCCGGGTGCTCATCCAGGAGGGCGTGGACAAGTTCGTGGCCTCGTGGGACGAGCTCGTCGGCAGTGTCCAGGAGCAGTTGGACAAGGCGGGCAGGGAGTGACCGACCTGCCGGCACCGGTCGACCCGACGTCGACCGGTGCCTGGGCACGCCTGCGCGAGCTGGCGGACGCGCTCGAGCCCGACCTGCGGGGCTGGTTCGCCGCGGACCCCGGCCGGGCCGAGCGCCTCGCCTTCACCGCCGCGGACCTGCGGGTCGACCTGTCCAAGGGCCTGCTCACCGACGAGATCCTGCAGACGCTGCTCGAGCTCGCCGACGAGGTCGGGCTGGAGAGCCGGCGCGACGCGATGTTCCGGGGCGAGCACATCAACGTCACCGAGGACCGGGCCGTGCTGCACACGGCGCTGCGCCTGCCCGCCGAGGCCACCTTGGAGGTGGACGGGCAGGACGTGGTGAAGGACGTCCATGAGGTCCTCCAGCGCGTCTACCGGTTCGCCGACCAGGTCCGTTCGGGCGAGTGGACCGGGATCACCGGGCAGCGGATCGAGACGGTCGTCAACATCGGCATCGGCGGGTCCGACCTGGGCCCGGTCATGGCCTACGAGGCCCTAGCGCCCTACCGGCAGCCCGGCCTGGAGTGCCGGTTCATCAGCAACATCGACCCCACCGACGCGGCGGTCACGCTGGAGGGCCTGGACCCGGCCACCACCCTGTTCATCGTCTCCAGCAAGACCTTCGGGACCCTGGAGACCCTGACCAACGCGCGGCTGTGCCGCGCCTGGCTGCTCGAGGGTCTGCGCACCGCGGGGGCGCTCGAGGGGCACGACGACGCCGAGGCGGTCGCCCGGCACTTCGTCGCGGTCTCCACCGCCCTGGACAAGGTCGCCGACTTCGGCATCGACCCCGAGAACGCCTTCGGCTTCTGGGACTGGGTCGGCGGCCGCTACTCGATGGACTCCGCGATCGGCACCTCGCTCGCGGTGGCGATCGGGCCGGAGCGGTTCGCCGAGATGCTGGCCGGCTTCCACGCGATGGACGAGCACTTCCGCAGCACCCCGGCCGAGCAGAACGTGCCGATCCTGATGGGGCTGCTCAACGTCTGGTACACCAACTTCCTGGACGCCCAGACCCACGCCGTACTCCCCTATGCACAGTTGCTGCACCGGTTCCCGGCCTACCTCCAGCAGCTGACCATGGAGTCCAACGGCAAGGGGGTCCGGTGGGACGGGACCCCGGTGACGACCGACACCGGCGAGGTCTGGTGGGGCGAGCCCGGCACCAACGGGCAGCACGCCTTCTATCAGCTGATCCACCAGGGCACCCGGGTGATCCCGGCCGACTTCATCGCGTTCGCGGAGCCGGCGTACCCCCTGCGCGACGGCGCCACCGACGTGCACGAGCTGTTCCTGGCCAACTTCGTGGCCCAGACCCGGGCGCTCGCGTTCGGCAAGACCGCCGAGGAGGTGCGGGAGGAGGGCACCGCCGAGGAGCTGGTGCCCGCGCGGGTCTTCACCGGGAACCGCCCGACCGCCTCGCTGCTGGCGCCGGCGCTCACGCCCTCGGTGCTGGGGCAGCTGATCGCGCTCTATGAGCACATCACCTTCACCCAGGGGGCGGTCTGGGGGATCGACAGCTTCGACCAGTGGGGCGTGGAGCTGGGCAAGCAGCTCGCCCAGGAGATCGCTCCCCTGCTGGCCGGAGGCGACACCAGTGATCAGGACTCGTCCACCCGGGCCCTGATCGACTACTACCGGAGGCATCGTCGGTGACCTACCAGAACCCGCTGCGCGACGAGCAGGACCGGCGGCTGCCGCGCATCGCCGGGCCCGCGACGCTGGTGATCTTCGGCGTCACTGGCGACCTGGCCCGCAAGAAGCTGATGCCGGCCGTCTACGACCTGGCCAACCGCGGTCTGCTGCCGCCGGGCTTCTCGCTGGTCGGCTACGCCCGGCGCGACTGGGCCAGCCAGGACTTCGCCCAGATCGTCGAGGAGTCGGTGAAGCAGTACGCCCGCACCGAGTTCCGCCAGGAGGTGTGGGACCAGCTCAACGAGGGCTTCCGGTTCGTGCCCGGCGACTTCTCCGACGACCAGGCATTCGACCACCTGCGCCGGACCCTGGAGGAGCTGGACCAGCAGCGCGGCACGCGCGGCAACCACGCCTACTACCTGTCCATCCCGCCGAAGTTCTTCGGCGAGGTGATCGGCCAGCTCAAGGAGCACGGGCTGACCGACCAGGACCGCGGCTGGAAGCGCGTGGTCGTGGAGAAGCCCTTCGGGCACGACCTGGAGTCCGCGCGCGAGCTGAACGCGATCGTCTCCGAGGTCTTCCCGCCCGAGGCGGTGTTCCGGATCGACCACTACCTCGGCAAGGAGACGGTGCAGAACATCCTGGCGCTGCGCTTCGCCAACAACCTCTTCGAACCGGTCTGGAACTCCAACTACGTCGACCACGTGCAGATCACCATGGCCGAGGACATCGGCATCGGTGGCCGTGCCGGCTACTACGACGGCATCGGCGCCGCGCGCGACGTGATCCAGAACCACCTGCTGCAGCTGCTGGCGCTGGTCGGCATGGAGGAGCCGCTGGCCTTCGACGCCCACCAGCTGCGGCGGGAGAAGCAGAAGGTGCTGGCTCAGGTGCGGGTGCCGGACCGGATCGCCCGGGCGACGGCGCGTGGGCAGTACGCACCCGGCTGGGCCGGCGGGGAGAAGGTGAACGGCTACCTCCAGGAGGAGGACATCCCGGCCACCTCCACCACGGAGACCTATGCGGCGATCAAGCTGACCGTGGACAACCGCCGGTGGGCCGGGGTGCCGTTCTATCTGCGGACCGGCAAGCGGCTGGGCCGACGGGTGACCGAGGTCGCGGTCGTGTTCAAGCGGGCGCCGTACCTCCCCTTCAGCGAGCAGGCCGTCGAGGACCTGACCCAGAACGCGCTGGTCATCCGGATCCAGCCCGACGAGGGCGTGACCATCCGCTTCGGCGCGAAGGTGCCGAGCACCGAGATGGAGATCCGGGACGTCAACATGGACTTCGCGTACGGCGGCGCCTTCACCGAGGCGTCCCCGGAGGCCTACGAGCGGCTGATCCTCGACATGCTGCTGGGCGACCCGCCGCTGTTCCCGCAGCAGGAGGAGGTCGACCTGTCGTGGAAGATCCTCGATCCGATCCTCGACTACTGGGACAAGCACGGGAAGCCGGAGCAGTACGAGTCCGGGACGTGGGGGCCGCAGTCCGCCGACGACATGCTGGCCCGTGACGGACGCACGTGGAGGCGACCATGAGCCAGCTGGTGGACACCAACGCGTCGCAGATCGCGGCGGAGTTCGTGCGCGAGCGGCGGCGAGCCGGCTCGCCCACGATGGGCATGGTGATGACGTTGGTCATCGTCATGACCGAGGAGGACGCCGAGGAGTCGCTGCGCGCGGCCCGGCTCGCCTCGCACGAGCATCCCGGGCGGGTGCTGGCGGTCATCATCGGCTCCGGTCGCGGCCGCGGCCGGATCGTCGCCGACGTGGAGGTCGGGGTCCGCGCCTGGACCGGCGAGATCGCCCAGATCCGGCTGTCCGGCGAGGTGACCAAGCACGCCGCGTCCGTCGTACTCCCCCTGCTGCTGCCGGACTCCCCCGTCGTCGTGTGGTGGCCCGGCCGTGCCCCGGCCGACCCGGCCAGGGACCCGATCGGCCAGCTCGGCCAGCGCCGGATCACCGACGCGGCCGCCCTGCCTCGTGGCCAGAAGAAGGCGCTGCTCGAGCAGTGCGCGAACTATGCGCCGGGCACGACCGACCTGGCCTGGACCCGGGTGACCCCCTGGCGGGCGCTGCTTGCGGCGTCGCTGGACCAGCACCACGTGAAGGTCACCTCGGCGGTCGTGGCCGCGGAGCGGGTGAGCCCGTCGGCGGACCTGCTCTCGGCGTGGCTCGCCGAGGCACTCAACATCTCCGTCACCCGCGAGGTCTCCGACGGGCCCGGCATCACCGAGGTGACGCTGAACTCCAAGGAGGGGCCGATCAGCATCAGTCGGTACGACGGCCTCCTCGGGACGCTCAGCACCCCGGGCCAGCCGGACCGGCCGGTCGCCCTGAAGCGGCGCAGCCTGCCCGAGCTGCTGGCCGAGGAGATGCGGCACCTGGACGAGGACGACGTCTACGCCGCCGTCACGCGGTATCTGGTCCGCAACGACGGCAAGACCGAGAAGCCGGCCAAGAAGGCCCCCGCGAAGAGGTCGGCTGCCAAGAAGGCTCCCGCGAAGAAGGCCCCGGCGAAGAGGTCGGCTGCGAGGAAGGCGTCGCGATGAGCGTTCGGGTGCACGAGTCCAGCGAGAGCCTGGCGACCACGGTCGCGACCGAGCTGCTGGCCCGACTCGCGGCCGCCCAGGAGGCCGGCGAGACACCGCAGATCGGCCTCACCGGCGGCACCATCGCCGACCAGCTGCACCGCGAGGTGGCCCGGCTCGCTCCGGCGTCGTCGGTGGACTGGTCGCGCGTCGTGGTCTGGTGGGGCGACGAGCGGTTCGTGGACTCCTCGTCCTCGGACCGCAACGCCGTCCAGGCCCGCGAAGCGTTCCTGTCCCAGGTCGGGGTCGACCCGGCCAACGTGCACGAGATCCCGTCGGCCTCCGAGGTTGCGACCGCCGAGGAGGCCGCCGAGGCCTACTCCGCGACGCTCCGCGAGCACGGCGCGGGCAGCTTCACCGTGCTGATGCTCGGCATCGGCCCGGACGCCCACATCGCCTCGCTGTTCCCGCACTTCCCACAGCTGGAGGTCGAAGACGAGATCGCGGTCGCGGTGCACGACTCCCCCAAGCCGCCGCCCGACCGGGTGACCCTGACCTTCCCGGCGCTGAACCGGGCCGACGAGGTGTGGTTCCTGGCCGCGGGCGAGGGCAAGGCCGACGCCGTCGCCGCCGCCCTCGCGCCCACGGGCGCCGTACCCGACACCCCGGCGCGGGGCATCGCGCCCACCGGCACGGTCACCTGGCACCTGGACCGCGCCGCCGCCTCCGCCCTCCCCTGACCGCGACCGGGCATCCCCTGCACCCAAATCCCGCCGACCGGGCACTCGATGCACCCACATCCCGCCGACCGGGCACTCGATGCACTGACGCCCGGTCAGAGGAACTCGCCCTCGGGACGCCAACCGCCCAGTCGGGCACGCGCCGAACGCACTCCGGCGTACACCACGTCCAACGGATCCACGCCCGGACCGAACAGGTCCGCGGCCCAGACTTCGACGACGCACCATCCCCTCGCCTCAAGCCAGGCCTTCCGGACGGCGTCGGCGGCTCGCTTCTCGGGTGACCGGTGGGCTGCCACTCCCTGGTACTCGAAGCGCAGCCGCAGCTCCGGCACCGTGATGTCGCAGCGATAGCACGGACGGCCCTCGTCGTCGTACTCCCACTGCTGCGGGACGGCGCTGTCGACGCCCGCGTCCCAGCACGCGAGCAGCAGTACCGCCTCCGGGGGTGACTCCGGCAGCCCGGTCGCGAGCGGCGCGAGTTCGCGCAGTTGCACGACGCCGGGCATGCGGCGGAACCGTGGAAGCTGCCGCTGCAGATCCCCATGATCGAGACCGTGCCGGAGGAAGCTGCACAGCGCCGCGAACGCATCGTGCCGGCGCAGGCTCCGCCCGAGGTCGATCGCGGTCCGTAGCGGTGTGGTGACTCGCAGACCCTCGACCTGGGTCACATCGGAGTCGAGCAGGTTGCGGATCCCGCCGCGCACGCCTGCTCGCCGAGTCCGGGACTCGTTGCGGCTGACCAGCTCCAGCGGGACGGGCTCATAGGCGGCGGACCTAGGGAGCGCGTCGACTCCGTGCAGCCAGGCGGCGGTCCGATCCACGACGAGTACGGCGTCCGGCACGACCAGCTGGAGTGCTCGCGCGCGGCTCTCGATGGTGTCTCGCAGCTGGGCCACGGCATAGGCGCCGTGGGTGAGCTCCTTCACCAGTCCACGTTCGCACAGGATCTGGAACTGGCGTCGAGTGACGCCGCTCTGCATCGCCTGGGCGCGGGTGAACGGCACATCGAGTGGCAGCGGGCAGGTCTCGTTCAGCAGCGGGCCATCGAGCCATGGCGGCAGTCGTCGGGACATGCGGACAGGGTGGCCGCCCCATCGTGCACGGATGGGGAGCCATCCACAGGCTCGACGAAAGCCCAGGTCAGATCGCTAGCTGGCGTGCCGGTTCAGTTCGCCGGCCGAGTTGGGTGCAAGGAGTGCCCGGTCGCCGGGATATGGATGCACGCAATGCCCGGTTGGCGGGATATGGGTGCAGGGAGTGCCCGGTCGGCGGGATAAGGGTGCAGGGAGTGCCCGGTCGGCGGGATATGGGTGCAGGGAGTGCCCGGTCGCGGGAGGGCGAGGGTCAGAAGACGACGTCGCCGGACTTGCGGCGCTGGCGCAGCAGCTGGAGCGCCTCGTTGAGGATCACCTTGGCCTCGTCGTCGGAGCGGCGCTCCTTCACGTAGGCCAGGTGGGTCTTGTAGGGCTCGATCTTCGGCGCCGGTGGCGGGTTCTCCGCGTCCACCGAGGCCGGCAGGCCGCACTTCGGGCAGTCCCACGTCTCGGGGACGTCGGCCTCCTCCGCGAACGCGACGACGCACCGGTGCTGGTTCGCGCAGAAGAACGCCACCAGCTTCCGTGGGGCCGCCTCCCCCCGCTCCGCCTCACCGGACGGGCCGGAACCGACCCGGCTCCCGCGGATCGCGTTCCCTCCTCCGACAGCCATCACGGCCTCCCTAACGTCAGTTCTGGTTCGCCATCAGGAGGCCCAGCGCGACGATGCACGCGAACCAGATGACGCCGATAGCGACCGTGAAGCGGTCGAGGTTGCGCTCCGCCACCGACGACCCGCCCAGCGAACTGGAGACGCCGCCGCCGAACATGTCGGACAGGCCTCCGCCCCGGCCCTTGTGCAGCAGCACGAGGACGATCAGCAGCAGGCTGGTGACGACGAGCAGGATGGTGAACAGCAGTTGCACGGTGTCAATCCTAGACGACGATCCGCGGCTCAGATCGTCGGCATCTCGTAGAACCGGCAGATCCCGCCGAACTCGTCGGCCTGCAGGCTCGCGCCGCCGACCAGACAGCCGTCGATGTCCGGCTTCTCCATGATCCCGGCGACGTTCGCGGCCTTGACCGAGCCGCCGTACTGGATGCGTATGGCGTCCGCCGCGGCGTCGCCCCACACCTCCCGGACCCGCTCCCGGATCGCGCCGCAGACCTCCTGGGCGTCGTCCGGGGTCGCCACCTCGCCGGTCCCGATCGCCCAGACCGGCTCGTAGGCGACGACCAGCCCGCCGACCTGGTCGGCGGACAGCCCGGCGAG
Organism: Nocardioides rotundus; assembly: GCF_019931675.1. Classification (GTDB taxonomy): domain Bacteria; phylum Actinomycetota; class Actinomycetes; order Propionibacteriales; family Nocardioidaceae; genus Nocardioides; species Nocardioides rotundus. The sequence goes on from NZ_CP082922.1 coordinate 1,899,215, forward strand.
CGACCCCTCGACCTGCGCCAGCGTGAACGGCACCTGCTCGCCGGCCTGCCGTACCTCCAGGCCCTCGCCGACGCAGACGATCGGCGTCATGGACGCGTCGAGCACCCGCTTGGCCTTGGCGTTGACGACCTCGTCGGTCTCCCCGTGGTGCTGGCGCCGCTCGGAGTGCCCGACCACGACGTAGGAGCAGCCGAGCTTGGCGAGCATGGCCGCGGAGATCTCGCCGGTGTAGGCACCGCCGTCATTCTCGGAGACGTCCTGGGCGCCGTACTCGATGGAGAGCCGGTCGCCGTCGACGAGCGTCTGCACGGAGCGCAGGTCGGTGAACGGCGGCACCACGACCACCTCGACGGCGGAGTAGTCGTGCCGCTTGTCCGACAGCGTCCAGGCCAGCTTCTGCACCAGGACGACGGCCTCCTGGTGGTTGAGGTTGGACTTCCAGTTGCCCGCCATGATGGGGGTGCGTGCCTCAGCCATGGATGTTCCTCTCCAGTACGGCGATCCCGGGCAGCTCCTTGCCCTCGAGGTACTCCAGCGAGGCGCCGCCGCCGGTCGAGATGTGCCCGAAGGCGTCCTCGTCGATCCCGAGCGTGCGCACCGCGGCGGCGGAGTCGCCGCCTCCCACGACCGACAGCCCGTCGACCTGGGTCAGCGCCTCGGCCACCGCGCGGGTGCCCGCGGCGAACTCCTCGGTCTCGAAGACGCCCATGGGCCCGTTCCAGAACACGGTGCGGGCGTCGGAGAGGGCGTCGGCGAACGCGGCGGCCGAGTCGGGGCCGATGTCCAGGCCGATGGCGTCGGCCGGGATCTCCGAGGCGGGTACGACGGAGGGCTGGGGCTCGCGGTCACCGGACGGGAAGACCGTGTCGACGACCACGTCGGTCGGGAGCAGCAGCTCCACGCCGCGCTCCTTCGCCTGCTCGAGGTAGGCACGGCAGGTCTCGACCTGGTCCTCCTCGAGCAGGCTCTTGCCGACCTCGTAGCCCTGGGCCGCGAGGAAGGTGAAGACCATGCCCCCGCCGATGAGCAGCTTGTCGGCCTTCTGGAGCAGGTTGTCGATCACGCCGAGCTTGTCGGAGACCTTCGACCCGCCGAGCACCACGACGTAGGGGCGCTGGGGCTCCTCGGTGAGGCGCCGCAGCACGTCCACCTCGGTCGAGACCAGGTCGCCCATCGCGGCGGGCAGCCGCAGGGCGATGTCGTAGACACTGGCCTGCTTGCGGTGCACGACCCCGAAGCCGTCGGAGACGAACGCGTCACCGAGCTGGGCGAGCTGGCTGGCGAAGGCCGAGCGGATCTCGTCCTCCTTGGCCGTCTCGCCCTCGTTGAAGCGGACGTTCTCCAGGACAGCGACGTCGCCGTCCTGGAGGCCGGCCACCGTCTCGGAGGCGGACTCGCCCACGGTGTCGGTCGCGAACGCCACGTCCTTGCCGAGGAGCTCGCCGAGGCGACGGGCGACCGGCTCCAGGGTGTACGCCGGGTCCGGCGCCCCCTTGGGCCGGCCGAGGTGCGCGAGCACGATCACCCGTGCCCCGGCGTCCGCGAGCTGCCGGATGGTCGGGACGCTGGCGCGGATGCGCCCGTCGTCGGTGATGGTCGTCGTACCGCCGCTCTGCTCCAGCGGCACGTTGAGGTCCGAGCGCACCAGCACGCGCTTGCCGCGCAGGTCGCCCAGCGATGCGATGTCCGACATGGTGTGGCCTACTCCTGGGTCGTGGGGCGTGGCGTCAGAGGGACTTGCCGATGAACTCGGTGAGGTCCACCAGGCGGTTGGAGTAGCCCCACTCGTTGTCGTACCAGCCGACGACCTTGACCTGGTTGCCGATCACCTTGGTCAGGCCGGCGTCGAGGATGCAGGAGGCCGGGTCGGTGACGATGTCGGCGGAGACGATCGGGTCCTCGGTGTACTTCAAGAAGCCCTTGAGCGGGCCCTCGGCCGCCGCCTTGAGGATGCCGTTGACCTCCTCGACGGAGGTCTCGCGGGAGGCCTCGAAGGTCAGGTCGGTCGCCGAGCCGGTCGGAGTCGGGACGCGCAGTGCGTAGCCGTCCAGTTTGCCCTTGAGCTCGGGCAGGACCAGGCCGATCGCCTTGGCCGCGCCGGTGGAGGTCGGGATGATCGAGAGCGCGGCCGCGCGGGCGCGGCGCAGGTCCTTGTGCGGGCCGTCGAGCAGGTTCTGGTCCTGCGTGTAGGCGTGGATGGTGGTCATCAGGCCCCGGACGATGCCCAGCTCGTCGTTGAGCGCCTTGGCCATCGGGGCCAGGCAGTTGGTCGTGCAGGAGGCGTTGGAGACGATGGTGTCCTTGTCGGCGTCGTACTCCTCGTGGTTGACGCCCATCACGAAGGTGGCGTCCTCGTTCTTCGCCGGCGCGGAGATGATGACCTTCTTCGCCCCGCCGTCGATGTGCGCCTTGGCCTTCTCGGCGTCGGTGAAGATGCCGGTGGACTCCACGACGATGTCGGCGCCGACCTCGCCCCACGGGATGTTGGCGGGGTCCTTCTCGGCGAACACCTTGATCGTCTTGCCGCCGACGGTGATGTCCTCGTCGGTCGCGGTGACGTCCTCGTCGAGCACGCCCAGGACCGAGTCGTACTTGAGCAGGTGCGCGATCGTCTGGTTGTCCATCAGGTCATTGGCGGCGACGATCTCGATGTCGGCGCCGGACGCCTTGGCGGCGCGGAAGAAGTTGCGCCCGATCCGGCCGAAGCCGTTGATGCCTACGCGAACGGTCACTGCGGTCACTCCTGGAGGTGGTCGACTGGTCGAGGTTGCGTTGCGACCCTACCGCGCGGGCGCAGCCCTCCGGCAGGGGTGTCCCGCGTACCTCTCGGTAACGTTTGGATCGTTCAAACTGTGGTACGGCGGCCGGGGAGAGGGGTACGGCGGCTCAGGCCTCGTCGGCGAGCATCTCCGGCGTCAGCGAGGACTCGGTGTCGGGGATGCCCAGCTCCTCGGCACGCTTGTCCGCCATCGCGAGCAGCCGGCGGATGCGGCCGGCGATCGCGTCCTTGGTGAGGACGGGGTCGTGCAGCTGGCCGAGCTCCTCCAGGGAGGCCTGCTTGTGCTCCAGTCGCAGCTGGCCGGCCTGCTTGAGGTGGTCGGGCACCTCGTCGCCCAGGATCTCCAGCGCACGCTCGACGCGTGCACCCGCGGCGACGGCGGCGCGGGCGGAGCGGCGCAGGTTGGCGTCGTCGAAGTTGGCCAGCCGGTTGGCGGTGGCCCGGACCTCGCGGCGCATCCGCCGCTCCTCCCAGGCCATGAGGGACTCGTGGGCCCCCAGGCGGGTGAGCAGCGAGCCGATCGCGTCGCCGTCGCGGATGACGACCCGGTCCACGCCGCGGACCTCGCGGGGCTTGGCCTGGACGCCGAGCCGGCGGGCGACGCCGACCAGGGCGAGGGCCGCCTCGGGGCCGGGGCAGGTCACCTCCATCGAGGAGGAGCGGCCCGGCTCGGTCAGAGAGCCGTGGGCCAGGAACGCGCCGCGCCAGGCGGCGACGGCGTCACAGCCGCCACCGGACACGACCATCGGCGGCAGGCCGCGCACCGGGCGGCCGCGCTGGTCGAGCAGGCCGGTCTGGCGGGCCAGGGCCTCGCCGTCCCGGTCGACCCGGACGAGGTAGCGACTGCCCTTGCGCAGCCCCGCGGGCTGGACGACGACGACCTCCGAGCGGTGCCCGTAGACCTCCGCGATGTCGGTGCGCAGGCGCCGGGCAGCGGCGCCCGTGTCGAGCTCGGCCTCGACGACGATCCGGCCGCCGACGATGTGCAGGCCCCCCGCGAAACGGAGCATCGAGGCCACCTCCGCCTTGCGGCAACAGGTCTTCGTCACCGGAGTGCTGGCCAGCTCTGCCTTCACCTGTGCGGTCATCGCCATAGGCCCGATCCTTCCATGCGAGTCAACGACCCTCGGCGGCGCGGGCGCCCCCTGCGACCCAGGTCACCTGGCCTCGCGGACCATCGCGCGGAAGAGGTCGGCGAGCCGGTCGGGGTCGTGGCGGGGAGTCCCGTCGCCGAGGGCGATCTCGCCGAGCACCAGCTCGCCGCCGAGTCTGCGCGCCGCCTCGGCAAGGGCGTCCGGGTCGGGCACCGAGGACGGGTCGGCGACCACTCGATGGATCCGCAGGTCCGGCGCGTGCTCGAGCAGGGCCGCGAGGTGGTCCTCGGGACGCAGCCCGTGGGTCTCCCCCTGCTGCGGCTCGAGGTTGAGCACCACGACCACCCGGCCCGCGGTGGTGGTGAGGGCCTCGCGCAGTTGCGGCACGACCAGGTGCGGGATCACCGAGGTGTACCAGGAGCCCGGGCCGAGCACGACCCAGTCGGCCTCCCGCACCGCCGCGACGGCCTCCGGGCAGGCGTCCACGCCGTCGGGGTCCAACCGGATCGACCGGATCCGTCCCTCGGTGGTCGCGACCTCCACCTGGCCGCGCACCTGCGCGACCCGGCCGTCGGCGTCGGTGACCTCCGCGGTGATGTCCATCGGGGTCGTCGACATCGGCAGCACCCGGCCCTCGGCGCCGAGCAGCCGCCCGACCAGGTCCAGTGCCTTCACCTGGTCGCCGAGGATCTCCCAGAGCCCGACGATGAGCAGGTTGCCGAGCGCGTGACCCTCCATCTCGCCGTGGCCGGCGAACCGATGCTGGACCACCTCGGCCCAAGTGCGGCCCCACTCGTCGTCACCGCACAGCGCCGCCAGCGCCATCCGCAGGTCGCCGGGCGGCAGCACGCCGAACTCGTGCCGCAGCCGGCCCGAGGAGCCGCCGTTGTCGGCGACGGTGACGACCGCGGTCAGGTCGGGTACGACGCGCCGCCAGGCCGACAGCGAGGCGAACAGGCCGTGCCCCCCGCCGAGCGCGACCACGGCCGGACCGTCCGACGACCGGCCGGCCGCCTGCTCGATCAACGACTCCACCATGCCGTCACTCCCGTCCGAGATCGCGGTGCTGCGCGCGGGCGTCGAAGCCGGTCTCCAGGAGCCCGTTGACCAGCGCCTCGGTCATCGCCACGCTGCGGTGCTTGCCGCCGGTGCAGCCGATGGCCACGGTCATGAACCGCTTGCCCTCGCGCAGGTAGCCCTCCCCCACGGTGCGGATGATCGGGAGGTACTGGTCGAGGAACTCCTGAGCGCCGGGGCGGCTGCGGACGTAGTCGGCCACCTCGCGGTCCCGGCCGGACTGGGCACGCAGCTCGGGGACCCAGAACGGGTTCGGCAGGAACCGCATGTCGGCGACCAGGTCGGCGTCGACCGGGATGCCGTACTTGAAGCCGAAGCTCACGACCGTGATCTTCAGCGACACCGACTCCGGCGTGCCGAACGCCTCGGCGACCTTCGCGGTGAGCTGGTGCACGTTGAGGTTCGAGGTGTCGATGACGACGTCGGCGCTGCCGCGCAGGTCCTGCATGACCGCGCGCTCGCGCTGCAGGCCGTCGAGCAGCCGGCCGCTGCCCTGCAGGGGGTGCGGCCGCCGCGCGGCCTCCTGGCGGCGCACGAGGACGTCGTCGTCGGCCTCGAGGAACAGCAGGGTGGTACGCCGGCCGGTGCGGCCCTGCGCGAGGTTCGCCTTGAGGGATTCGAAGAAGATCCCGGAGCGGACGTCGACGACGACCGCGATGGGCTGCTCCACGCCCTTGGACTCGTCGACCAGCTCGACCACGTGCCGCAGCAGGTTCGGCGGCAGGTTGTCCACGACGTAGAAGCCGAGGTCCTCCAGCTCCTTGGCCGCCGTACTGCGACCGGCCCCGGTCATGCCGGTCACGACCACCAGCTCCCCCCGGTGGTCGCGCAGCGCCCCCTCGCTCGTCATCGTCTACTCCTCCAGGATCTCGCCGGTCGTCACGTTGATCGCGGGCCCAGTCTTCCCGCTCGTCGCCTGATCGGCGACGGCCTCCTTGATGGCCGCCGCGGTGCGGGGGCCGATACCTGGCACCTGGGCGATCTCCTCCACGGTCGCGGCGCGCAGCTTGCGCAGCGAGCCGAAGTGCCGGATGAGGGTCTTGCGCCGCACCTCCCCGAGGCCGGGCACGTCGTCGAGCAGGCTCTCCACCATCGACTTCGACCGCCGGCCGCGGTGGTGGGTGATGGCGAACCGGTGCGCCTCGTCCCGGATCCGCTGCAGCAGGTAGAGCCCCTCGGAGCTGCGGGGCAGGATGACCGGGTCCTCCTGGCCGGGCACCCAGACCTCCTCCAGCCGCTTGGCCAGGCCGCACAGCGGCACGTCGTCGATGCCGAGCTCGTCCAGCGCGCGCTGCGCGGCGGCGACCTGCGGGGGCCCGCCGTCGACCACCACCAGGCCCGGTGAGTAGGCGAACTTCCGGGGGCGACCGGTGTCCGGGTCGACCAGCATCGGCCCGTCCTCCCCCGCGACCTGCTCCGAGCGCGCCTGCTCGTCGAGCAGCCGCCGGAAGCGGCGGGTGATGACCTCGTGCATCGAGGCCACGTCGTCCTGACCGTCCACGCCCTTGATCACGAACCGGCGGTACTCGCTCTTGCGGGCCAGTCCGTCCTCGAAGACCACCATGGAGGCGACCACCTCGGTCCCCTGCAGGTTGGACACGTCGTAGCACTCGATCCGCAGGGGCACCTCGTCGAGGCCGAGCGCGTTCTGGATCTCCTCCAGCGCCCGGTTGCGGGTGGTGAGGTCCGAGGCGCGCTTGGTCTTGTGCAGGGCGAGCGCCTGCTGGGCGTTGCGGGCGACCGTCTCCTGCAGCGACTTCTTGTCGCCGCGCCGCGGGACCCGGATCCGCACCTTGGAGCCGCGCAGGTCGCCGAGCAGCTGCTCCAGCGTCTCGGCGTCGGGTGGCAGCTCGGGCACGAGGACCTCGCGCGGGATCGAGTCGGCGTCGCCGCCGTACAGCTGCAGCAGGAAGCCCTCGACCAGGTCCGCGGTGCCGCCCTCGTCCACCCGGTCGGCGACCCAGCCCCGCTGTCCGCGGATCCGCCCGCCGCGGACGTAGAAGATCTGGACCGCGACCTCCAGGGGGTCCTCGGCGAGCGCGATCACGTCGGCGTCCGCGCCGTCGCCGAGCACGACCGCCTGCTTCTCCAGGGCGCGGTTCATCGCGCCCAGGTCGTCGCGCAGGCGGGCGGCCTTCTCGAAGTCGAGGGCCTCGGAGGCGGCGTACATCTCCTCCTCGATCCGGCGGATGAACGGTCGGGTGCGGCCGGCCATGAAGTCGCAGAAGTCGTCGACGATGCGGCGGTGGTCCTCGGCGCTGATGTTGCCCACGCACGGCGCGGAGCACTTGTCGATGTAGCCCAGCAGGCACGGCCGGCCGATCTGCGCGGACCGCTTGAAGACGCCGTTGCTGCACGAGCGCATCGGGAAGACGCGGAGCAGGATGTCGACGGTCTCGCGGATCGCCCAGGCGTGGCTGTAGGGGCCGAAGTAGCGATTGCCCTTCCGCTTGGCACCGCGCCCGACCATGACGCGGGGGTACTCCTCGGACAACGTGACCGCCAGCCAGGGATAGGACTTGTCGTCGCGGTACTTGACGTTGAAGCGGGGGTCGTACTCCTTGATCCAGGAGTACTCCAGCTGCAGCGCCTCCACCTCGGTCTCGACGACGGTCCACTCCACGCGCGCCGCGGTCGTGACCATCGTCGCGGTGCGCGGGTGCAGGTTGGCGATGTCCTGGAAGTACGACGACAGCCGGGCGCGCAGGTTCTTCGCCTTGCCGACGTAGATGACCCGGTCCTTGGCGTCCCGGAACCGGTAGACGCCGGGCTGGGTCGGGATCGTGCCCGGTTCGGGTCGGTAGGAGAGAGGTCCAGGCACGCTCAGCCCACGGTGAGGGTGTCGCCGTCGACGGTGACGGACTTCTCCGGAAGCGGCTTGGACGCCGGGCCCGCGACGACCGAGCCGTCGCTGATGGAGAACTTGCTGCCGTGGCAGGGGCAGTCGATCGTCGTGGCCACCTTGGTGACCGCGCAGCCCTGGTGGGTGCAGATCGAGCTGAACGCCTTGAACTCGCCGGCCGACGGCTGGGTCACGACCGTCTCGGAGTCCTCCAGGATGACGCCGCCGCCCTCGGGGACGTCGGCGGTGGCCAGCTCGCCGCCCGAGCCGCTCGTGCTCGCGCCACCACCGGAGTCGGCGCTGCCGCCGGAGGGGGTGTCGGCCGACTCCCCACCGCCGGCCGAGTCGCTGCCGCAGGCGGCGAGCAGGGGCGCGCCCACGCCGAGCGCGGCCACGCCGCCGACGACCTGCCGACGGTTGACCGAGGACGGGCGGGGGGTGGAGCGGGTCATGGAGATCCTCCTGGGCAGGAACGGGCAGTCTGCGGGCAGCCTACCGAGCGGCCCGAGCGCGCGACTTCGCCGCAGCCGGCTTCGTGGCCGCCGACTTCCGGGTGGTGGTGCGCTTGCTCGCGGCCTTCTTCGCCGGGGCCTTCTTCGCCGGCTTCGCTGCCGGCGCCTTGACGGCCTTGGCCGGCTTGGCGGTCGGCGTCTGCCCCGGCGTCACGCCGAGCAGCGGCGCGAGGAAGGCGCCGGTGTGGCTGGCCGGGTCCGCGGCCACGTCCTCCGGCGTGCCCTCCGCGACGACGGTCCCGCCGCGCGAGCCGCCCTCGGGACCCATGTCGATGATCCAGTCGGCGGTCTTGATCACGTCCAGGTTGTGCTCGATCACCAGCACGGTGTTGCCCTTGTCGACCAGCCCGGAGAGCACGTGGAGCAGCTTGCGGATGTCCTCGAAGTGCAGGCCGGTCGTCGGCTCGTCCAGAACGTAGACGGTGCGACCGGTGGAGCGCTTCTGCAGCTCGCTGGCGAGCTTGACCCGCTGCGCCTCGCCGCCGGAGAGGGTGGTCGCGGGCTGGCCGAGGCGGACGTAGCCGAGGCCGACCTCGCACAGGGTCTTCATGTGCCGGGCGATCGCGGGGACGGCGGCGAAGAAGTCCGCGGCCTCCTCGATCGGCATGTCGAGGACCTCGGCGATGGTCTTGCCCTTGTAGTGGACCTCGAGCGTCTCCCGGTTGTAGCGCGCTCCGTGGCACACCTCGCACGGGACGTAGACGTCGGGCAGGAAGTTCATCTCGATCTTGATCGTGCCGTCGCCCGAGCACGCCTCGCAGCGACCGCCCTTGACGTTGAAGGAGAAGCGGCCCTGGAGGTACCCGCGCATCTTCGCCTCGGGGGTGGAGGCGAAGAGCTTGCGCACGTGGTCGAAGACGCCGGTGTAGGTCGCCGGGTTGGACCGCGGCGTCCGGCCGATCGGGCTCTGGTCGACGTGGATCACCTTGTCCACGTGCTCCAGCCCGGAGATCTTGCGGTGCCGGCCGGGGACCGCGCGGGCGTGGTAGATCTGCTTGGCCAGCGAGGTGTAGAGGATGTCGTTGACCAGCGTCGACTTGCCGGACCCGGAGACGCCCGTGACGGCGCAGAAGACGCCCAGCGGGAAGTCGACCGTGACGTCGTCGAGGTTGTTCTCGCGGGCGCCGTGCACGGTGAGGCTGCGGCCCTTGGTGCGCGGACGGCGTACGTCGGGGACCGGGATCTGCCGGCGACCGGAGAGGTACTGCCCCGTCATCGAGTCCGGGTGCTCCAGGAGGTCCTGGACCGAGCCGGAGTGCACCACCTGCCCGCCGTGCTCCCCGGCGCCGGGGCCGATGTCGACGATCCAGTCGGCGACCCGGATGGTGTCCTCGTCGTGCTCGACCACGATCAGCGTGTTGCCGAGGTCCTTGAGCCGCACCAGGGTCTCGATCAGCCGGTGGTTGTCGCGCTGGTGCAGGCCGATCGACGGCTCATCGAGGACGTAGAGGACGCCCACCAGGCCGGCGCCGATCTGGGTGGCCAGCCGGATCCGCTGCGCCTCACCGCCCGACAGCGAGCCGCTGGGGCGGTTCAGCGAGAGGTAGTCCAGCCCGACGTCGAGGAGGAAGTTGAGTCGCTCCTGGATCTCCTTGAGCACCCGCTCGCCGATCTGCCGCTCGCGTGCGGTCAGGTCCAGTGCGCGCAGGTAGTCGGCGGTCTCGTTGATCGGGAGGGCGCAGAGCTCGGCGATCGACAGGCCGCCGGACTCCTGGGGCCCGAGGGTCACCGCCATGGAGACCGGCTTGAGCCGGCTGCCCTGGCAGGTGGGGCACGGGACCTCGCGCATGAAGCCCTCGAAGCGCTCCCGCGAGGTGTCGGACTCGGCCTCGCGGTGCCGGCGCTCGACGTACTCCCGGACGCCGTCGAAGGAGGCGTAGTAGGCCCGCTGGCGGCCGTAGCGGTTGCGGGTGACGACGTGCACCTTGGTCGGGTGCCCGTCCAGGATCGCCCGGCGCGCCTTCGCCGGCAGCTTGTTCCACGGGGTGTTGAGGTCGAAGCCCAGCTCGTCGCCCAGCGCCCCCATCAGCTTGAGGAAGTAGTCGGCGATGTGCGCGTGGCTCCACGGCTGGATCGCCCCCTCGCCGAGCGTGGCCTCGGGGTCCGGCACGACCAGCTCGGGGTCGATCTCCATCCGGGTGCCGAGGCCGTGGCACTCCGGGCAGGCGCCGAACGGGGAGTTGAACGAGAAGGACCGCGGCTCGAGGTCGTCGGTGTCGAGCGGGTGGTCGTTGGGGCAGGACATCTTCTCGGAGAAGCGCATCTCCCGGCCCGGCTCGCCGGCGTCGAGGTCGACGAAGTCGAAGAGCACCAGGCCGCCGGCCAGGTTGAGCGCGGTCTCCACCGAGTCGGTGAGCCGCCGCTTGGCCGACTCCTTGACCGCGAGCCGGTCGACCACGACCTCGATGGTGTGCTTCTTCTGCTTGTCCAGCTTGGGCGGGTCCTCCAGCAGGTGGGTCTCGCCGTTGACCCGGGCGCGGGAGAAGCCCTGGGACTGCAGCTGCTTGAAGAGCTCGACGTACTCCCCCTTGCGGCCGCGCACGACCGGGGCGAGCACCTGGAAGCGCCGGCCCTCCTCCAGCGCCAGGATGCGGTCCACGATCTGCTGCGGCGTCTGCCGCTCGATCGGGGCGCCGCAGACCGGGCAGTGCGGCCGGCCGATCCGCGCGTAGAGCAGGCGGAGGTAGTCGTAGACCTCGGTGATCGTCCCGACCGTGGAGCGCGGGTTCTTGCTCGTCGACTTCTGGTCGATGGAGACCGCGGGGCTCAGCCCCTCGATGAAGTCGACGTCCGGCTTGTCCATCTGGCCGAGGAACTGGCGGGCGTAGGCCGACAGCGACTCGACGTAGCGCCGCTGACCCTCGGCGAAGATCGTGTCGAAGGCGAGGCTGGACTTCCCCGAGCCGGACAGGCCGGTGAAGACGATGAGGGCGTCGCGTGGGAGGTCGATCGAGACGTCCTTGAGGTTGTGCTCGCGCGCACCACGGATGATCAGCTGGTCGGCCACGGAGGTCCTTCTCAAGAGTGACGGTCGAGGCGGGGTGTTCGAACAAGTGTTCGCCATGAGGGGAAGGGTCCGCAACCCGCCACGCGGACCGTCCTCGATCCTACGGGGCGAACCGGCCGCTCCCCACCGCCGCAGGTGTACTGCGGACCACAGCGGACAACCGGTGGAGCGGTGTCCCCGCTGCGTGCTGGAATGGGCCCATGGCCACCGACCCCGCACCCTCGGACTTCACCCTGCTGTCCGAGGCGACCCAGCGCCTGGTGCGCACGGTCGACGGGCTGACCGATGACCGGCTCGCCGAGCCCTCCGGGCTCCCGGGGTGGTCCCGCGCGCACGTGGTGGCGCACCTGGCGCTGAACGCGGAGGCACTGGAGCGGGTGCTCAACGGCGTCGCGGCGAACGACCCGGTGCCGATGTACCCCTCCCAGCAGCGCCGTGATGGCGACATCGGGGACCTGGTGGAGGCGGGCTCCGGCGAGCTGCGCTCGCGCACCCTGCAGGCGGTCCGCCTCTTCACCGACGCCGCCCGCGCGTTCCCCCAGGACCGCGCCGACGTGCGGGTGGAGCGCGTCCCGGGCGGCACGTCCTTCCCGGCCGGGGCCGCGCTGGGGATGCGCTGGCGCGAGGTCGAGATCCACCACGCCGACCTCGATGCGGGCTACTCCTTCGCCGACTGGCCGCTCGCGTTCTCCGTCGCGGCCGCCGAGGTGCTGACCTCGCCCGACGGGCCGCCCCGTGCGTGGCCGAGCCCGTTCGAGGTGCAGGCCCGCGATGCCGGCCGCAGCTGGCGGGTGGGCGACGGCGAGCCCCGGCAGGTGGTCTCCGGCGATGCCGCCCCGCTGGTCTGGTGGCTGAGCGGGCGGGGCGAGGGCGTCGGCCTGCAGACCGACCAGGGAGAGCTACCGGAGGTGCCGAGATGGTGAACGAGACGTACGACGGCGAGGTCGCCCCGGGCGGCCCCGCGCAGACCCGCTCGCTGGGCTGCGTGACCATGACCAAGGTCGCGGTCGACCCGGAGATGTCCAACAACGCCTACCTGTTGCGCTGCGACGAGACCGGGGACCAGGTGCTGATCGACGCCGCGGCCGAGCCGGAGACGCTGCGCGAGCTCGTCGGCGACGGCGGCCTGACCACGATCGTCACCACCCACCAGCACTGGGACCACCACCGTGCGCTGAAGGAGCTGGCCGAGGCGACCGGGGCGGAGATCGTCGCCGGCGCCCCGGACGCGGACGCGATCACCGAGCAGACCGGGGTCGCCGTCGACCGTCGGCTGGCCCACGGCGACACGGTCGCGGTGGGGTCGTGCACGCTGCGGGTCATCGCGCTCGCCGGGCACACCCCCGGCTCGATCGCACTGCTCCTCGACGACGAGCACACCGAGCACCCGCACCTGTGGACCGGAGACTCGCTGTTCCCCGGCGGGGTGGGCAACACCTTCGGCGACGACGCCGCCTTCCAGCAGCTGATCGACGACGTGGACACCAAGGTGTTCGGCGAGCTGCCGGACTCGACGTACTTCTATCCCGGCCACGGCAACGACTCCACCCTCGGCGAGGAGCGTCCGCACGTCGAGCAGTGGCGCGCCCGCGGCTGGTAGGGCCAGAGTCGCGCATCGCCCCCGCTGGGGGCGAGCCGACTGGAGGTAGCCAGGCCACCTGATCGAGCGCCGGGAAGGTGGCTGGGGCTACCCCCGATCGCCAGAGGGAGCCGAAGGTACGTGAGGCTCAGCGCGACTCGTCGGCAGCCGCCATCTCGGCGTGGGCGCGGCGTACCTCCTCGACATCGCCGAAGGGGTTGCCGTCCAGGGAGATGAACCGCTCCTGGTGCCGACGGGCGCGCGGCACGCCGAGCCCCTTGAGCGCCGCCTGCACGACCGCCATGAAGGGGGTCGGGCCGCAGGTGAAGGTGTCGTACCCGGCCTCGACGTACGGCTCGGCGAAGTCCCGCACGAGCTCGGTGGTCGGCAGCCCGTGGACGTCGTCGTGCCAGTCCACGAGCAGGAGCCGCGACGGATGGGCCGCCGCGAGCTCCCGGAGGGCGGAGCCGAAGATCGTCGACGCCGAGTCGCGGTTGGCGTAGAAGAGCACCACCCGCCCGGACCCCGAGGCGAGCGCGGCGCGCACGATCGACATCACCGGCGTGATCCCCGAGCCGGCGGCGAACAGGAGCAGATCGTCGTCGAGCGACCGCGGTGTGAAGGTGCCCTCCGGCGGCAGCACCCGCACCGTGTCACCCGGCCGCAGCCGGTCGTTGACCCAGTTCGACGCGTAGCCGCCCTCGGTCCGCTTCACCGTCACCGTGAGCGGCTCGCCCGGCGGCACGCACAGCGAGTAGCACCGCGGCACCAGCCCGGTCCGCTCCGAGGGGATCCCCAGGGTGAGGAACTGCCCCGGCCGGAACCCGAACGTGTCGGCCAGCTCGTCGGGCAGGTCGAAGACGACCGAGGCGGCGTCGGCGGTCTCGGGTACGACGTCCCGCACGGTCAGCAGGTAGGACTGCTCGCCGTTGTCCGTCATCGGCCACCTCCTGCACCGATGCTCGCACGCCCGAGGTGAGGACCACCGGGTGGCTACGCTGAGGGGCATGAGCGCGCTGCCGCACGACTTCTGGGCCGGTTTCGCGCTCGACCCGCGCCACCCCGCCCACGCCGGGCTGAGGGCGGCCGACGAGGACCGCGAGCACGTGCACCGCCTGTTGAGCGAGGCCTACGCCCGCGGCCAGCTCGGCCCGGAGGAGCACGACGAGCGCGTGGACTTCGTCGCCGGCGCCCGGACCCTCGGTGAGCTCCCGCCCGTCGTCGAGGACCTGGTGATGCGCTCCCCGGTCCGCCTGCCGCCGCCGATCCCGCCCCAGCAGCTGCGTGCCCAGGCGGAGCTGTTCGTGCAGGCCCGGACCAGGTCGCAGTGGGTCAGCGCCGGCTTCGCGGCCCTGGTCGCCTCGGTGGTCGGCATCGCCGGCGGCGGCGCCGTGCTGCTGACCGCGCTGGTGCTCCTGACGCTGCTGCTGGGCACGCGCGCCTTGCGCACGCAGGTACGGCGGGACGAGCTGGTCGCCCGCCAGGAGCGGCGGCTGGACTTCCAGGCGCGGGACCGGATCGAGCGGCAGCAGCGGCAGGTCCGGCGTCGCCAGCGGCGTGCGGAGGCGATGCAGCAGGTCGGCCCGTGGGCGGAGCAGGAGCTGCGCCGCCGCCTGGGTCCGCACGCCCGTCGGCGCGGCTGACGGACGCCGGGGCACCACGCCGCGGACCGCGGAGTTTCGCGACGACACGCGCAAAGTCTGTTCCCGCGCCCGGGTCCGTGGTCTCATGGACCCCGTGCGGGCGGTCGGGGGGCCGCCGGAGAGCCCTGCCCTCGTTCTCGAGCGTTCGTCGGGCTCGACGGCTCCACCCGCCCGTTCCTGCACGTCAGCGACGTCGATACCCCCGACGGCGTCAGTGCCGGCGTGCAGGAACGGGTCCGGTGGGTCGTCGAGCCCCAGCAGACCGGTCGGTCAGGCCATGCGGAGGAGGGACCGCACCCGGTGCCGGGTCAGCGAGACGCCGGCACGCACGGTCCGCGGCGCGCGCAGCGCCTCGGCCAGCGGGGCGTAGGTGCGGGTCCAGGCCGGGTCGCTCGGCAGCGGTCGCTCCAGGTCGGTCCCCCACGGGTCGAGGGCGCGGAGCATCGCCTCGCGGACGCCGAGCAGCGGCTCCCCGTCGGCCGGGACCCAGGTGGCGTCGGGCCGGCACACCATGTCGTCGCGCAGGGACGCGACCAGCGCGGCCACGGTGTGGAACGGCGCCTGCACGAGCCCCGCCGTGGCCAGCGCCACGATCGGCTCCGGCGCCACGAGCACGGGGATCCGCACCCGCAGCATCCGCGCCGCGCGGTCGTAGGCACCCAGCAGGGCCGGGTAGCGCAGCACGTCCGGGCCGCCGATGTCGACGGCCCCCTCGAGCGTCGTACCGTCGTCGAATGCCTCCACCAGGGCGCGCACCGCATCGGTGACCGCGATCGGCTGCACCCGCGTGCGGGCGAGCCACAGCGGGACGGGCTGGATCAGCAGCAGGGTGGCGAGCTGCCGGATGACCTCGTAGGACGTGGAGCCGGCGCCGATGACCACGCCCGCGCGCAGCGCGACGGTCGAGGTGTCGGCGCGCAGCAGCTCCTCCTCGACCTCGAGTCGCGAGGCGATGTGCGCCGAGAGCCGGTCGCGGGGCACGTCGGGCACCAGGCCGGAGAGGTAGACCAGACGACGTACGTCGGCCGCGTCGACCGCGGCGCGCACGTTCTCCGCGCCGATCCGGTCGCGCTCGCTGAAGCCCCGGACCGACAGCGAGTGCACGAGGTAGCAGACCGCGTCCACGTCCGCGACCGCCGCGTCCACCGCCGCACGGTCGGTGACGTCGCAGCGCACCCAGTCGACCTGGGCGCCCCAGGAGAAGCGGTCGGGGTCGGGGGTGGACGACGACGCCGCGACCACGTCGTGGCCGGCGTCCAGCAGGGCGGGCACGAGCCGGGAGCCGACGTACCCGCTCGCTCCGAGAACCAGGATCCTCATCTCACTCCCCCAGGTAGCGGCGGACGTTCTGGCCGAACCGGAAGCCCATGCCGGCGACGACGCCGCTCATGACCCGCTCGACCGCGGGTCGCGCGACGCGCGGGAAGGGCAGCTCGACCCAGATCTCCAGGTCGATGGACACGTGGGTCCCCCCGGTGACCGGCTCGAGGAAGTACTCCCCCACGACGCCGGCCTTCTCCTCGGTGCGGGTCTCGTCGTGCTTGAAGGTGATCCGCCGCGGGCGGTCGAACTCCATCAGCTCGGTGAAGCTGGGCTCGATCGCCGAGCTGAGCACCGGGATCCGGGTGAGGTGCCAGGTCCAAACGTCGCCGTCGGCGTCGATCCGCTTGAGGTTCGGGGTGAACCGCACCAGCAGCTCGGGGTCGGTAAGGATCGCCCAGACCTCCTCGGGGGTGGCTCTGAGGACCGCGTCGGAGACGTTGCGAGCACTGAATCGGGTCACCGCCCCAGCCTAGGTTCCCGCCGGTGAGACTCCGACGTCACCCTGCGAAGAGCTGCTTGACCTGGTCGATGAGCAGGACCACGGAGAACCCGCCGTAGAACACGACGGCCCACACGATCGCCCCGAGCCGGACGCCCTTGAGACCGATCTCGCGGGGCAGCACGCGCCGGTTGAGGATCAGCAGAAGCACGGAGTAGACGAACATCACCAGGCCGTTGAGCGCCGAGGCGATCACCAGGAGGAGGATCGGCTGGTCCACCCCGGAGAGCAGGATGAGCGACCCGACCACGATCATCGCCCAGACGGTGATGAAGTAGAGCCGGCTCTCGCTCCAGCGGGGGTTGTCGTGCAGGGTCGTGGTCTTGAGTACGTCGGCGGTGAGCCGCGCCACCATGTCCAGCACCGTCAGGTTGGTGGAGAAGAGCACCACGGAGCCGATCAGCCAGAAGGTGATCGCCAGCCACTCGCCCTGCCGGTCGGCCAGCGCCTCCCCCTGCAGCTGGATGAAGTCGAAGCTCTCGGCCTCGCCGCCCACGCCGACGGTCACCCAGGTCAGCGCCATGAAGACCAGCAGGCACACGCCGCCGATGAGCAGGAACGTCAGCTGCTGCTCCCGGTCGGCGACCCGCCACCAGGCGTGCCACCGGCGCATGTTCTCCGGGTCGCGGCGGAAGAAGTATCCGGTGGTGGGCTCGGCGGTCTCCTCGCCGGTGAACGGCGAGACCACGCGGGGCAGCCGCTGGCCCATGCCCAGGCCCTTGTCCCGCGCCCAGTTGGACTGGACGAGGTTCATCACGCCGCCCGCGCCGGCGAAGGCGATCGCGCCGAGGAGCACCGCGATCGGGATCTGGCTGATCCCGTCGGGGATCTTCTGCACCTCGACGAAGCCGCGGCCGAGGCCGGCGTACCCCTCACCGCCGAGCAGGACCACGGCGGCGTAGATCACGAACAGCACGATCAGCGCCACCATGAAGAACTGGATCTTCTCGACCGTGTGATAGACGACCGGCGACACGGTCAGCACGATGCCGATGAGGACCAGCACGCCGATCGTGAGATAGGGGATCAGCTTCTCGTCGAAGCCGAGGGCGAAGGACAGGGTCGTGGTGCCGCCGCTGGCCCAGCCCGGCCACATCCACGCGCCGACGGCCATCACGATGAACAGCACACCCCAGGGCCGCCAGAGCCGGGTGAAGCCAGTGACCGCCGTCTCGCCGGTCGCGAGGGTGTAGCGCTCGATCTCCATGTTGAGGAAGTACTGCGTGGTCACGCCGAGGACGACCAGCCACACCAGCACCAGGCCCACCTGGGAGGTGATGTAGGGCCACAGGACGAACTCGCCGGAGCCGATGGCGCCGGCGAGCAGCAGCACGCTCGGGCCGATGATCCGGCTCAGCGGCGCCGGCTCCGGGAGGTCGGCGTAGGTCACCGCGGGCAGGTGCTGGGACGGGATCTCGGGCGCGATCTCTCCCTCGCGTCCGGCCGGGTGGCCGCCCTGGGTGTCGGTCATCGGATGCCTCCTCCACGGAGGTCCGGGGATCCCGAGTCGACCCGAACCGCACTTGCGTCCTTGTGAAGGTAAGGGTCGCGACCCCGCGGCTCAACGACCCGTCGCGGTGTGTCGCAGGTCACATGGCAGTGCTCAGGAGTCGCGGGTGGAGCCGTAGCGACCGCGGTAGAACGTCAGCCCGTGCTCCGAGGACCCCTCCGCGCCCGGGCCCAGGTCGACCACGCGCCCGATCACCACGGCGTGGTCGCCGCCCTCGTGCACCGCGTGCACGGTGCAGTCGACGTACCCCGTCACCCCGTCCAGCAGCGGCGAGCCGGTGACCGGGGTGGGGCGCCAGCCGACGCCGGCGAACTTGTCGGTGCCGCGGGACGCGAAGCGGTTGGAGATCGCCGCCTGGTCGTCGGCGAGCACGTTCACGCAGAACTGCCCGGCCCGCTCGATCTGCGGCCAGGCGCGGGAGGTGAGCGCGGGGCAGAACAGGACGAGCGGGGGGTCGAGCGAGACCGAGGTGAACGACTGGCAGGTCAGGCCCACCGGCTCCTCGTCCCCGATCGCGGTGACCACCGTGACGCCGGAGGCGAAGCGCGAGAGTACGTCGCGGAAGTGGGCCGCCGCACCGGCGTCCTCCTCCTCGACCCGGACCGTCTCCCCCGGCCGCAGCTCGAAGTCCCAGGTGTGGCCCAGGAACGCCTCGACCACGTCCCGGCTGGGCCAGGCGTCCTCACCGCCGGCTCCCGACGGGATCTGGTGGTGCGTCGTCACCCGTCCAGTCTCCCATTGCGGCCCAGGCTCGCGCGTCCCCCTCCGGAGTGTGGGTCACGCATGAGGCGAGACTACGGACGGCGCCCGAGCACGTAGAGCCGCTCGGTCGTCTCCTCGCCGGTCGGGCCGCGGTGATACCACTCGACGTCCTCCAGCCCGGCGGACTCGAAGGCGCGGACCACCGCCTGCCGGTCGTGCAGCACGAAGTCGAGATCGAGGTCGTCGTGGCCGAGCCACTCGGTCAGGGTCCGCACCCCGCCACCGGTGTGGGCCGCGACCGCCAGCAGGCCGCCGGGCCGCAGCACCCGGGCCAGGGCCCCGACCGCGTCGGGCAGCTCCGCCGGCGCGAGATGGATGAGGGAGTACCAGGCCGTGATCGCGCCCCAGCCGTCGGCGTCGACCGGCCGCAGGAGCCGGCGCAGGTCGGCCACCTCGAACGGGACACCGGGCACGAGCGCGCGGGCCTGCTCCACCATGGACGGGGTCAGGTCGAAGCCGCGGACCAGCGCGCCGCGGTCGTGCAGATAGCCGCTCACCGCGCCCGTGCCGCTGCCCGCGTCCGCCACCGGCGATCCGGCGGCCTCGTCCACCACCCGGTCCAGCAGCCAGCGCTCGAAGGACAGCGAGTCGAGGATGCCGCGGTGGGCGTCGGCGTACTCCGCCGCGACCGTGTCATAGGTACGGCGCACCTTCTCGTCGCGTCGCTCGGCGCCGTCGGCCAGCGGGTCCACGCTCGGCGCCTCGGGCTCCGGGCCGGCGGCCTCGTCGCCGCTGCCGAGCAGGTGCGTCCAGCGCTGGTCGCGCTGCCCGGGCTGCCGCGGCTGCTCGCGCACCAGGCCGCGCCGGGCCATCGCGTGCAGCAGCTCCTCGACCTCGGTCCGGTCGGCGAACGGGTGCAGCCGCTCGGTGCGGGAGCGCAGCTCGCCGGCGGCGTTCGGACCGCGGAGCAGGAGCACGGTCAGGACCGCGGCCTCGCGCTCGTCGACGTCGATCTCCTCGGTGAGCAGCTGGTGGTACTTCAGCGTGCGGGGGCCGCGGTCGGCCCACACCACCCGGAGCAGGCCGCGGTCCTTCAGCGACCGCACGCCCTCCTCCACCGCCGCCTCGTCGTAGTCGGTGACCGGGTCGCGGCTGTTGGACTGGTTGCACGCCGTGCGCAGGGCGTTGAGGGTCATCGGGTACGTCGCAGGCACGGTCACCTGCTTCTCCATGAGAGCGCCGAGGATGCGCTGGTCCCGGGCGTCGAGCTGCGGCAGGTCCGGCATGCTCGGCACCCTAGCCGTCGACATGCCCCGCCGGTGCGGGGCATGCTCGGTGCCATGACCTCCGAGACGGCCCGCGACCCCGACCCGGCGACGCCGTGCACCGTCGTGCCCAGCGACCGGCTGAGCCCGGCCGACCCGACGCCCGGCATGACCCGACAGCTGGCCTCGCACGAGGCGGGCATGTGGACCGGGGTCGTCGACACCGAGCCCGGCGCGGTGTCGGGGTGGCACCACCACGGCGACCACGAGACGACGCTGTACGTCGTCCAGGGCACGATGCGCCTGGAGTCCGGGCCGGGCGGGGAGCACGTCGTGGAGGCGAGCGCCGGCGACTTCCTCCGGGTGCCTGCCGGGGCGGTCCACCGTGAGTCCAACCCCGGCGAGGCGGTCTCCCGCGCGGTGATCGTGCGCTGCGGCACCGGGACCCCGACGACCAACGTCGACGGGCCGGCGAGCTGATGGGCGCGCTCGACTCCTGGACCCCGGGCGAGCACACGGCCCCGATCGACGGGCGGGCCACGACCCATCCGACCTACCGCAAGGGCACGGGGCCCGGCGTGATCGTCGTGCACGAGATGCCGGGGCTGACCGACGGGGTCATCGCCTTCGCCGAGGAGGTCGTGGCAGCCGGCTACACCGTCGTCCTCCCCCACCTGTTCGGCCCGAAGGAGCGGCCGTTCGGCGTCGGGGACATCCTGCGCACGCTCCCCGGCGTCTGCATCAGCCGCGAGTTCACCAAGATCGCCCGGCACCGCACGGCGCCGGTCGCCTCCTGGCTGCGCAGCCTCGCCGCGGAGCTGCACGCCGAGCTGGGCGGCCCGGGCGTCGGCGCCCTCGGGATGTGCTTCACCGGCGGCTACGCCCTGGCGATGATGGTCGAGGACGCCACGGTCGCACCCGTGCTCTGCCAGCCGAGCACCCCGTTCCCCATCGGGCGCGAGCGCGGGGCGGACGTCGGGCTCGACGCGGAGGACCTCGACGTCGTACGACGCCGCGCCGGGGCCGGCTGTCCGGTACTGGGCGTCCGCTACCGGCAGGACTCGGCGACCGGCACCCGCTTCGACACCCTCACCCGCGAGCTCGGCGAGCACTTCGTCCGGATCGAGCTGGAGGGCAAGGGTCACTCGACGGTGACCGAGCACCGCCAGCAGCGTGCGGTCGACGCCGTGCTGGAGTTCCTGTCCGACCGGCTCCGGTGACGGTGCCCGGACTAGAGTCGACAGGGATGACCACCCTTGCCCGTCGCCCCGGCCCCACCGTCCGGGCGCGCGTCACCGAGCACACCCCCGAGGGCTCCCGCGGCCGGCCGGACAAGCTGGCCACCGAGGAGCCGCTGGAGATCCGCGCGACCGCGCCCGGCGTGCCGCCGCACCGGATCTGGGTGACGATGCGCACCCCCGGCAACGACTTCGACCTGGCCGCCGGGTTCTGCGTCCACGAGGGGATGACCCCGCGGGCCGGGATCGACCGGGTCGCCTACTGCACCGACACCGACCTCGCGCCTGAGCAGGAGTTCAACGTGGTGACCGTGACGCTCGCGGACGCCACCGGCCTGGCCGCCGGCTCCCGGACCCGGCACGAGGCGCAGAGCCTGGGCAGCTCGGCCTGCGGCGTCTGCGGCAAGGACAGTGTCGAGGCCGTGCTCGACGTGCCGCACGGGCCCGTGCGGCAGCACGCCGACCCCGACCCCGCTCTGGTGCGCGAGCTCCCGTCGCTGCTGCGGGAACAGCAGTCCCTGTTCGGCCGCACCGGCGGCGTGCACGGCGCCGGGCTGGCCGACGCGGACGGGCGGATGCTGGTCGTGCGCGAGGACGTGGGCCGGCACAACGCCGTGGACAAGGTGACCGGGGCCCGGGTGCTCGCCGGGGAGTCCCCGGCCGCGCCGTACCTCGTGGTGAGCGGGCGTGCCGGCTTCGAGCTGGTGCAGAAGGCGGTCACGGCCGGTGTGGGCTGCATGGTGGCGGTGGGCGCCCCGAGCTCCCTCGCGGTGAGTCTCGCCGAGGAGGCCGGGTTGTCGCTCTTCGGCTTCACCGGGCCGGACCGCTGTGTTCAGTACTCCTGAGTAACATGAGCGCATGTCGTTCCTCAGTCGGCGGCTGGTCACGGCCGCGCTCGTCGCCAACGTGCTGCGCCCGACCCAGGGCCTGCGGGCCGGGATCGGGTCCTTCGTCGCCGGCTGGCTCACCGACGAGCTGGCACCGCACCTGCTGGGCCTGACCGCGCTGGACACCGCGGTGTCGGCCAAGCGGGGCAAGGTCACGCCTGCCGGCCTGGCGGTCGCCGGCGGCACCGCCGCCGCGCTCGGCTACCTGATCGGGCAGAGCCAGCGGTCGCGCGGCATCCTGGACGAGGCGCTCGAGGAGGGCCTGGGGGTCGAGTACGTCGACCAGCTGGACGCCGTACCCACGCCGGCAGACCTGGCCACGCCGTGGCGCCGGATCGCCCGGCCGTTCCACTACGCGCAGCCGGGCGTGCGGACCGTGCGCGACATCGTCTACTCCGAGTACGGCAGCCGGGGGCACCTCGACCTCGTGCTGCCCGACATCGAGGACCTCAGCGGGGCGCCGGTGCTGCTCCAGGTGCACGGCGGTGGGTGGACGCTGGGCCGCAAGGACCAGCAGGGGCAGCCGCTGATGCACGCCATGGCCGCCAAGGGCTGGGTGTGCGTGGCGATCAACTACCGCCTCGCTCCCCGCGACGCGTTCCCCGCGCACATCGTCGACGTGAAGCAGGCGATCGCCTGGGTGCGCGAGCACATCGAGGAGTACGGCGGGGACCCGGACTACCTGGCCATCACCGGCGGCTCGGCGGGCGGCCACCTCGCCGCGCTGGCCGCGCTCACCCCCGGCGACCCGGCCTACCAGCCGGGCTTCGAGGAGGCCGACACCTCGGTGCAGGCGGCGGTGCCGTTCTACGGCGTCTACGACTTCGCGGGGGCGAGCAGCCTGCGCTCGGCGGAGCTGATGCGCGACCACTTCCTCGCCACGAGGATCATGCAGGTGCCGTTCGCCGACAACCGCGACGTCTACGAGGCGGCCTCGCCGCTGCTGCGGGTCACCGACCGGGCACCGGACTTCTTCCTCCTGCACGGCACCCACGACACGCTTGTCGACGTGGGCCAGGCGAGGGCGTTCGCCGCGCGGCTGCGGGAGGTGTCGCCGAACAAGGTCGTCTACGCCGAGCTCCCGGGCGCCCAGCACGCCTTCGAGACGTTCCACTCGATCCGCGGCGCGCACGCGGTGCGCGCGGTGGAGCGGTTCCTCTCCTGGTCGTGGAACCGGCACCGCGCCGCCGGCGAGACGGCCACCCCGACGTCGGCGGCCGGATGAGCGACGCCTCGATGCCGACCGACCTGCTGGAGCACGCGCGGGCGGCGAAGGGGTTCATGCCCGAGGACGAAGGCGAGCTGCTGCACGCCTGCGCTCGTGAGCGGCTCCCGCACGGGTTGGTGCTGGAGGTGGGCACCTACTGCGGCAAGTCGGCCATCTGGCTGGGCGCGGCGGCGCGGGAGGTGGGCGGGACCGTCGTCACCGTCGACCACCACCACGGCTCGGAGGAGAACCAGTCGGGCTGGGAGCACCACGACACCGAGCTGGTCGACCCCGCGACCGGGCGGATGGACACGCTGCCGTTCTTCCGCCGCGCGATCGAGCAGGCCGGGCTGGAGGAGCAGGTGGTGGCGGTCGTCGGGCACTCCCGGTCGGTGGCCGCCTGGTGGCGCACTCCCCTGTCGATGCTGTTCATCGACGGCGGGCATGGGGAGCAGCCGGCTGACGACGACTACCGCGGGTGGACCCCGTGGGTGGCGCCGGGCGGCCTGCTGGTCGTCCACGACGTCTTCCCGGACCCCGCCGACGGCGGGCGGCCGCCGTACGAGCGGATCTACCTGCCCGCGCTGGCCTCCGGCGACTTCACCGAGGTCGCCGCGCAGGGGTCGATGCGGGTGCTGCGCCGGATCTAGCGCCCGGGACGCCCCGACGACGCGTGGGCGTCGGCGCACCCGCACTCCAGGCCGATCTCCGCGAAGCCCGCGTCGAACGTGGCGCCGCGCATGATGTCCGCGCCCTGGGTGGTGTGGGAGAGGGCGTCGACCGCGAGGACCACGGCCGCCCCGGTGTAGGTGGTCCGCTCCCCCGGCCAGCGCACCCCCTCGGGCTCGTAGACCCAGCCCGTCCAGTAGGCGCCGTCCTCGTCGCGCAGGTGCTGGATGTCGGCGAGCAGCCGTAGCGCCTGCTCGCGCCGGCCCAGGGCGTCCAGCGCCAGGACCAGCTCGCTGGTCTCCGCGGCGGTCACCCACGGGTTGGTGTCCACGCACCGCACCCCGAGCCCAGGCACCACGAAGTCGTCCCACCGGGCGTCGATCAGGTCCTCACCGGCCCGGCCGCGGACCGCGCCGCCGAGCACCGGGTAGTACCAGTCCATGGCGAAGGTCGACTTGTCCTGGAACAGGTCGCGGTGGACTCGCAGCGCATGCCCCAGGCGCCCGCCCGCGAGCTCCCAGTCCGGCTGGGGCTCGTCCATCAGCGCGGCGAGCGCGATCCCGGCCTGCAGCGACTGGTGGATGCTCGAGGACCCGGCGAGCAGGGCGTCCTGGTTGCGGTCGCCTGGTCGGCCGTCGTGCCACTCCTGGGACCAGGCGATCCCGCCGAAGGGCAGCTGCATCGACACGACCCAGTCCAGGCCGCGACGCACGGCCGGCCACATGGTGCGCACGAACGCCGGGTCCCGGCGTACGAGCCAGTGATGCCAGACGCCGACGGCGAGGTAGGCGGACATGTTCGTCTCACCGCTCGCGTCCTCCACGCGGCCCTCGACGATCCGCATGGGCACCGAGCCGTCCTCGCGTTGCACGGTGGGCACCCAGGCATAGGCGCGCTCGGCCGCCTCGACGTGGCCGGACACGATGAGCGCCATCGCCGACTCGACGTGGTTCCACACGTCGGTGTGCTGGCCGGGGGTCCAGGGGATCGCGCCGCTCGGCTCCATCATCGCCGCGATCGAGGCACCGGTCGCCTCGACCTGCCCGGCGGTGAGGATGCCCTCCAGCGCGGGGGTCTCAGGCTGCATCGGGCTTGGTGAAGTAGAGGACCATGGACTTCCCGATCGCGGGGTCGAGCACCCGGCCGAGCGCCTGCAGGGCCCGCGGCTGCTTCTCGATCTCCCAGACCAGCAGCCGGTGGTAGGCCCGCGCGAGCGGGTGGTCGTCGTTGGTGACGCCCACCGCACACTTGATCCACCAGTACGGCGCGTGCAGGCCGTGCGCGTAGTCCTTGCCGGTGAACACCAGACCGGCACGGGTCACCTTGTCCCGCAGCTCCTCCAGCGTGTAGATCCGGATGTGGCCGCCCTCGACCTCGTGGTACTCCTGCGAGAGCTTCCAGTTGACGATCTCGGGGAACCAGCGCGGCACGCTGACGGCGAGGGTGCCGCCGGGGCGCAGCACCCGCACCAGCTCGTCGATCGCCTGGATGTCCGCCGGGATGTGCTCGAGCACCTCGGCGGCCACGATCCGGTCGAACTCGCCGTCGGCGAACGGCAGCGCCAGCGCGTCGCCCTCCTTGACGTCGGCCTCCGCTCCGGCGGGTACGTCGTCGCGCATGGCCGCGAACCACTCGCGCACCGTCGCCAGCTCGTCGGCGTCCTGGTCGAAGGCGACGACGTCCGCACCGCGGCGGTACATCTCGAACGCGTGCCGGCCGGCGCCGCAGCCCATGTCCAGCACCCGCTCACCCGGCTGCAGGCCCAGCCGGTCGAAGTCGACGGTCAGCATGCTCGGCTCACTCCTTGCCTCGTCGGCCGCGCTCGGCCCAGTAGTCGGCAGCCGTGGCGGCGTACGCCTCGGCGACCCGCTCCGCGACGGCCCGCCAGCTGAAGCGGGCCTGCACCCGGCGCCGCCCGTTCTCGCCCATCCGAGCACGACGCTCGGGATCGTCCAGCAACGCCTCCAGGGCCGCGGTCAGCTCCCCGACGTCGCCGGGGGTGACCAGGTCGGCGCACTCGCCGTCCGGCCCGACCACCTCGGGGATGGCACCGGCGCGGGAGACGACGAGCGGGGTGGCGCAGGCCATCAGCTCGGCGGTCGGCAGCGAGAAGCCCTCGTAGAGCGAGGGGACGCAGGCCACCTCGGCCGAGCCCATCAGCGCGACCAGCTCCTCGTCGCTGATGCCATGCACGAAGCGGACGTGCTCGCCGATCCCCAGCTGCTCGATCAGCTGCTCGGTGCGGCCACCGGGGACGGGTCGGGTGATGAGGTGGAGCTCGAGGTGCGGCCGCTCCGTGCGCAGCTTGGCGAAGGCCTCCAGCAGGGTCGAGACCCCCTTGACCGGCGCGTCCGCCGAGGCCATGGCGAGCAGCCGGCCGGGCACGCGCGGCTCGGTGGGCGGGGCGAAGACGTCGTCGACGCCGAGCGGGATCACCTGCATCCGCCGGGGGTCCACCCCGAAGTCGGCGACGATGTCGCGCTTGGAGGCCTCCGACGGGGTGAGGATGTGCCGGGCACGGCGCGCGACCTTGCCCTGCATCTTCAAGAACCCGTACCACCGGCGCAGGGTGAGCCGCTGCCGTCGCGTGGTCGCCGCCGCCAGGTCGATACGGCGGTCGAAGGTGATCGGGTGGTGCAGCGTCGTGACCAGCGGGAGCCCGATCCTGGCGGGATCCTCGACGTCCAGGAGGCCCGAACCGAGCACCTGGTTGTCGTGGACCACGTCGAAGTCGTCGCGGCGCTGCCGCAGCAGCCGGGCCACCCGGGTGCTGAACGTCTTCGGCTCGGGGAAGCCGGAGGTGCACATGGTGAGGAACTCCTCGACGTCCACCAGGTCGCGGAACTCGCGCCAGTGGGGCACCCGGAACGGATCGGGCTCACGGTAGAGGTCCAGGCTGGGCACCTTGGTCAGCCGCACGCCCTCGTCGAGCTCGGGATAGGGCTGGCCGCTGAACACCTCGACCTCGTGGCCCAGCCTCACCAGCTCGCGGCTGAGGTGGCGGACGTAGACGCCCTGCCCGCCGCAGTGCGGCTTGGATCGGTAGGAGAGCAGCGCGATCCGCATCGGGTGGTCTCCTCGGGGGTGGGCGAACTGAAACGTGTTCCTATTATGCGTGACGCGTTGCTAGCGTGATCGACGCCCCAGAGGGTGAGGAGGACGGATGCGTACGGCGAGCTCGCTCACTGAGAGGGACCTGGCCTCGGCCGCGCAGGTCGAGCGGCGCGTCCGGATCCTCGACGCGGCCATCGCGCTGGCCGCCGACGGCGGCTTCGAGGCCGTGCAGATGCGCTCGGTGGCCGAGCGCGCCGATGTCGCACTCGGCACGCTCTACCGCTACTTCCCCTCCAAGATCCACCTGCTGGTCTCCGCGCTCGGGCGTGAGCTGGAGCAGACAGCCGAGCGCGTCACCGCCGCCCCGGTGCCGGGTGAGACGGCGGCAGACCGCGTCGCGCACGTGCTCGAGCGGCTCAGTCGCACCCTGCAGGACCACGAGCGGGTGGCCGAGGCGCTGACCCGCGCCTTCATGTTCGCCGACCGCACGGTCGAGCACGAGATCGGCGCGGTGGTCCGTGCCCTCTCCGCGATGCTGACGCACGCGATGCGCCCGGGAGCCGATCCCTCCGACGACGAGCTCGGTATCGCGCGGGTGATCGCCGACGTCTGGTTCTCCTCGCTCGTCGGCTGGGTCTCCGGCCGCGCTAGCGCGGCCGACACGGCCCGGCACGTGGACCGTGCGGTCCGCCTGATCCTGCGCTAGTGGCGGGGAGGGCGCGCCGGGGACAGGTCAGTCCGCCTCGCTCGAGTGTCCCGGGAACACGTGCGCCTCGGGGTCGATCGCCACGGCGGCGTTGTTCACCGCGGTGGCGGCCTCGCCGAAGCCGACGGCGATCAGGCGGACCTTGCCCGGGTACTCCGTGATGTCGCCAGCTGCGAACACCCGCGGGAGGTTGGTCCGCATCGAGCTGTCCACGACCACGTGCCGCTTCTCCGTCTCCAGTCCCCACGTCTGCAGGGTGCCGAGGTCGGCGACGAAACCCAGGGCCGCGACCACCGCCTGGCAGGGCCGCACCTGCGGCTCCTCGCCGTCCACGGTGATCTCGACCTCCTCCAGGGTGCCCTCGCCCCGGAGCGCGGTCACCTGTGCCTTGGTGATGATCTCCACCGGTGAGGCCTGGACGGCCTCCACGGTCCGCCGGTGGGCGCGGAACGCCTCGCGCCGGTGCACCAGCGTCACCGACCGGGCGATCCCCTCCAGGTGCTGGGCCCAGTCGAAGGCGCTGTCCCCGCCGCCCACGACGACGACGTCCTTGCCGGCGTACGGCGCGAAGCTCGGCACGAAGAACTCCATCCCGCGCCCCACCCAGCCCTCACCGGCCGGCAGCGGGCGGGGACTGAACTTCCCGATCCCGGCGGTGATGAGCACCGCCCCGGCCTCCACCTCGGTGCCGTCGTCCAGGCCGACCACGACCCCGTCCTCGTCGGCGGTCAGCGTGGTCGCCGTGCGGTCCAGCAGGTACGTCGGGTCGGCGGTCGCTGCCTGCTCGACGAGCCCCTCGACCAGCTCGCGCCCCTTCACCGACGGGAAGCCCGCCACGTCCAGGATCGCCTTCTCCGGGTACATTGCCGTCACCTGGCCGCCCAGCTCCGGCAGCGAGTCCACAACGGCCACGCGGAGCCCGCGGAAGCCGGCGTAGTAGGTCGCGAACAGGCCGGTCGGCCCGGCCCCGATCACGAGGAGGTCGGCGGTCACACGCTCTGGGCTGGACACGCCCCCGATCCAACCCTGTGACGCCGACCACGACAAGCAGCGGACCGTCGGACGTGTCGACTACTGCGCGCTCAGGTCGGTGACCAGCCAGGGGCCGCCGTCGCGATCCAGCCGTACCAGCACGCGCTGCTGCTCGACGACGGGCTCGGCCCGCCCGCGGCTGGTGGTGCTGGTGTCGACGAACAGGAGCACGACGGCCTCCCGGCTGGTGGCGGAGACCACCGCCGCGTCGACCACCGTGGCGGCGCGGGTCACCCGGCCCCGCCTGGTGTCCCGCGCGATCGCGTTCATCGCCTCGCGGTAGTCCGGCCGCGCTCGCGGCGCCAGCAGCCGCTCCGCACTGCGGCGACCGCTGACGAAGGACTCATAGGAGAAGGAGAGCAGCCGCTCCGTGGCGGTCGTCGCCGCAGCGACAGCGGAGCGGCTGGCGCCCTCGCCGGTGAGGACCGCCTGCCGCCCGTCCGGCTCGGCGGCCAGGGCGCCCGCGATCGCCGCGGTGTCCGAGCGCTGCAGCAGCTCCACCCGCACCAGCAGGAACGCCAGCGCGAGCACCAGGACCGCGAGCACGGCAGTCAGCCGGCGGCCCCTCATCGGACGAACTCCAGCCCCGCGGTCCGCCAGCCCTCGTCGGTCCGCTGCATCTCCAGCCGCAGCCGCAGTTGCCGGACCTGCTCGCCGTCGGTGCGCCGGTTGTCGACAGTGGCGTTCGCCGCGACCAGCACCACCGCGGAGCTGGCGTTCGCCTCGCTCACCCCCACGGCGACGACGGACCCGCGACTGACCGACCGGCTCTGTCGTGCGCTGCGGACCAGGTCGTCCCGCTGGGCGGCGTACTCCTCGGCGAACGGCCCCGTCGCCGTGGCCAGCACCGCCTCGATCCGCGGCTGCATGTCCCGGTGGTCGACGTCGAGGAACGCCAGCGTGGCGGCGCGTGCGGTCGCCGCGACATCCCGGTGACGTCGAGTCTCGTCGTTGGTCGCGTCACCGTCCCAGTCGGTCAGCGCGCGCCCCATCATGGCGGCAGCGGAGTCACCGGCAGGGCGGTTCGCCGGGTTCGCGAGGACCACGCCGAGCACGCACACCAACACCACGGCCACGAGCGCCAGGACGGCGTTGACCGGGCGGCTGGCGGATCTCACGGGGTGAGGCTACTGCGTCGCGGAGGCCTCACTCGTCGTCGATCAGGCCCTCCTTGCGGGCCTCCCGCACGATCTCCCGGACGTCGGTGAGCGATCCGCGGCCCGCGTCGACCTGCTTGTTCCGCTCGGTCGCGAAGCGCTCACCCAGGTCGGCACGGACCTGCGGGCCTACGTCCTCCCGGGCCGGGTTGAGGATGGTCAGCTCCTCCTCCACGAGGTGGTGCTGCACCACCGCGGAGAGCTCCTCCAGGGCGTCGTCGAACGCCTGGGTGTCGGTGCCCTTGAGCTCGAGCAGCGCGAGCAGGGCCTCGTGCCCCTCGGCGTGCTCCTCCTCCCCGTGCTCGGCCTCGTGACCGGTGATCGCGTCCTTGCGTCGCAGCTTGGGGTAGACGACCTCCTCCTCCGCGACCGCGTGCGCGACGTGCAGGGTCGCGAACGCGGCCCGCAGCGCCTCGCGGTCCTGGGAGCTGTCGCGCAGCCGGCGGAGCAGCTCCTCGAAGCGGTAGTGGTCGGCGAGGATCAGGTCGATCACGTCTCCGGAGACGGGACGTCCGAGATCGATCTCCGTGGTCACTTGGTGGCCTCCATCATCTGTCGCAGTTCCTTCTTCAGCTCCGATATCTCATCACGCAGCCGGGCCGCGACCTCGAACTGGAGCTCCGCGGCGGCGGTCTTCATCTGCTCGGTCAGCCCCTGGATCAGCTCGGCCAGGTCGGTCGAGGGGATCCCGGCGGTGTCGGGCAGGTCGTCGTGCAGCTTGGAGAGGGCCGGTGTCGGCTGCTTGCCGGGCTTCACCCCGCCGGCGCGGCCCTTCTCCCCTACGTCGGCCCAGGTCTGCAGCAGCTCCTGGGTGGTCTCGTCCTCACGGGCCAGCATCTCGGTGATGTCGGCGATCTTCTTGCGCAGCGGCTGTGGGTCGATCCCGTGGGCGGTGTTGTACTCCACCTGCTTGGCCCGCCGGCGGTTGGTCTCGTCGATCGCCGCCTCCATCGACGGGGTGATCGAGTCGGCGTACATGTGCACCTGGCCCGAGACGTTGCGGGCCGCTCGGCCGATGGTCTGGATGAGCGACTTGTCCGAGCGGAGGAACCCCTCCTTGTCGGCGTCCAGGATGGAGACCAGGGACACCTCGGGCAGGTCCAGGCCCTCGCGGAGCAGGTTGATGCCGACGAGGACGTCGTACTCCCCCAGGCGGAGGTCGCGCAGCAGCTCGATCCGCTTGAGCGTGTCCACCTCGGAGTGGAGGTAGCGGGTGCGCACCCCGGCGTCGAGGAGGTAGTCGGTCAGGTCCTCGGACATCTTCTTGGTCAGCGTGGTGACCAGGACCCGCTCGTTGCGGTCGGTGCGGGTGCGGATCTCGTGGATCAGGTCGTCGATCTGCCCCTTGGTCGGCTTGACCACCACCTCGGGGTCGACCAGCCCGGTGGGGCGGATGATCTGCTCGACGGCGTTCTGCACGCCGCCGACCCGGTCCAGCTCGTAGTCGCCCGGCGTCGCGGAGAGATAGATCGTCTGCCCGATCCGGTCGAGGAACTCCTCCCACTTCAACGGCCGGTTGTCCATCGCGCTGGGCAGCCGGAAGCCGTGCTCGACCAGGTTGCGCTTGCGGGACATGTCGCCTTCGTACATCCCGCCGATCTGCGGGACGGCGACGTGCGACTCGTCCACGACGAGCACGAAGTCCTCGGGGAAGTAGTCGAGCAGGCAGTTGGGCGCGGAGCCGCGCTGGCGGCCGTCGATGTGCATGGAGTAGTTCTCGATGCCGGAGCAGGAGCCGACCTGGCGCATCATCTCGATGTCGTAGGTCGTGCGCATGCGCAGTCGCTGCGCCTCCAGCATCTTGCCCTCGCGCTCGAACCTGGCCAGCTGGTCGTCCAGCTCCAGCTCGATGCCCTTGATCGCCCGCTCCATCCGCTCGGGGCCGGCGACGTAGTGGCTGGCGGGGAAGATGTAGAGCTCCTGGTCATCGCTGATGACCTCGCCGGTGATCGGGTGCAGCGTCATCAGCCGCTCGATCTCGTCGCCGAAGAACTCGATCCGGACCGCCATCTCCTCATAGACCGGGAAGATCTCCAGGGTGTCGCCGCGGACCCGGAAGGTGCCGCGGGTGAAGGACATGTCGTTGCGCGTGTATTGGATCTCGACCAGGCGGCGCAGCACCTCGTCGCGGTCGTGCTCCTCCCCCACGCGCAGCCGCACCATGCGGTCGACGTACTCCTGCGGGGTGCCCAGGCCGTAGATGCAGGACACCGTGCTGACCACGATCACGTCGCGCCGGGTCAGCAGCGAGTTGGTCGCCGAGTGGCGCAGCCGCTCGACCTCCTCGTTGATCGAGGAGTCCTTCTCGATGTAGGTGTCGGTCTGCGGGACGTAGGCCTCGGGCTGGTAGTAGTCGTAGTAGGAGACGAAGTACTCCACCGCGTTGTCGGGGAAGAGCTGGCGCAGCTCGTTGGCGAACTGTGCGGCCAGCGTCTTGTTGGGCTGGAGCACGAGCACCGGACGCTGGAGCTGCTCGGCCACCCAGGCCACGGTGGCCGTCTTGCCGGTGCCGGTCGCGCCGAGCAGCACCACGTCCTGCTCGCCGCCGCGCACCCGCTCGGAGATCTCCTTGATCGCGGCCGGCTGGTCGCCGGCGGGCTGGAACTCGGAGATCACCTCGAACGGCGCCAACCGGCGCTGGAGATCGGTGACTGGACGCATGCTGCGAGCCTACGACGCTCCACCGACACCCGTTAGATTGGCGACGTGATCCGCATCTCGACCGCCCGTGACGCCGTCCGCGCCGCCCGTCGTGTGCTCCTGGGGTTCTTCGGGCTGCAGCTGGCGATCGCCGTGGGGCTGACCCTCGTCGACTCCTACCGCCGGCGCGGGAAGCGGCCCAAGCCGTTCCCGGTGACCCCGCCGGAGACCGTGCACGTCGGGGGCAGCGACATCACCACCTACACCTTCGGCCAGAACCTGTACGACGACATGCTGGCCGCGATCCGCGGTGCCGAGAAGCAGGTCCTCTTCGAGACCTACATCTGGAAGGGCGACGAGGTCGGCGACCAGTTCAAACAGGCGCTGATCGAGGCGGCCCGCCGGGGCGTGGACGTGCGGGTCATCTACGACTCCTTCGCCAACCTGGTCGTCTCCCCCGCGTTCAAGCACTTCCCGCCCGAGGTGAAGGTGCTGCGCTACCCCATCTACAACGCCGGGCTGAAGTTCTGGGACCTGCGCCGCTACGGCCGCGACCACCGCAAGATCCTGGTGGTGGACGAGCAGATCGGGTTCGTCGGCGGCTACAACATCGGCAGTGCCTACGCCACGGAGTGGCGCGACACGCACGTCCGGATCGTCGGCCCCGGTGTGTGGGACCTCAAGCGTGCCTTCGCCGACTTCTGGAACCTCAACCGGCGCAAGCTGCTGGGCCGCAGCGAGCGGCCCCTGCTGCTGGAGACCTCCTCGGTGTGGGAGCCGCGGATCCGGTTCCAGCGCAACGTGCCCCGGTTCTGGATGTTTCCCATCCGGTCGATGTACCTCGAGGCGATCAACCGCGCGACCCGCAACATCTGGATGTCCCACGCCTATTTCATCCCCGACCAGGACTTCGTCGACGCTCTCACCCAGGCCGCGCGCCGCGGCGTCGACGTCCGCATCCTGATCCCGCTGAAGTCCAACCACATCGTGGCCGACTGGATCTCCCGCGGCTACTTCTCCCAGCTGCTGGCCGCCGGCGTCCGGGTGCTGCGCTACAGCGGCGCGATGATCCACTCCAAGACCGCCACCATCGACGGCGAGTGGACCACGGTCGGGACCGCCAACGTGGACCGGCTCTCCCTGCAGGGCAACTACGAGATCAACGTCGAGGTCATCGACGCGGCGCTCGCCGAGGTGATGGAGGGGATCTTCGACACCGACCAGTCCAACGCCCTGGAGCTGACCATGACCGAGTGGGAGGCGCGGGACCTGCACCGGAAGTTCACCGAGGCGGTGCTCGCGCCGCTGCGCCCGCTGCTCTGAGGGCGCCTCACCGGTTGAGCGGCGGCGGGGCGTGCTCGCCGCCGCGCCACACCTGGTCGGTCATCGAGCAGTGCCCGTTGCGGTACATCGGACGACGGTCGGTGCTGGTCGGGCTGCGGCGCGGGGTGCCGTACTCGCAGTGCTCCTGACCCTCGAGGTTGATGTCGATGTTGAGCCAGCCGCCGGAGAAGGCGGAGGCGAAGCGGGAGGCGCCGTACTCCAGCGACGGGGCCAGCGCCCGCAGGTGCGGCTCCCGGCGCCACAGCAGGTCGGAGAGGCGGACGAGCGCGGAAAGCGTCGGCGGCAGCACCCGGCGCATCTGCTCGGTGAAGGCGTAGAGCCGGTCGAAGTTCCGCGGCGACCTGGCCAGGATGCGGCGGAACTCCGGGTCGAAGGTGCGCAGCCAGCGCGAGAGCACCAGGGCGTCCCGGGAGAGCCCCCTGAGCCGGTCGTTCTGCCCCGCGATCAGCGTGCCGACCGTCTCGCCGTTGCGCAGCAGCGACCGGGCCCGGGGCCAGTTCTGGTCGAGGGCCACCGTGAGCTGGTCGGTCGAGGTCAGCAGCCGGTCCACGTCGTCGCCGGTGCCATCGGTGGCGGCGGCCAGCTCGCGCATCACCGTGCGCAGCTGGCCGTGGTCGATCCACCCCAGCAGGTTCTGCACGTTGCCGGCGGCCGTGGCCAGGCGCACGGGCAGGTCGACGGTGTCGGCGCGGACCACGTCGCCGTCGCCGAGGTACGGCGGCCCCTTGCGCGTGGGGGTGAAGTCGAGGAACTGCTCCCCCACCGGCGACAGCGTCCGCACCCGAGCCCGCCCGCCGGACGGCACCTGCACCCCGTCGCGCAGGGTCACGGTCGCCTCGACACCGCCGCCGTCGGCCAGCACGATCCTCCGGACGGTGCCCACGCGCACGCCGCGGTAGGTGACCGAGGACCCCTCGAAGAGCCCGCCGGTCGCCGTCATCCGCACGGTGATGCGATCCGGCCGCTGGGTGAGCGGGATGTCGAGCACCACCGACAGCAGATAGACCACACACACCAGCGCGACCGTGACCAGGCCGAGGACGCTGAGGGCGTTCCGGGAGCGCAGCAGGCCCATCACCCCTCACCCCCGCTCAGCCCGGGCAGGATGGGGAGCAACGGCTCGCCGCCGGGCTGCTGTGAGGGCTGCTCCGTGGGGCCGGTGACGCCCGGGATCTCCGGGAGCTGCGGAAGCTCGGGCAGGCTGGGGAGCCCGCCGCCGGGCAGCGGGACGCCCGGCAGTTGCGGGATCGGCAGCGACGGGTCGGTCAGCAGGGTGTCGACCCTCAGCCGGAGGTAGAGGTTGAGGTAGTCGGTCGGCACCGCGGCGTCGATCCGGCCGGAGAAGCGGATCAGCACGTCCAGCGCGTTGAGGACGGTACGGCGGTTCGCCAGGACCGTGTCGAGCACCGGCCCGAGCTTGCGAACCACCTCCAGCAGGTCCCCGCGGGTCCGGCGCACCAGACCGTCGGCGGTCACCGCCAGCCGGTCGGTGGAGTTGAGGAACCGGACCAGGTCGTCGGTGTTGCGTCGGAGCACGCGCGCGGCCGGCCGGAACTCGCGCAGCGCCCGGTTGACCGCGTCCTGCCGGTCGGCGAGCGTCCGCGCGGCGCCGTCGAGCGCGGTGAGGATGTCGTCGATCTCGCGCTGGGAGCGGATCAGCTCGACCATCAGTCGATCGGTGCCGCGCAGGACGCCGCGGACGGCTCCCTCCCGCCCGTCCAGGGCGAGGTTGAGCTCGTCGACGATCGTGGCGGCCTGCTTGAGGTTGCCTCCGTTCACCAGGAGGGACGCCTGGGCCAGCGTGTCCTCGACGGTGGGCGCGGTCGAGGCCTCCGGGGGACGGACCACCTCGCCGTCGGCGAGCGCCGGCCCCCGCTTCGGGGGCGTCGCCTCGACGTAGAGCTCACCCAGCGCGGTGGTGTAGCGCAGCCGGAAGGTCGTCCCCCGGGCGAGCCGCTCGCCCTCGTCGAGCCGCAGCACCACGCGTGCGCGGTAGTCCTTCGCGGTGATCTGCTCGACCTTCCCGATGGGCACGCCCCCCGCCTTGACCGGCGCCCCCTTGGGCAGGTTGAGGGCGTCGTCGAACACCGCGACGACCGTGCGACCGGAGCTCCCCGCCGTGGGGTCCATGTCGGTGCCGCAGCCGGCGAGCAGGGCGAGGGCGGCGAGCACCGCCGTCAGCCGGGTCAGGAGGCGGGTCACGGCCGGGTCACCCCCAGGAGCCCGTCGAGGATCTCCTCGATCGAGGGGTTGGTGCCCAGCTGCTCGCACAGGTCGGCCGGCGCCAGCTCGCACAGGGCGTCGGTGAGCTGGCGGATCGGGCTCAGCGAGGTCGGCGGGAGCTTGACGTTGAGGCGGTTGCCCGGCGTGACCGCGTTGCCGGTGTTCTGCAGGGTCAGCGGCAGCACCTCGACGGCCTCGGCGAGCTCGGCCTGGTGCTCCAGCAGGTTCTCGACGACCCGGGTCAGGCCCCGCAGTGACGTCCCGAGCTGGGCCCGGTTGCGCTGGACGAAGGTGCCCAGCGACTGCAGGGCCCGGTCCAGGGAGCGCAGCGCGGCGCCGAACTGCCGGCGCTCGGTCGCGAACATGTCCGTGGCGTCGCTGACGCTCTCGATGAACTGCCGCACGACCTCCTGGTTGGCCGCCAGCAGCGCGGTCAGGTCGTCGAGGTCCCGGACCGTGCCCACGATCTCGCCGCGGTGCTCGGCCAGGGCGCCGGTGCCCTTGCTGAGCGCCGTGACGGTGTCGTTGACGTCGTCGCCGCGCCCGTCGAGGGCGGCCGCCCCCTCGGCCAGCAGGCGCCGGAGCGCCCGCGCCTTGCCGTCCTTGCCGGCCAGGCCCTTGCTGAAGGTGTTGAGCGAGGACAGCACCTCGTCGTACTCCACCGGCGTGCGCGTGCGCGCCAGCGGGATGACGGCACCGTCGCGCAGTCGCGGGCCGCGGGCGAAGGCGGGGGTGAGCTCGACATAGCGGTCCGTGGCGACCGACCGGGAGACCACCGCCGCCCCGACCTTCGCGGGCAGCGACCGGTCGCCGGTAATCCGCATCTGCACCGCGACCTGCCGCCCCCGGGGAGTGATGTCGGTGATCTCGCCGATCGGCACTCCGAGCACCCCGACGTCGTTGCCGACGAAGAGGCCGGCGGAGTCGTCGAACATCGCGGTCACCTGGAGGTCGTCGTCCAGCGGGGTGCAGGCCGACGTCGAGCCGACCAGCACCAGGACGACGACCGTCAGGAGCCGGCGTACGGCGGAGGCAAGGCGCGTTCGGGTCAGCATCGTCCCTCCAGCCCGCAGTTGATCGTGTCCGGTACGCCCGTGGGCATGTCCAGGTCCAGCCACCGGCCGGTGCCGCCGGCGTTGGCGAAGTAGCGCACGGTCGGCGCGAGGGTGCGGATCCCCTCGCTGAGCCGGGCGTCGCTGCGGCGCAGCAGGGCGGTGACCCGGTCCAGGTCGCGCAGCGTGGGCGCCACGTCACCGCGGATGTCCTCAACCACCCCCGAGAGCTGGTCGCCCAGGGTCGTGAGGTCCCGCAGCAGCGCGCGGATCACCTGGCGCCGGGCGCGCAGCGTGTCCAGGACCAGATCGGCCTGCCGCATCAGCTGCAGCAGGTCGGGCGCGCTGGCGCGCAGCTGACGGCTCACCTGACGGGCGGCGCGCAGCAGCTGGGCGATCTGGTCGGAGCGGGCGGCCATCAGAGCGGAGACGTCGCGCACGCCCGCCAGCGCGGGGCCGACCTCCTCGCCGCTGGCGTCCAGGACGTCGGCGACCGTGGCCATCGACTCCTCGATGGTCCTGGTGTCGAACTGGTCGACCTCGGGACTGAGCCGGTCGAGCACGTCCTGCAGGTTGTAGGGCACGCGGGTCCGCGCCAGCGGGATCGTGTCATCGGCGAGCTCGCCGGAGCCCTCGGGCCGCACCATCAGGAAGTGCGTGCCCAGCAGCGTCGCGACCTTGACCTCGGCGGTGGTCCGGCTGCCGAGCCGTACGTCGTCGTCGACGGTGAAGCCGACCCGGACCTCGCGGCGGCCGAGCTCCACGCTGGTCACCTCCCCGACGCCGACGCCCGCGACCTGCACCTCCTCGCCGGCGCGCAGCCCGGCGGTGTGCTCGAGGACGGCGGTGTACTCCCGGGAGCCCAGGCGCAGTCCGGCCGCGGCGCCCACGAGCACGGCGACCAGGGCGAGCACCAGCAGGGTGAGCAGGCCGGTGCGGTAGAGCCGTCGCTTGTCGCTCATCGGCACGCCTCCGAGTTGGGTCCGTTGCCGCCGATCCACACCGTCTGTCCGGTGGGGGCCTCGATGCCGAGGGTGCACATGTAGACGTTCATGTAGGCGCCGTAGGACATCGCGCGGCCGAAGCCGGACAGCAGCACCGGCAGCGCCTCGATCGTGGCCAGCAGCCGCGGCCGCTCCCGGGCCAGCAGGGCCGCGGCCTCGCGCAGACTGGCGACGTCGCGGTCCAGGGGCGGGCGGGCCTCCTTGAGCAGCCCGCTGGTGCTCTCCACGAGCGAGCCCAGGTGGTCGATGGTGTCGGCGAACTGGGACCGCTGCCGGGCGAGCCCGGTCATCAGCTTGCGGAACTCCACGACGGTGGCGTCGAACTGCCGGCCCTGCCGGGCGAGGTTCTGCAGGACGGGGGTGAGGTTGCGGAGCACCTGGGTCAGCACCTGGTCGCGCGAGGCGAGGAACTCGGTGGCCTGCGCGGTGTTGCGCAGCAGCTGCTCGACGGTGCCGGACTCCCCCTGCAGCACGCGCACCAGGCTGGTGGCCAGCCGGTTCACCTCGCCCGGCTCGATGGTGTTGAAGAGCGGCTCGAAGCCGTTGAGCAGGGCGGTCAGGTCGAAGCCCGGGCTCGTCCGGCTCAGGGGGATCTGTGCGCCGAGCGGCAGCGCGGGCCCGCGGTCGGGATCCACCGACAGCGCGAGATACCGCTGACCGAGGAGGTTCTGGTAGCGCAGCGTGACGTTGGTGTTGCGGTAGACCCGCTGCCCCTTGGCCAGGCTGAAGGTCACCTCGGCCTGGTCGTTCCCGGCGACCTCGATCCCCTCGACCCGGCCGACCCGGACCCCGGCCACGCGCACGTCGTCGCCCTCGCGCAGCCCGCTGACCGACTCGAAGCGGGCCGTCCAGGTGGCGACGTCGCCGCTCACCGAGTTCGTCATCATCCGGTAGAGCCCGGTGAACAGCAGGACGGAGACCACCAGGAACACGGTGAACTTCACCAGGGTCGATCTGGTTCCGGCCATGTCAGCACCCCCGTCCGCGCTGGCTGCCGTACTGCGGGCAGTCCCGGGGGGTGTACTGCGGGCCGGCGTTCCGGCGCAGCTCCGCATCGACCCGAACGTAGGGGCCGTAGGACATCGCGTCGGCGAACCGGGTGCCGAGGCGGCTGGTGGCGTTGAGGGCGTCGATCAGGTCGCCGCGTCCGTCGTAGAGCACGTCCACGACGACCGAGAGCCGCACGAGCAGCGCGGCGAGCGCCCGGCGGTTCTCGACCAGCAGCCGGTTGGTGCTGTCCATCGACCGCGCACCGCGCCGCGCCAGCCGGCGGAAGTCGGTCTCGCGCTCGGCGATCGTCCGGGCCGCCACCAACGCGTTGTCGCTCGCGGCCAGCAGCCCGGGGGCGTACTCCCGGAACGCCTCGAGGTTGGTCGCCAGCAGACGCAGGTTGCGGCGGATGCGCGGCATCTCGGGGTTGATCTTGGCGAGCAGCCGGTCCAGCCGGACCATCGTCTGGCCGAGCGCCTCGCCGTTGCCCCGCAGCGCGGTGGCCATGTTGTCCAGGGTCGTGGACAGCCGGGCCGGCCCGAGCGCCTTCACCAGCCCGTCGACCTGGTCCAGCACCGCCTGGATCTCCAGCGTCGGGCGGCTCAGGTCCTGGGCGATCACCTGGTCGGCCCGGATGGTCTCGGTCCGGGGGCCGACGGGGCTGCCGCCGACCAGGTCGATGAACGAGGTGCCGAAGATGGTGGCCGGCAGGACACGGGCGCGTACGTCGGCCGGGAGCCGCTCGCTGAGGTCGGGGTCCAGGGTCGCCGCGACCTCCACCCGGTGCCCGACCCGGCGCATCTGCCCGACCCGTCCGACCACGACGCCGTCGTACTTCACGTCCGTGCCGGGCACCAGGCTGCCGCCGGCGTTGTCGAGCCGCACGCGCACCGGCACCTCGTCGGCGAAGGCACCGCGCCCGACGAGCACGAGGAGGGTGACGGCGAGGACGATCGCGCAGAGCAGGGCGACCCCGCGGGCCATCAGGGTGGCCCGGGACGGGTCGCGGCCGTTGCCGCGCAGCGTGGCGAGGAGGCTCATGGTCACCCCGCCACCCGGAAGCCTGGGTCGTTCCCCCAGAACGCCAGCGTCAACAGCATGTCGGTCACGACCACCACCACGATGCTGGCGCGGATCGCCCGGCCCGTGGCCTCGCCGACGCCCTGGGGGCCGCCGCCGGCCTGGAAGCCGTACCAGCAGTGGATCAGCGTGACCAACAGGGCGAAGACCAGGATCTTCACCACGGACAGGAAGACGTCGCGCCCGGAGATGAAGGTGTCGAAGTAGTGCTCGAAGGTGCCCGGCGACTGGCCGTAGATGACGACCACCGCGAGCTGCGAGGCGATCCAGGAGCCGATGAGGCCGATCAGGTAGAGCGGCAGGATCGCGATCATCGCGGCCGCGATCCGGGTGGTGACGAGGTAGCGCAGCGGGTGCACGGCCATCACGGCGAGCGCGTCGATCTCCTCGTGGATCCGCATCGACCCCAGCTGGGCGGTGAAGCGGCAGCCCACCTGAGCGGCCAGGGCGAGCGCGGCGACCAGCGGGGCGAGCTCGCGGGTGTTGACGCTGGCCGACACGAAGCCGGTCAGGGGCGCCAGGCCGACCAGCTCCAGGCCGCTGAACCCCTCGATGCCGAGCGAGGTGCCGGCGGACAGCGCCAGCAGCACCATCACGCCGATGGTCCCGCCGCCGACCACGATCGCGCCCGAGCCCCAGGAGATGTCGGTGAGCTGCCGCAGCACCTCGCTGCGGTAGTGGGTCAGGGGGTAGCGCAGGGACGCCAGCGCGCGCCCGGCGAAGGACGCGGCCTCGCCCGCCTTGACCAGACCGTCGGTGACGGCGCTGCCGGCGCGGGTGATCGACCAGTTCGACATCAGGCGATCCTCTGCGGGACGAGCATGACGTAGGCCTGGGTCAGCGCCACGTTGACGATCGCGAGCAGGATGAAGCTCAGCACGACCGACTGGTTGACCGCGTCGGCGACGCCCTTGGGGCCGCCGGAGGCCGAGAGGCCCTTCTGCGCGGAGACGATCGTGGCGATGAACCCGAAGATCGCGGCCTTGAGCTCGGCCAGGAGGAGGTCGGTCGGCTGGGCGAAGGAGATGAACGAGCCGAGGTAGGTGCCCGAGCTGACCTGGCCCCCGCCGACGTTGAGGGCGAACCCGGTGCCGATCGCGGTCACCGCGACGACGACGTTGAGCAGCAGCGCGACCACCAGGGCGGCCAGCAGCCGGGGAGCGACCAGCCGGTTCACCGGGTTGATGCCCATCACCCGGAGCGCGTCGACCTCCTCGCGGATCGTGCGGGCGCCGAGGTCGGAGGTGATGGCCGACCCGACCGCGCCCGCGATCATCAGGCTGGTCACCAGCGGCGCGCCCTGACGGAGTACGCCGATCCCGTTGACGGCCCCGGAGAAGCTGGCGGCGCCGATCTGCTGGGCGATGCCGCCCACCT
The DNA here is from genome assembly GCF_019931675.1 of Nocardioides rotundus. Taxonomy (GTDB): domain Bacteria; phylum Actinomycetota; class Actinomycetes; order Propionibacteriales; family Nocardioidaceae; genus Nocardioides; species Nocardioides rotundus. The sequence continues at coordinate 1,940,707 of NZ_CP082922.1, forward strand.
GCACGGAGACGATGACGCCGAACGGGATCGCCACCAGGATCGTCGGCAGCAGGGAGACCCGAACCATGAACCATGCCTGGAAGAGGAACTCGCTCCAGGAGAAACGGCGCTGGGCGATGTCCTCGACCACCGCGCGGCTCGCCTGCGCGGCCAGCTCGACCATGGCGCCGGTCGTGGTGACGCCCTCGTCGAACCGGGTGCGGAGCCCCGCCAGGGTGGGGCGGCCGATCGGCGTCGTGGCGGCCATGGTCAGCGCACCCCGGGGATGTCCAGCACGCCGCTGAGCTGCAGGGCCTTCGCCCGGTCGCCCTTGACCTTCAGCGTCCCCTTCATCACCCCGGCGACCGCGTTGAGGTGGCCGGTGGCCAGGCGGAGGAAGTCGTGGCCGGTGCAGGTGATGGTGGCGTCGCGGCGCTCGCCGGCGTCGCCCTCGGAGACGCTCGCCCGGCCGTCGGCCACGGTGACGACGTACCTCTCGACCTCGCCGTCGGCGCTGCCGGTGAGGCGGAAGGCCACCACCAGGCGGCTGCGGCGGGCCTTGTGCTCGTCGACGAACTCCGGCAGCCGCCGGAAGATCTCGGTCAGCACCACCGCTCGGAAGCCGCCCGACATCACGTTCTTCAGGTGGGCGGCGGAGACCCCGTCGATCGCCTCGGCGACCTCGACCGGGTCGAGCGCGCGGGGGTCGACCGCGACACCGGGCTGCCCGGGCACGCGGAAGATCCCGCCGACGGCGAGGGCCAGGTCGGCGTCTCCGTCGACCCCGAGCCGGCCGGAGAGGTACTCCAGGCCGGCGTTCGCCTCGCCCGTGACCAGCCGCACGAAGCCCAGCACGCTGGAGGTGAGCACCACGTCGGCCGGGGTGTCCGGGTCGAGCACGTCGATCGTGCCCGAGCAGAAGCGCAGCGCCTCCTGCTCCACGACCCGGCGGCCGTCCTTGAGGTCCAGCCGGACCACGCCGACGACCTCGTCGAGCCGCTCGGGGATCGCGAACTCGTGCAGCCGCGCCAGGATCGCGCCGATCGCCGCCGTGCGGACGTCGGCGTCCTCCACCAGCGCGCGCAGCTCGTCGTCCTCCATCGCCGCGACGGACTCGACCAGCTCCTCGGCGTCGGCCTCGGCGAAGAGCCTCTGCACCGTCTCCTGGTCCGCCTCCTGCAGCGTCGCCAGCTCCAGCACCCTGCTTCTCCTCGTCCTCCACGCCGTCGATCGGGTGGCGCGGATCTCCCTCTTAGGATGTTGTAACGCGGAGTTACTCTAAGAGTTACGTCAGCGGACGGGAAGGTGTCGCCGGGGTGCCATCCGGGCGCCGCGCCGCGGTCGATGGAGCCGCGCGACCGCCACCAGGGCCTGGACCCGGTAGCGCTGGCCGCGCCAGGGCTCGAGCAGCTCCTCGAGCCCCTCGTCGTCGACCGGGGTGCCGGTGAGCGCCCAGCCGATGTCCTTGGCGACGTGGTAGTCGCCGAACGAGACGGCGTCGGGGTCGCCGAGGGACCGGGAGCGCACCTCGGCGCTGGTCCACACCCCCACCCCGGGCAGGCTCTGCAGCCGGCGGTCCGCCTCGTCGTGCGGGACGGCGGCCAGCCGCTCCAGGGCGTCCGCCCGCTGAGCGGAGCGGACCAGCACCCGCGACCGAGCCGGGTCGATGTGGGCCTGCAGCCACTGCCAGGACGGCACCAGCGCGACCTGCTGCGGCGACGGCTGCACCCACAGCCGCTGCTCCGGCCCCGGGCCCGGGGCGCGCTCGCCGAAGCGGTGCACCAGCCGGCGGAAGCCGGCGAAGGCCTCCTGGCCGGTCACCTTCTGCTCGATCACGGCGGGCAGGAACGCCTCCCAGACCCGCCCGGTGCGGCCGACCCGCCAGTGCGGGTGTCGCCGGGCCGCCTCGACGAGCACCGGGTGGCGCGGGTCGAACTCGCCGGGGTCGTCCTCGGCGCCGAGCATCGCGGGCAGCTGCGCGACCGCCCACTCCGCTCCCGGGCCCCAGGCTGCGGCGTACACCTCCCCCGTGCGCGGGAGGGTCTCGATCACCAGCGTGGCCGGGCCGTCCGGGGTGCGGATGCCGCGCCAGTGCCGGCCGCGGTCGTCGATCCGGTACGTCGGGTCTCCGGGGCCGCGGCGATGGGGTGCCAGCACGGCGCCGACCGGGCACGGCCAGGCGGGCCGCCAGGTGGTCTCGACGTCGGGCTGCACATCGCGAAACTACCGCCCGGCGCCGACAGCGCCCCGGCCCGGCGGCACTAGGTTGGGCGTCATGGACGACGCGACCCCCGGACGGCCGCTGGAGGAGGGCATCGAGCGGGACTTCGCGCAGCAGATGTCCTACGGCGACTACCTGCGCCTGGACGTGCTGCTCTCCGCGCAGCAGCCGCTGAGCGACCCTCCACAGCACGACGAGCTGCTCTTCATCATCCAGCACCAGACCTCCGAGCTGTGGCTGAAGCTGCTCGTGCACGAGCTGCGGTCCGCGCGCGACCTGCTCCGTGGGGACGAGCTCGCGCCGGCGCTGAAGCGGCTGGCGAGGATCAAGCACGTCCAGCACACGCTCACCGACCAGTGGGCGGTGCTGGCCACGCTCACCCCGTCGGAGTACGCCCTCATCCGGCCGTTCCTCGCCACCTCCTCGGGCTTCCAGTCCGCGCAGTACCGCGAGGTCGAGTTCCTCCTCGGCAACAAGGACCCCGACATGGTCGCGGTCTTCGCCCACGACGACGCGGCCCGCGGCGAGCTGGAGCGGCTGCTGCACGAGCCGTCGCTCTACGACGAGTTCCTGGGCTACCTGGCGCGGCACGGGTACGACGTACCCCCCGACCGGGTCGAGCGCGACTGGGCCGCGCCGTACCGCTCCTCCCCCGGGCTGGTCGACGTCTTCGCGCAGGTCTATGCCGCCCCGGCCGACCACTGGGGCGTGTATGAGACGTGCGAGGAGCTGGTCGACATCGAGGACAACTTCCAGGCGTGGCGCTTCCGGCACCTGCAGGTCGTGCAGCGCACGATCGGGCACCGCACCGGCACCGGCGGGTCGTCGGGCGTGGACTTCCTGCGGCGGGCGCTGGACCTGACGTTCTTCCCCGAGCTCTACGAGGTCCGGACCCGGATCGGCGGATGACCCGCGACTCTGGGATGCTCGGCGCCGTGGACGCTGTGGACTCCGAGCTCTCCGTCACCCGCGAGGACGGCGCCGCGACGCTGTGGCTGAACCGCCCGGCCAAGCGCAACGCGATCACCCACGAGATGTGGCGGCGGATCGGCGACCTGTGCCACGAGCTCGCTGCCGACGACTCGGTGCGCCTCCTCGTGCTGCGCGGCGTGGGCGACCACTTCTGCGCGGGCGCGGACATCGGCGGGCTGGCGGACATGCCGCTGCGGGACTACCAGGCGAACAACCGGTACGCCGACGACGCGCTCGCGACCTTCCCCAAGCCCACCGTCGCCTTCATCACCGGCTCGTGCGTGGGCGGCGGCGTCGAGCTGGCCGCGTCCTGCGACCTGCGGATCGCCGCGGCGGGGTCGGTCTTCGGCATCACGCCGGCCCGGCTGGGGATCCTCTACCCCACCGACGCGCTGACCCGGGTGACCCGGCTGATCGGGCCGTCGGCGGCCAAGCACCTGCTCTTCACCGGCGAGATCGTCGACGCCGAGCGCGCGCTGCGGATCGGGCTGGTCGACGAGCTGCTGCCGTCGGTGCCCGACGCCGAGGCGCGCCTGGGTGAGCTGGTCGGCACGCTGCTCGAGCGCTCGCTGCTCACCCAGATGGGATCGAAGGCGATGATCGAGGCGATCTCCGCGTCCGGCGACGTCCCCGCCGAGGTCGACGATCACTGGTTCTCGGTGCTCGAGGGCTCCTCCGACCCCGCCGAGGGGATCGCCGCCTTCGGCGAACGGCGCCCTCCCCGCTTCACCTGGACGCCGGGGGCGTAGGGCCGCCGTACTCCCGCCTGCGTCCGCCGTCGTACTCCTGCCGACCATTTCCCAGGTAGTCGTGTCACAGTGACGCTCCACCCAGCAAATTCACCATGCAGAGCGACGGTTCATCGCGACTACCTGGTAAATGAATCCGCTGCGGCGGGCCGCGGATGTCGGCGGCGCCGGGCACACTGAGCCCATGCTGGTCCACGACGTCGCGGCCGCGTCCGCCACCGTCGCCGCCACCCGCTCCCGCAAGGAGAAGGTCGCTGCGCTCGCCGTCGCGCTCGAGGCCGCCGGGGAGGATCGCGCCATCGTCGCCTCGTGGTTGGCGGGGTCGCTGCGGCAGCGCCGTACCGGCCTGGGCTGGCGCGGTCTGCAGTCCCTGCCCGACCCGGCAGCCGAGCCGACGCTGACCGTGGCGGAGACCGACGCCGCGTTCGAGGCGCTGGGCGCCCTGGCCGGCCCGGGGTCACAGGCGGCTCGGAAGCAGGCCGTCGCCGACCTCTTCGGGCGGGCCACCGAGCTGGAGCAGCGCTGGCTGCGCGGCCTGGTCACGGGCGAGGTGCGGCAGGGCGCCCTCGACGCGCTCGTGCTGGAGGCGGTCGCGGCGGCGACGGGCATCGGCGTGCAGACAGTACGCCGGGCCGCGATGCTGGCGGGCGGCCCGGTGCCCGTGGCGGTCGCCGCCTTCGACGGCGGCGTCGCGGCGCTGGAGGAGATCGGGCTCGAGGTGGGGCGGCCGATCCTGCCTATGCTCGCCTCCAGCGCGCCCGACCTCGCCGCGGCGATGGCCAAGGCGGGCGCCGACGGGGCACCGGTGGCGATCGACACGAAGCTCGACGGCATCCGGATCCAGGTACACCGAGAGGGCGATGACGTCCTCATCACCACCCGCAGCCTGGACGACATCACCGCACGGCTGCCCGAGGTGGTGGAGCTGGCCCGCTCCCTGCCCGCCGAGCGGTTCGTCCTCGACGGGGAGGCGATCGCGCTGGACGAGACGGGGCGCCCGCGGCCGTTCCAGGAGACGGCGTCCCGCACGGCGCAGGCCGGCGGGGTCGCGGTGACGGCGTACTTCTTCGACCTGCTGCACCTCGACGGCGAGGACCTGCTCGACTCCCCCGGCAGCGAGCGACTGGAGGCGCTCGCGCGCCTCGTGCCTGAGGACTCGCTGGTGCCGCGGGTGGTCACCGGCGACCTCGACGAGGCCCAGCGGTTCGTCGAGCAGGCGCTGGCCGCCGGTCACGAGGGTGTGGTGGTGAAGAACCTGGAGGCGCCGTACGCCGCCGGCCGCCGTGGCGCGGGCTGGGTGAAGGTGAAGCCGGTGCACACCCTCGACCTGGTGGTGCTCGCGGTCGAGTGGGGGTCGGGCCGCCGCAAGGGATGGCTGTCCAACATCCACCTCGGGGCCCGCGACGACTCCTCGCCGACCGGGTTCGTGATGCTCGGCAAGACGTTCAAGGGGATGACCGACCAGATCCTCGCCTGGCAGACCGAGCGCTTCACCGAGCTCGCGACTGTGGAGGATCCGAGTGCGGACTGGGTCGTCCCGGTCCGGCCCGAGCAGGTCGTCGAGATCGCCTTCGACGGGCTCCAGCGCTCGACCCGCTACCCCGGCGGGCTCGCGCTCCGCTTCGCTCGCGTCCTCCGCTACCGCGACGACAAGACCGCGGAGGAGGCCGACACGATCGAGACCGTGCGGGCACTCGCCTGACCCCAGCCGAGTCGGCGCCAATTCACGCCCAGTCGGCGGTGGGGCGCTCGGAGCCCCACCCCGGTAGGCTTCAGCAGCGTGACCACCGACGCCACCGATGGACGCCGGGTCGCCGCGGCGGCACGGCGGCGCAAGCGCGAGGACGAGATCCTCGCCGCGACCCGCGGACTCTTCGACCAGCGGGGCGTCAGCGACGCCCAGATCGAGGACATCGCCCGGGCGGTCGGCGTCAACCGGGCCATCGTCTATCGGCACTTCACCGGCAAGGAGGAGGTCTTCGCGCTCACGCTCGTCACCTACCTCGACGAGCTGCGCGACGACCTGGCCGAGGCCAGCGCCTCGGTGGCCGACCCGGAGAAGCGGCTGCTGGCGATCAGCGACGCGTTCGCCGGATACGGCCTCGAGCACCCCGCCTTCGTCGACTGTGCTCAGTCGCTGATGCGCCGTACCGGCCCGGAGCTGCAGGAGGAGATCAGCGAGGCGGCGATGTACCGCCTCGGCCAGGCGATGACCGGCTGCCTGTCCATCCTCAGCGCCGCGCTCGAGGAGGGCACGCAAGAGGGACGGTTTGCGGTCAAGGACCCCGACATGCTCGCCAACACCCTCTACGCCGCCGGGCTGGGCGCGCTGCAGCTCGCCCGGGTCGGGATCCTGGTCAAGGAGGCCGCACCGGGCGTGCCTGCCGTCGGCACCGTCTCCACCGACGACATCCGCCGCTTCGTCACCACCACCGCGCTGGCCCTGGCGACGGCCTGAGACGCCGACCGGGCGAGCCGCCGCAGCGGCCCGCCCGGGTGATCGCGGTGAGGCTCAGGCCTCCAGGATCGCGGTGACGCCCTGGCCGCCGGCCGCGCAGATCGAGATCAGGCCACGGCCCGAGCCCTTCTCGTGCAGCAGCTTGGCCAGCACCGGGATGATCCGGCCGCCGGTCGCGGCGAACGGGTGCCCGGCGGCCAGCGACGAGCCGTTGACGTTGAGCTTGGACCGGTCGATCGACCCCAGAGGCGCGTCCAGCCCGAGTCGCTCCTTGCAGAAGATCGGGTCCTCCCACGCCTTGAGCGTGGAGAGCACCTGCGAGGCGAACGCCTCGTGGATCTCGTAGTAGTCGAAGTCCTGCAGGGTCAGTCCGTTGCGCTCGAGCATGCGGGGTACGGCGTACGCCGGGGCCATCAGCAGCCCCTCCTTGCCGTGCACGAAGTCCACGGCCGCGGTCTCGAAGTCGGTGAACCACGCCAGCGGCTCCAGCCCGCGCTCCTTGGCCCAGTCCTCCGACGCGAGGAGCACCGTCGAGGCGCCGTCGGTCAGCGCCGTGGAGTTGCCGGCGGTCATCGTGGCGGTCTCGCCCTTGCCGAAGACCGGCTTGAGCTTGGCCAGCTTCTCCACCGAGGAGTCGGCGCGCAGGTTGTTGTCCCGGTCCAGGCCGCGGAACGGCGTCATCAGGTCGTCGTTGAAGCCGCGCTCGTAGGCCGCGGCCAGGTTGTGGTGCGAGGCCACGGCGAGCTCGTCCTGCTCCTCGCGGCCGATCTGCCACTCCAGCGCCGTGATGGCGGCGTGCTCGCCCATGGACTTGCCGGTGCGGGGCTCGCCGTTCTGCGGGATGTCCAGGCCGATGTCGGTCGGCCGGATCGCGCCGAGCGCCTTGAGCCGGCCCGCGGTGTCCTTGGCGGCGTTGACCTTCATCAGCTTCTTGCGCAGCCGGTCGCTGATCGCAACCGGGGCGTCGGAGGTCGTGTCGGACCCGCCCGCGATGCCGGCGTCGATCTGGCCCAGCGCGATCTTGCCGGCCACGATGGCCGCCGCCTGCAGCCCGGTGCCGCAGGCCTGCTGGATGTCGATCGCGGGCGTCTCGGGCGCCAGCTTGGAGCCGAGCACGGTCTCGCGGGCCAGGTTGAAGTCGCGCGCGTGCTTGAGCACCGCACCGGCGGTGAACTCGCCGAGCCGCTCGCCCTCCAGGCCGTAGCGGGTCACCAGGCCGTCCAGGGCGGCGGTGAGCATCTCCTGGTTCGACGCGTCCGCGTAGGCCGAGTTGGATCGGGCGAACGGGATGCGGTTGCCACCGATCACGGCGACGCGACGGGTCTTGGCCTGCATGGTTCCTGCCTCCCGGACGGGGGTCGGCCGTCCTGTTGCCGGTTGATACTCACCGGTAATAATGGCACCCGTGGCGCTGGGAGCAACCCCGGAGTGGTGCAATGAGCGCCACACCGCGACCCTGTGGACACCGACTGTCACATCGAGTTACATGACGCGGTGCCGCAGATGCGGACCCACCCCACAGTCGACCTGAAGGACCGCGCGATGAGCGACCGCTACCAGGGCTTCACCCGCACGCCGATCGGCAAGCTGCTGGTCAAGAACCTCGGCCTGCCCGCCCCCACCCCGCTCGAGCGCTGGGAGGAGGGCGCGCCCCTCGTCGACGGCGTCGTCGGCCTCGGCGGCACCGGGCGGCTCGCGGAGTCGCTGCCGGGGATCCTCGCCTCGATGGGGATCGAGAGCAGCACCGCGCCGGCCCCGGGTGCGACGTACAAGGGCCTGGTCTTCGACGCCTCCGGCCTCACCTCCCCCGAGCAGCTGGTCGAGCTGCAGGAGTTCTTCTCCCCGCTGCTGCGCAGCCTCGCGCCGTGCAGCCGGGTGGTCGTGATCGGTACGCCGCCCGCGGAGGTCGCCGGTGACGAGCGGATCGCGCAGCGTGCGCTGGAGGGCTTCACCCGCTCGCTGGGCAAGGAGATCGGCAAGGGCTCCACGGTCCAGCTGGTGTACGTCGCCCCCGGCGCCGAGGGCGCGGTGCACTCGACGCTGGCGTTCCTGCTGTCCCCGAAGTCGGCCTACGTCTCCGGGCAGGTCGTGCGGGTCGGCGCCGCGGGCGAGAAGAAGGCCGCGGAGACCCCGGACGCCGAGTGTCCCCTGGCCGGCAAGGTCGCCCTCGTCACGGGCGCGAGCCGCGGCATCGGCGAGGCGATCGCCCGGGTGCTGCACCGCGACGGCGCCACGGTCGTCGGGGTCGACGTACCCCAGGCAGCGAACGAGCTGCACGCCCTGATGACCGAGCTCGACGGCGACCAGCTGCTCCTCGACATCACCGCCAAGGACGCCCCGCAGCGGATCGCCCACGAGCTGAAGCAGCGGCACGGCGGCGTGGACGTGGTCGTGCACAACGCCGGCATCACGCGGGACCGCAAGCTGGCGAACATGGACGCCGACCGGTTCTCCTCGGTCATCGACGTGAACCTCGTCGCACCGGACCGGATCACCCGGGAGCTGCTCGACCAGGGCGTCATCCGGCCCAACGGACGGATCGTCGGCGTCGCCTCGATCGCCGGCATCGCCGGCAACGTGGGGCAGACGAACTACGCCACGTCGAAGGCCGGCGTGATCGGGCTGGTCGACTCGCTCGCCGGGGAGCTCAAGGACGGGATCACCGTCAACGCCGTGGCTCCCGGCTTCATCATCACCCAGATGACCGCCGCCGTGCCGTTCGCCACCCGCGAGGTCGGCCAGCGGATGAACGCGATGTCCCAGGGCGGCCTGCCGGTCGACGTCGCCGAGACGATCGCGTGGTACGCCCACCCCGGCTCCACCGCCGTCAACGGCAACACCGTCCGGGTCTGCGGCCAGATGATGCTGGGGGCGTGATGACCCAGGCGCGCGTGGTCGAGAACCCCGCCGGCGGTGTGACCGGCCTGCTCAAGGCGGCGCTGCCGTCGGTGCCCGGGCTCAACCAGCTGCCCGGCGTGCGGAAGACGGGCGGCCCGTTCACCGGGCTGGCGCTCACCCGTCCGGCCGTGACCGTGGACCGGGACCGGGCGGCGGCGTACGCGCGCGTCTGCGGCTTCCCGGCCAAGGACGCGGTCCCGCTGACCTATCCCCATCTGCTGGCGTTCCCGCTGCACATGGCGATCATGACCAGCCCGGAGTTCCCGTTCCCCGCGATCGGGACCGTCCACCTGGAGAACTCGATCACCGGTCACCGGCCCGTCCATTCCGGCGAGTCCCTCGACGTGACGGTCCGGGCCGAGTCGCCGCGCCCGCACCGGAAGGGCGCGACCGTCGACTTCGTGGCCGAGGTCCGCTCCGGTGACGAGGTGGTGTGGGAGTCGGTGTCGACCTACCTCCGCCTCGGGCGGTCCGCCACCGCGGCGGCCACCGGCGAGGAGCGGGCCCCGCTCAACGTCGGTGAGGCCCCGCCCGCGAGCACCGAGTGGCGGCTGCCGGGCGACCTCGGGCGCCGCTATGCCGCGGTCTCCCGTGACCACAACCCGATCCACCTCTACCCGCTGACCGCGAAGGCCCTGGGCTTCCCACGGCAGATCGCGCACGGCATGTGGAGCCTGGCGCGCTGCGTCGCGGCGATCGAGAACCGACTGCCCGACGCGGTCACCGTCGAGGTGGCCTTCCGCAAGCCGATCCTGCTCCCCGGCACCGTGGGCTTCGGGCTGGAGTCCGAGGGGACGACGTACTCCTTCGGGCTCACCCGGCCCAAGGACGGTGCCCCGCACCTGGTCGGGCGCGCCGCACCGGCCTGAGGGCGCGCTTCCCGCACCCCCGCAGCCCTGCCGGGACGTCATACGAACTGGAGAACCCCTTCCCCTGTCGTGTCCGGGGACATCGGTGACACATATGTCTCAGGACATCGGTGACACTAGCGGTCTTGGGGTTGGTAGCGGCGGTTGTAGTCGAGGGTGAGGCTGCGGAGGAGCTCGTCGCCGGTGAAGATGGCAACGAAGGCGCCGGTGCGGAAGACGGTGACTGGCTTTCCGGCGTGTTTTCTTCCGAGGCCGATGAGGCGTCCGTCGAGGCCGACGGAGCCGGTGGCGCTGACCAGCTGTCGGGTCAGGATGGTGGTCGCCGGGGGTAGGTCGGGGACGGTGGCGAATGGGCCGAGGTCGAAGCGTTGGTGTGGGGTGAGCTTGGCGAGCACCTTGTTGCGGCGGTTGTTGTAGCCATCGCGGTACTCGTCGAGTAGTGCTTGGAATTCGGCGATGCTGCTGACTAAGCCCGGATCCACCGATGAGTTTGGTGACGTGAGCGTGGCGTAGAACGAGAATGCCCTTGCAGGGCAGGAGAATCTGAGTTCTTCAGGCAAAGATTCACACCGGCAGCAAGGGCATCTCTGGGATGAAACTCTCTCACACGGTTCGAGCGACGTCGGCAGCCTTCGATGATCCGAATCTCGTGTCGACTGGCGGCCTGGTCCCGGTGCTCGCGTTGGCCGACCGTGGTGGGCTGCGGGATCTGGCTGATACCCACCTCACGGTGCCCACGCACAAGGGCGCGAACGCCGGACTGAAGGTCGCCTCGCTCGTCGGTGGGATGGTCGCCGGCGCGGACTCGATCGATGACATGGCGCTGCTGCGGCACGGCGGGATGGGCCGGGTTTTCGCCCGCGCCTACGCGCCCTCGACGTTGGGCTCGTTCCTGCGAGCGTTCACCTTCGGCCACGTTCGTCAGCTCGACGCAGTCGCATCGAGGTTCCTGATCGCGGTGGCCGGACTCACCCGGCTCCTGGGCGCCGGGACCGGTCTTGGCGCCGGCACCGAGGAGTCAGGAGCCGGTGCCGGGTACGCGTTGCTCGACGTCGACGACACGATCATCGAGGTCCACGGCCACTCCAAGCAGGGCGCCGGGTTCGGCTACTCCGGTGTGCGCGGGCTCAACGCACTGCTGGCCACGCTCACGACCGCGACGACGGCGCCGGTGATCGTGGCCCAGCGGCTCCGCAAGGGCGCGGCGGGGTCGCCACGCGGCGCGAAGCGGCTGGTCGGCGACGCGGTGAGGACCGCCCGGCGACTGCTCGGCACGGGTCAGCTGGTCTTGGTCCGGATGGACTCGGCGTTCTACGGCCGCGGACCAGTCCACGCCGCCCTGGTCGGCGGCGCCGATGTGTCGGTCACGGTGCGGATGGACAAGGCCGTCAAGAAAGCGATCGCCACAATCGGCCACGACGCGTGGACCACCATCGAGTACACCGACGCCGTCTTCGACGAAACCTCGCAGAAGTGGATCTCTCGCGCCGAGGTCGCCGAGATTCCCTTCACCGCCTTCGCCGCGCAGAAGAAGTCCGAGCAGGTGCCCGGGCGGCTGGTGGTGCGTCGGATCCCCGACTTCAACGCCGAGAAGAACAAGGCAGCCGGCCAGGACACCCTGTTCGACGTGTGGCGCTTCCACGCGTTCTTCACCACCGCCGACCCCGTGCTCCTGGACACCGTCGCGGCGGACAAGACCCACCGCCATCACGCCGTCATCGAGCAGGTCCACGCCGACCTCAAAGGATCCGCGCTGGCCCACCTGCCGTCCGGAGTGTTCACCGCCAACGCCGCCTGGCTGGTGCTCGCCGTTATCGCGTTCAACCTCACCCGCGCCGCAGGCACCCTCGCCGCACCAGACCTGGCACGGGCGACCACCGCGACGATCCGACGCAAGCTGATCACCGTGCCCGCGAGGGTAGCGACCTCAGCGCGCCGGATCACCCTGCACCTGCCCCAAGCCTGGCCCTGGGAGAACGCCTGGACCGCCCTGTTCGACCGGGTCAGCGACCCGCCGCCCGGCCTCGCGGCCTGACCCACCCAGCAGCCACCGCTGCGCGACCCGAGGACCAAAGGACGACCCGGACAGCAAGGTCCGGCAGATCCCCACGCCCACAGCCGCTCACCCCACGGCGATCCGGATCACGCGATTACCACCAAGCTCATCGGTGGATCCGGGCTAAGGGACGCCGTTTGAGCCACTTTTGGACCCGCTGGTGGGCTCGCTCGTTCTTGCCGCAGGTTTGGGGGTGAGAGACCCGGGAGGTGATCGCGTGCACCCCGAGGTCGGTCAGGTTGCGCTCGAAGACACTGATCCACCCGCGTCGTTTGCCCGAGAACGCCGACCCGTTGTCGCTGAGCAGCTGGACGGGCAACCCGTAGCGTTCCACCGCCAGGCAGAAGGTCGCCCAGATGTCGCTGCCGTTCTCCGACACCGCTGCCTGCAGGGCCAAGTCCGTGCGCGAGCAGTCGTCGGTCAACTGCAGCACCGTGACCGTCTCGCCGGTGGCAAGCTGGTACTCAAACCCGTCGAACTGCCACAGCGCGTTGACCTCGCTGCGCTCGAAGCGCCGGGAGCCACGACGTGGCTTGCGTTGAGGAACCTTGACCAACTGGCCCCGCTGGTCGAAGACCCGATTGACCGTGGACCGAGCCGGCAACGGACGGTCGGCGGGCCAAGAGGAGGTCCCGGCCTCGATCTGTTCCTCCAACCGCATCAACACCGCGTCCGCGCCGTAGTCCCACCCCGCCTCGGCCTCGTGCTTACGGATCGCGATCAACACATCCTCAAGCGCGGCGGGGAGTCTTGTCGGTGAGCGCCGCGGGCGACGCGAGTCGGGGTAGAACCCCTCCACGCCACGGGCCCTGAACCGCTTCACATAGTCGTAGAACATCTTGCGGCTGATCCCCAGCTCGCGACAGATCCTCGACACGTTCTGCTTCGGACCCGGCGCGACGTGAGCAGCAACCGCTGCCGCCACCGCAGCATCCACGGCAACCCCATCTCTGGCCATCCCTGATAGTGACGACCAACCTCAGGTGTTACCGATGTCCCCGGACTTCAACTGTTACCGATGTGCTCGGACTTCACAGGAGAACCCCTTCCCCGGAACGTATGACGTTGTTGTCGCCCCCGCGATCAGGGGTAGCCGAGCCACGCCGTACGACGGCGCAGATGTGGCTGGGCTACCTCCCATCGGCGAGGGCGCGGGAGTACGCCGCCCACAGGCGCCGTTCGGCGGCGTCGTCCATCCCCTGGCGCCCGCGAGCGGTGCCCGACGGCATGCCCTCGGCCTGCACCCAGGTCCACGTGTCCCGGACGGTCGAGATCAGCGGGCGCGACACGAAGCCGGCCGCCTCGGCGGCAGCGGTGGAGGAGTCGTGCAGTGCCGCATGCTCGTGCTCGGGCGGCAGCCAGATCGGCAGCTCGGTCCACGGCGCCACGCCTGCCTCCGCGACGGCCTCCGGTGGGGCCCACACGAGCTCGGCGTCGCTGTCGGCCACCGAGCGGCACGCCTCCATCAGCTCCCCGAAGGTGTGCTCACCGGTGGGCGTGGTGACGTTGAAGGTGCCCGCGCGGCCGGCCGACGCTCCCGCGCGGATCCAGGCAGCAGCGTCGCGCGCGTCGACGTACTGGATGCCCCGCTCCGGCGGGCCCGGCACCGGGACCCGGTCTCCCCGCGAGATCCGTTCCAGCCAGAACGGCAACCGGCCCACGTTCTCGTACGGCCCGAGCACCAGCCCCACCCGCGCCAGGACGACGGGGCAGTCGGCCTCGAGCGCGGCCAGCTCGCCGCCGCGCTTCGCCCCCGGATAGAAGTCGGCGTCGGTCGACGCGGGGTCCCCGGGCCACAGCGGCGCCGACTCGTCCAACCCGGTGCGGAGAGGCGAGGCGTAGACCGACCGCGAGGAGACGTAGGTCCAGTGGCCGACCCGGCCGCGCAGCACCGAGACCGAGGTACGCACCGCGAGCGGCTCCAGCGACCAGGTGTCGACGACCGCGTCCCACTCCCCGGAGCCCAGCGCCTCGGTCAGCGCCGCCGGGTCCCGCCGATCGGCGTACCTCGCGTCCGCGCCCCCAGCAGGCGACCCGCTGGTGCCACTGGTCAGCGTGGTGACCTGGTCGCCGGCGGCGAGCAGCGTCTCCACCAGCGCGCGACCGACGAAGTGGGTGCCGCCGAGGACGAGGATGCGCATGGTGCGAGCCTGTCGCGGCGGCGCCGTACCGTCGAGCGTTCTTCGCGGCGGGCGTACGGCGTGGGTCAGCCCTTGGCCCGCCCGAACTGGATCGTCTCGGTGGAGAACTCGCCCCCGGTCGGCCGGGTGGCGATCCGCCGGCTGAAGGTGGAGGTGTTGGGGTCCCACACGCCGAGGTCGGTGTAGCCGTTGTTGTCCCAGTCTCCGGTGACAGCGATGCTGCCGGGCTTGCCGAACTTCACGGTGTAGGAGCGGCTGACCCAGTCCTTGCCGAGGATCCGCAGCGTGAACGTGCTGGTCTCGGCGTCGTAGGCGCCCACGTCGGCGATCCCGTCGGCGTTCCAGTCGCCGGTGACCGGCTTGTCGTCGCTGCCGCCGAAGCTGACGCTGTAGGTCTTGCCGTCGGCCATCCGCTTGATGAACGTGGTGCCGCGGCGCACGCCGACGTCCCAGACGCCGTCACCGTCCCAGTCGCCGACCACCGGAATGTCCCCGGCGCGGCCGAACTGGATGGTCGGCTGAGGACCGCGGCGCAGCACGAACGTGCTCGTGGAGGGGCGGTAGTACCCGACGTTGTCACGGCCGTTGCCGTCCCAGTCGCCCATGAGCGGGGTGTCGCTGCCCAGGCCGAAGCGCCGGATGGAGTCGGAGTCGCCCGGGCGGCGGGTCACGAACGTGCCCTCCTGCAGCCGGCGGAAGACGGTGAGGTCGGCTCGGCCGTCGAGCACCAGGTCGCCCGCGAGCGGGACGTTGGTGTCGGTGGGGGTCTGGATCGGCTCGGCCGGCGGCGTCGCGCAGTTCTGCGAGACCTGCGTCGTGCCGAAGACGAACGCCTTCCCGCCGAAGTACGGCCGGATCACGCTCGAGCCGGACCGGGTCTCGAAGTGCAGGTGCGGGCCGGTCGAGTTGCCGCTGGTGCCGACCCACCCGATGACGTCACCGCGGGAGACCTTCTGCTGACCTCGCACGTTGATCGCCGACATGTGGGCGTAGATCGTGTTCTCGTTGTTGGCGTGCTGGATCCGCACCCAGCGGCCGTACCCGCCGTTGTCGACGGGGTCCGCCACCGACACCACGCCGTCGGCGGCCGCCACCACGGGGTCGCCCACGTCGTCAGGCCGGTTCCAGTCGATCGCGTAGGAGCTGGGGCTGTGCCCGGAGCGGGTGGTGCCCGTCCAGCTCTGCTTGCACGGGAAGGGCATCTGGTAGGAGTTCGCCGGCGCGGCGCCGGCGGGCGCCGTCGGCAGCGCTGCCGCCATGCCGGCGAGCAGTCCCGCGGAGAGAGCGGCGCTGGCGGAGACACGGAGCGTCGTACGGGGGCGCATGAGGCAGTTCCTCGGGGGTCGGGGATGGGAGGCAGGACGCCCGTCACAACAGACTCATCCGTTGTCACAAGGAACTGGCGTCACACAATTCCCACACGTTAGGACACCCCGGCGTGTCTGTCACGAAACTACATCGATGTAATGGTAATGAGCGGAAACCGTTCACCCGGCGCGCAGTGCCTCGTCACCCGACGTTCCCGCATCGGAGCGATACCGGATCAGCCCCTCCTGGGCCACCGTCGCCACCAGCGTGCCGTCCTGGGTGAACACCCGCCCCAGTGCCAGGCCGCGCGCGCCCGACGCCGAGGGCGAGACCTGGTCGTAGAGCCACCACCGGTCGGCTCGGAACGGCCGGTGGAACCAGATCGTGTGGTCCAGCGACGCGGGCTGCAGCCGGGGGTTGGAGATGTCCATCCCGTGCGGGACGAGCGTGGCGCCCAGCAGTGTCAGGTCGGAGGCGTAGGTGAAGGCCGCGAGGTGCTCGGCGGGGTCGTCGGAGAGGTCGCCGTTGACCTTGATCCACAGCTGGGCGCGCGCCGGGTGCATCGGGTCCTCCGGGAGCCCGCGCGCGGAGTTGCCGAGGTAGCGCACGTCCAGGGCCGCCCACTCCTTGGCGAACGCCTCGGAGTCCGCGCCGCCCCGCGAGCGCATCAGGTCGTGGAAGCTCAGCCCCTGCTCGGGCGGCACCACGTCGGGCATCACGTCCTGGTGCTCGAAGCCCTCCTCGGGGCGCTGCATGTTGGCCGTGAGGTAGTAGATCGGGCGGCCGTGCTGCCGGGCGACGACCCGTCGGGTGGCGAAGCTGCGGCCGTCGCGCATCGCCTCGACGTCGTACACGATCGGCACGGCGGTGTCGCCGGGCCGCAGGAAGTAGGAGTGCAGCGAGTGCACGTGGAAGTCGGGGTCGACCGTGCGGATCGCAGCGATCAGGGCCTGGGCGGCCACCTGGCCGCCGAACACGCGCTGCCGGTCGGTCTGCGGCTGCCGGCCACGGAAGAGGTTGCGATCGATATCCTCGATGTCGAGCAGCTCGACCAGCTCGGAGGCGGAAGCGGGCACGGACGGATCTCCTTCACTCGTCCTCGTCGGGCCGGTCCAGGCCCGCGAGGAACTGCTCGAACTGCTGACCGATCTCCTCCCCCGTCGGCAGCGGCTGGTCGGTCGCCAGCAGGTTGCTGCCGCTCTCCTCCGCGGCGCGGAAGGTGTCGTACTGCTCCTCCAGGCCGGAGACGACCTGGGCGACCTCCTCGTCGGCGGCCAGCCGCCGGCCGATCTCCTCCTCGCGCTCGTCGGCGTCCTCCTGCAGCGCGGTCAGGTCCAGGGTCAGCCGGCCGCCGCGCTCCACCTGCTCCAGCAGGGTGACCGCCGCCCGGGGATAGTCCAGCTGCGCGAGGTAGTGCGGGACGTGCGCGACATAGCCGAGCGCGTCGTGACCCCACTCGCCGAGGCGGATCTCCAGCAGCGCCTGGGCGCTGGAGGGGATCCGCAGCTCGCCGCGCCACGGGCTCGCCTGCGTGAGCAGCGACGGGTCGTTGGCGTGCGGGGTGATCGCGATCGGGCGGGTGTGCGGCACCGCCATGGGCACCGAGCCGATCGACACGACACGCGTCACGCCCAGCCGCTCGACGACCTCGCGCACCGCGCCGCAGAAGGCCTCCCAGCGGTTGTCCGGCTCGGGTCCGCGCAGGAGGAGGTACGGCGTCCCGCCAGCGTCCGCGAGCAGCCGCACGACCAGCCGGGGCGCGTCGTACCCCGCGTAGTGGTCCCGCACGAAGGACATCGCCGGGCGCCGGGCGCGGTAGTCGTGGAACTGGTCGACGTCGAAGGTGGCGACGACCCGGGTGTCGCTGGTGCGCTCGAGCTGGGCCGCGGCGTGCGCCGCCGCCTGGCCGGCGTCGAGGAAGCCGTCCAGCGCCAGCACCATGGTCAGGTCGTCGACCCCGTCGAGCTCGGGGACCTCGTCCACGATGTGCACCAGCCTGCTCAACGACGCGCCCTTCTCTCGACCCCGTCCGGAGGGCCAAGCCTACGGGCGCGCCCGGATCGCTGTCGCGACACCCCGCGAGACGTCTAGGCCCCGGGTGCAGGCGTAGGACAGACTGATCGGCCAGGAAGGGAGTCCACGCATGACGAGTACGAGCGCCCCGGCCGAGGAGAAGCGCGGAAGCTTCTCCTCCCGACGGGTCTTCATCCTGGCAGCCATCGGGTCAGCCGTGGGGCTGGGGAACATCTGGCGGTTCCCCTATGTCGCCTACGAGAACGGCGGGGGCGCGTTCGTGATCCCCTACCTGGTCGCCCTGTTGACGGCCGGGCTGCCGTTCCTCTTCCTCGACTACGCCGTCGGGCACCACTACCGCGGCTCGGCGCCGCTCTCCTTCCGCCGGATCGCGCGCTGGGCCGAGCCGCTGGGCTGGTGGCAGGTCGGGATCACCTTCGTGATCGCCGTCTACTACGCCGCCGTCATCGCGTGGGCCGGCCGCTACATGTTCTTCTCCCTGGACCAGGCCTGGGGCGGCGACCCGGAGGCCTTCCTGTTCGGGGAGTTCCTGCAGGCGGGCGACCCGGGCATCGGGTTCGACTACGTCAGCGGGGTGACCATCCCGCTGGTGCTCGTGTGGGTGGTGACCCTGGTCGTCCTCGCGCTCGGCGTGCAGCGCGGCATCGGCGCCACCGCGGTGGTGTTCATCCCCATCCTGCTGGTCGCGTTCGCCGCTCTGGTCGTCGTGGCGCTCACCCTCGACGGCGCCGGCACCGGCCTCGACGCGCTCTTCACCCCCGACTGGGCCGCCCTGACCGAGACCAGCGTGTGGGTGGCGGCGTTCGGGCAGATCTTCTTCTCGCTCTCCGTCGGCTTCGGCATCATGATCACCTACGCCTCCTACGTCGACCGGAAGAGCGACATGACCGGCTCCGGCCTGGTGGTCGGCTTCGCCAACTCCGGCTTCGAGCTGCTGGCCGGCATCGGCGTCTTCGCCGCCCTGGGCTTCATGGCCACCGCGGCGGGTGTCGGCGTCAACGAGGTCGCCACCGACGGGCTCGGCCTCGCCTTTATCGCCTTCCCGACGATCATCAGCGAGGCGCCGGGCGGTGCGCTGATCGGCGTCCTGTTCTTCG
Organism: Nocardioides rotundus; assembly: GCF_019931675.1. GTDB lineage: Bacteria > Actinomycetota > Actinomycetes > Propionibacteriales > Nocardioidaceae > Nocardioides > Nocardioides rotundus. The sequence goes on from NZ_CP082922.1 coordinate 1,959,489, forward strand.
GCTCGCTGGTCATCGCCGGCCTCACCTCGCTGATCAGCGTGATCGAGGTGCCCATCTCCGCGGTGCGCGACAAGTTCCAGCTCGGCCGCGTGGCTGCCTCGATGGCGGTGGGCCTGCCGGCCGCCGTCCTCAGCATCGTGCTGCTGGGCACCACCACCGGCGTCTACGTCCTGGACGTGGTGGACCACTTCATCAACCAGTTCGGCATCCTCCTGGTCGCCGTCGTCAGCATGGTGGCGCTCAGCTGGATCTTCGGCAGGACCCGGCTGCTGCAGCGGCACCTCAACCGCACCGGGTCGGTCCGGCTGGGCGCCTGGTGGCGCTGGCTGATCGGCATCGTCACCCCGATCGTGCTCACCTTCATCCTGGTCCGCGAGTTCATCGCCAACATCGAGGAGCCCTACGAGGGCTACCCCGGCTGGCTGCTCGGCTCACTGGGCTGGGGTCTCTGCGCCGCGGTGATCCTGCTCTCGATCCCGCTGTCGCTGCTGCCCTGGCGCAGGGACGTCGACCTGAGCGATCCCGAGCCACTGGAGACCAGGGAAGGGAGGGCGTGATGTCCGGATCCGCGATCGTGATGATGCTCGTGGCGATGCTCGTCCTGTGGGGCGGCCTCGCGTGGGCGATCATCCACCTGATGCAGAGCGACCGGGCGACGGCCGCGGAGGCCCGACGCGACCTCTGAGGCGACGGCGACAACCCCACGGCGGTTGGGTGCATCCTAAGGAGCACACCGAACCCGAGGAGACGCCATGAACCGCCGACCGGCCTTCTGGGCCCCCACCCTCGTGCTGGCGTTCATCGCCAGCGTCCTGCTGGCGACGCCTGCGGGCGCCTCCGAGCCCTGGGTCGAGCGCGCGCAGCAGCGGCTCAACGCGCTGCGCTGCGACTCCGGCCCGGTCGACGGGGTGATGGGGCGCCACACCAGGTCCGCCATCCACCGGTTCCAGTCCCGGCACGGCCTGGCCCAGACCGGAGAGCTGAACGACGCGACGCGGCAGCGGCTCTACTCCGCCACGGCCAAGCGCTGCGACCTCCGCCCGGTGCCTGCACGGTCCGGCACCGGCCGGCGGATCGTGCTGAGCCAGAGGCAGAACTGGGTCTGGCTGGTCGGCCCCGCCGGTGGCGTGGTCGCCCAGGGGCCGATGATCGACAACCCCGCGGAGGTCTCTCCCGGCACCTATCGCAGCGGCTCCTACTGCGGCCGCGCCGGCAGGATCGCGGCGAACCGGTCCTACAACCGGCTGATCCTGCGCAACTTCGTCCGCTGGGCCCCCTGCGGCATCGGCTTCCACCGCGTCCCGCAGTACGAGTCGGGAGCGCAGATCCACGCCGACTGGCTGCTCGGCACCAACCTGGACCGGTCGGCGGGGTGCATCCGCCTCACCCGCGGGCTCTCCCGCAGGATCTGGGACTTCACCACGACCCGGACCACCGTCCGGGTGAAGTGAAGCGGCCGAGCGGCCGAACCTTCCACCCGCCTCGTCTCGTCTGCTGTAGTACGACGCCACACCACGGTGGCGTCGATCACGATGGGGGTGAGGCATGGCGCGACGCAATGCCAGCGCATTCGGTGACTTCGCGATCGCCAGGTCCGCCGCGCTGCACCGGGCGGCGTACCTCATGGTGGGCGACGTCCAGTTGGCCCAGGATCTCGTCCAGGAGGCCCTCACCACGACGTACGTCGCGTGGCCGCGACTGCGGGATCCCGCGAACGCCGAGGCTTACGCGCGCAAGGTGATCAGCACGACCGCGATCACCTGGTTCCGCCGGCGGTCCTGGGGCGAGCGCCCCACCGACGAGCTCCCCGAACCCCATCTCGACGGGCTGGCCGACCAGGTCGCCCGCCACGAGACCCTCTGGGCGGCGCTGCAGCAGCTCCCGCCCCGCCAACGGGTGGCGGTGGTCCTGCGCTACTACGAGGACCTGACCGAGGCCCAGACCGCCGCGGCGATGGACTGCGCCGTCGGCACCGTCAAGAGCCAGGTCTCGGCCGCCCTGCGCACGCTGCGGCGCGAGCTCGGCGACGACCCCGCCCTTCTCCCCCACGACCCGATCGAGGTGAGCTGAGATGACCTCCCTGCTTGAAGAGACCCTGCGTGAGCGTGCCGACCGGCTCGATGTGCCGCAACCGGACATCGAGGCGATCGTCCGCGCCGGGGACCGGCGCGTCGCCCGGCGGCGTACGGCGTGGCTCGGGGGCGCCGTCGCGGCGGTCACCGCCACGGCGCTGGTGCTCCCGACCCTGTCCGGCGACGCGCGCGACACGGGGAGCGACCGGCCCACGAGCCGGTTCGCGGCCGCCTTCGCGGCCAACGACCCCACCTACGCCGTCGGGCGGACCGTGCACGTCGACGGGCGCACCTTCCAGCTGACCGAGCCGGTCCGGGCGTTCGTGCAGACCGACGCCGGCGTCGTCTACGCGGACCCCGACGGCGTGGTCCGCGCCTCCGACGGCGAGCGAGAGACCGAGCTGGGGCGGTTGACGTTCCGCCGCGGCGACCGGGCCCTGGCCGCCGACGGCAGCCTGGCCGCCTGGGTCGAGGCCGGCGAGACGCCTCGGCTGGCCGTCGTGGACCAGCGCACCGGAGAGGTGACCCGGACCGACCTGCAGCCCGGCAGCCTGAGCCCCGAGATCGACATCCCGGCCCGGGTGGCCGCCGTCGACGACGGCGCCGTCTATGTCCAAGACGACCGGGGTCTGTCCGTGTGGCGCGAGGGCCGCACCGAGACCGTGCTCCCGGGCGCCGACGGACGCCGGATGCAGCTGGACGACGTCCAGAGCGGGGTGCTCGCGTGGCGGGACGACTCGGGGAGCTACCGGGTCGGTCGCAGCCTCTCCGACCCGGTGACGGTGCGGGCCTACGGCATCGGCACCCTCTCTCCCGACGGCTCGCGGCTGGCGGTGGAGGTGACCGACGGCGATCCCGGGCTCTTCGACACCCGGACGGGCCGGAAGCTCCCCGAGCCGGACACCGGCTACGCCTTCCAGCTCGTCTACGGATGGGTCGATGCCGACACCTATGTCGCGGTGGGCATCCCCGACGTCAACGAGCGCGGCACGGCCCCGGACGGTGGCTGGACCGTGGACCTGCTCACCTGCTCGGTGCCCACGTCCTCGTGCGAGACCGCGCCGACCAAGCTCCAGCCGGCCAGCGACGGGTCCGCCATCCCGATCGGGATGGACTGGAGCGACGGCTGAGCACGAGGGGGCGTCAGCCGGAGGAGGTCGCGCGAGGCGACGGCGACGGTGATGATGAGGGCGACCGGCTCGGGCGCGGCTCCCGGACGCCGCCCTCGCGCAGCACCAGTCGCCGGGCGCCGCGAGCGACCTGCTCGGGTGAGACGCCGAGGGTCTCTCGCAGGACCGTGCTCGGGTCGGCCTGCGCCCCCGCCGCCCGGAACCGGGAGATGAGCGTCCAGACGGCACCCTCGCCGTAGGACCGCGCGAGGTACTCGCACAGCCACCAGGAGACGCCGTACGCCGCCCGCGAGCGGTCGCCGGTGAAGGCGGAGGCGTCCGGGAGGCGGAGCGGCCCCGCCTCGGCAGCCGCGACGGTGGCGTCGGGAGGTGTGCGGTCGGCAGGACCGAGCGCCTGGGCGGAGACCCATTCCGCGGACCCTTCGGCCAGCCAGAGGGGTACGGCGTCGCCCAGTGGCCCGGTCGCCACATGGGTCAGCTCGTGCCGGACCAGCCGGTCCAACGCCGGCCCCGACGACTCCAGGACCCGCGGGCTCAGCACGAACCGGCTGGCGGCCGGACGGGCGCCCAGCCCCGGGACGGTGAAGGTGAGGGCGTCCACGCGGTCGGTGTCCCCGGACCGCGCGGCGGGCAGGCTGCCGAGGAAGCGGCCATCGGAGAGGGCGTAGACGACGACCGAGCGGGGCCAGGCTGTCGGAACCCGCGGCCTGACGTCCGCCGTACCCCTCCGCACGGAGGCCAGCACGTCAGGTGCCCACGCGTCACTGCCGGGGTCGAAGACGCCGAGCACGGACCCCCTCCGCCGCGCCACGATCGGTCCGAGGTCCCACGGCTGCGCGCCCGACTCCCCCAGCGACACGTCGGTGATCCGGATCCCGGCAGGCTCCCGCCGGAAGGTCATCCGGGCCCGCGATCGAGTTGGCCCGGCGTCGTAGCCGTCGAGCTGCAACAGCAGGTCCACCACGGCGGTGTAGTCCCGGCCGGTCCGCATCAGCGAGGCGGGGTCCAGGACGTACTGCACCCGGGTCAGCGGCAGCTGGGCGAGGTTCTGCTGGTACTCCCGCTGCTCCTCGGCGAAGCCCGGCGAGCCGCCCAACGTGCTTTGGAAGGCGGCGACGTCCCGCCCCATCAGGGCCTGCGCCCGGGCGTCGAGGACCGTGCGGATCTCGGCCAGCGTGTCCGGGGCGCTCTGCACTCGGCGCGGACGGTCCCGGCGCGCCTTGCCCGGCCGCGCGCCCGGCTGCTTCTTCCCGGCCTGCCCCTGATCGGTGGTGGCGGCCGAGGGCGGCGGTGCGGTGTCGTCGGCACACCCCACGACCGACGTCGCCACCAGGGCCCAGGTCAGGACCGCGGCCAGCCGCCGCATCGCCTCAGGGCCGGATCCTGACATCGGCGAGCGTCGAGTCCTCCGCCGCCGCGCTCATCGCCTCGACCGTGTCCCGGGCGATCGCCTGCGGCGTCAGCCCGATGCGCTCGAGGATCGCGCCCCGCTTGGCGTGGTCCAGGAACTCCTGCGGGATGCCGTGGACGCGGACCGGCGTCGTCACGCCCTCGCTGTTGAGGGTCGAGAGCAGGGTGGCGCCGACACCGCCGACGACCCCGTTGTCCTCGATGGTCACGACCAGCCGGTGCTCGTCGGCCAGCCGGACCAGGGCCGGGTCGACCGGCTTGACCCACCGCGGGTCGACGACCGTGGCGCCGATGCCCTGGGCGGCGAGCCGCTCGCCGACGTCGACGGCGGTGGTCGCCATGGCGCCCACCCCGACCACGAGCACGTCCTTGGGCCCGCTGCGCAGCAGGATGTCGCAGTCGCCGGCGCGGTCGACGCGCTCGATGTCCTCGGGCGGCGGGCCCTTGGGGAAGCGCACCACAGTGGGGGCGTCGTCGACCTGCACCGCCTCGCGCACCAGGTCGCGCAGCCGGGTGACGTCACGGGGCGCGGCGAGCCGCAGCCCCGGCACGATCTGCAGCAGCGACAGGTCCCACATGCCGTTGTGGCTCGCCCCGTCGTCGCCGGTCACACCGGAGCGGTCCAGCACGAAGGTGACGCCGCAGCGGTGCAGCGCACAGTCCATCAGCACCTGGTCGAAGGCCCGGTTGAGGAAGGTCGCGTAGAGCGCGAACACCGGGTGCAGGCCGCCCATCGCGAGTCCGGCGGCGCTGGTGGCGCCGTGCTGCTCGGCGATGCCGACATCGAAGGTGCGCTCGGGGAAGCGCGCGGCGAAGGCGTCCAGGCCCACCGGGTGCATCATTGCGGCGGTGACGCCGACGACGTCGGGCCGCTCCTCGCCCAGCTCGACCATCACGTCGGAGAAGTGGTCGGTCCAGATCCGGCCCTTGGGCTGCTCCGCGCCGGTCTGGACGTCGAAGGGGCCCGGCCCGTGGAACAGGTCGGCCTCGTGGCGCTCGGCGGGGTCGTAGCCGAAGCCCTTGCGGGTGATCGCGTGCACGATCACCGGGCCGTCGAACCGCTTGGCCTTCTCCAGCGCCTGCTCGAGCGCGGTCCGGTCGTGCCCGTCGACGGGGCCGACGTACTTCAGGCCGAGGTCCTCGAAGAGGCCCTGCGGCGCCAGCGCGTCCTTCATCCCCTTCTTGACCGCGTGCAGCGCGTCGTACGCCGCATGGCCGATACCGGGGACCGCATTGAGGCGCTTCTTGACCTGGTCGAGCACCTGCTCGTAGCGGGGGTTGGTCCGCAGCGTGGTGAGGGCGTTCGCCAGCCCGCCGACGGTCGGGGTGTAGGAGCGGCCGTTGTCGTTGACCACGATCACCAGCCGGCTGTCCTGCTGCACCGCGATGTTATTGAGCGCCTCCCAGGCCATCCCGCCGGTGAGCGCCCCGTCGCCGACCACGGCCACGACGTGCCGGTTCTCGCCGCGGATCCGGAAGGCCTTGGCGAGCCCGTCGGCGTAGGACAGCGCGGTCGAGGCGTGGGAGTTCTCCACCAGGTCGTGCTCGGACTCCGCCTGGCTGGGGTATCCGCTGATGCCGCCCTCGTGCCGGAGCTTCTCGAAGCCCGCCATCCGCCCGGTCAGCAGCTTGTGGACATACGCCTGGTGCCCGGTGTCGAAGACGACCCGGTCCCGCGGGGAGTCGAAGATGCGGTGCACCGCCAGGGTGAGCTCCACGACACCGAGGTTCGGGCCCAGGTGGCCCCCCGTGCGCGCACAGGTGGAGATGAGGAAGTCGCGGACCTCCGCGGCGAGCTGCTCCAGCTGCTCGTCGGAGAGGTCACGCAGGTCCTGCGGCGCGGTGATTCGCTCCAGATGCCCCATAGCCAGCGAGTCTAACCGCCGGTCAGCGGTCCACGACCGCCACGGCGGGCTCGTGCAGGCTGCCGAGCCAGACCCGGCCGTCGTGCTCGCGCACCCCGGTCACCATGTGGAAGTCCGGCGTGGACACGTCCAGGTCGTGCACGAGCGTGCCGCGGTCGTCGTACGCCTGCGCGCGGACGGTGCGCCGGGGCTTGGGCTGGATCCGCTCCGGCACCAACGTCGCGACCCGGCGCAGCGGGGCCGGAGCGCCGTGCAGCCGCTCCACGACGGCGTCGGTGGGCGAGGCGAGGGCCACCCAGATCAGCCCGTCGGAGCCGCGGGCGATGTTGTCGGGATAGCCCGGCAGGCCCTGGACCAGGTAGTCGCGGGTGCCCTCGCGCGGGCCCGACACCCAGTGGCGTACGACGGTCCGCGCGCCCGTCTCGGCCACGGCCACGTAGTCGCCGGAGGCCGACAGCGCGACGCCGTTGGCGAAGGCGAGGCCGTCCAGCGCGACGCCGATCCGGCCGTCCGGGCCGCGGCGGAGCAGCCGGCCGGTGCAGGTGTTGCGGACGAAGTCCTCCTTCCACTCCTCGATGCCGTGGTGCCGCGAGGAGTCGGTGAACCAGATGGTGCCGTCAGGGGCGATCGCCGCGTTGTTGCAGAACCGCATCGGCTCGCCGCCGACCTCGGTCACCAGCTCCTCGACCTCGCCCGAGTCCACTCGCACCACCAGCAGACCCCGGCGGGCGTCGCAGACGAGCAGGTCGCCGTCGTCGAAGAGCTCCAGGCCGAGCGGGCGTCCGCCGGTGCGGGCGACCTGCTCGACCCGCCTGCCGTCGTGGGAGAGTCGCCAGACCGAGCCCTCCTCGGTGCCGGTGTAGACGGAGCCCTCGTGGCGCCCTGAGGGCACCACGACGACGTCCTCGGCTCCCATGGCGGGGACAGGGTGGACGGTGATCCTCGGCGTCGCACTCATCCGCCCCATCCTGGCATCCCGCTCCGCCGGACGATGAGGGGACTCAGAGCCGCGCCACGAACCGGCGGCCGCGGATCGCCTCCTCGACCAGCCCGACGGCGCGGCGGACCCCGAGCAGCCGGGCGTCCTCCAGGAGGAAGGTCTGCACGGCGGCCTCCACGACGGCCTCGTCGGCGACGTCGCGCAGATCCGCGCGCGCCTCGCTCAGCCCGCGCCGCACCGCCGCCTGCTCGGCCTCCACGTGCAGGACCGCGAACCGGGCCAGGACCACCAGGTGCCGGCGCAGACCGGTGTAGCGGCGGTAGTCCGGCGGGCAGAGGTCCAGCAGCCACTCGACCGCGGTGTGCTCCCAGCCCGGCACTCCGGGCGGGCGCACCTCGCGCGGCCAGCCGGGGGGCGCCACGCCGTCACGGCCCTGGGGGACGGTGCGCCGCGGCTTCTCGGGGATCGGGAACACCCCAGCAGTCTATCGAACAGATGTTCGATGCCTCAATCGCCCAGCAGCTCCCGGAGGCGGGACAGCTCGGGGTCGCGCAGCCCCGCGGCGTGGGCGGCCCAGAAGGCATCGGGGTAGACCAGCCGCCCGCTGGCGTCCGGGTCCTGCAGCACCGCGACCTGGAAGGCCGGGGCGGGGATCCGGCTCGTGGGCGCGAGGAAGCCACGCCGGTCGGCACGCTCGAAGCCGCGGGCGCCGTAGTAGTCCGGGGCACCCTCGAGGAAGACCAGCGCCTCCCCCGCGGCGCGGGCGGCGTCCAGGGCGGCGGCGATGAGCTCCGTACCGATGCCGCCCTGTTGATAGTCCGGAGCCACGCCCAGCGGGCTGAGCACCAGCACGTCGACCACCCGGAGGTCGTCGTCCACCCAGCCGCGATTGAGCATCACGTGCCCGACGACCGTCGCCCCGTCGGTGGCGACCAGCTCGTGCCAGGCTCGGCGGGTCGCGCGCAGCTCCTCGACCACGTCGGCCACGCCCGGCTCCTCGGCGAACGCGGCGAGGATCACCTCGCGGATCGCGTCGTGGTCGTCCGCCGTGGCCGGGCGGATCTCGATGCCGCTCATCCGGCGAGGAAGTCCAGCCGCACGGTGCGGTCGGCGTTGTCCACGTTGAGGTCGACCAGGCAGATGGACTGCCAGGTGCCGAGCGCGAGACGCCCGTCGTCGACCGGGACGGTGGCGTACGGCGGCACCAGCGCCGGCATGACGTGCGAGCGGCCGTGTCCGCGCGACCCGTGCCGGTGCTCCCAGCGGTCGTCGGCGGGCAGCAGGTCGCCCAGCGACGACAGCAGGTCGTCGTCGGAGCCGGCGCCGGTCTCGATGATCGCGATGCCCGCGGTGGCGTGCGGCACGAAGACGTGCAGCAGCCCGTCGCCCCGGCCCTGGACGAAGTCGGCGCAGTCGCGGGTCAGGTCGCGGACGACCTCGTCGCCGCCCGTGCGGACCTGCAGGCTCTCAGTCTCCACGGAGCGCCTCCTCGACCCGCTCGACCTTCGCGGTGAGCTGGCCCTCGTATCCGGGCCGGATGTCGGCCTTGAGCACCAGGCTGACCCGCGGGGAGGTCTCGGCGAGGACGTCCACGGCGCGCTTGATCACCGCCATCACCTCGTCCCACTCCCCCTCGATGTTGGTGAACATGCTGTTGGTCTCGTTGGGCAGCCCGGAGTCGCGGACCACCTGGACGGCGCGGGCGACGCCCTCGCTGACCGATCCGGAGTCGTCCCGGCTGGACGGTGAGATGGAGAACGCGACGATCATGGGACGAGCCTACGCAGGCCCGCTCAGCCCCGGTCCAGGTAGAGGCAGAACGGGTGGCCCGCCGGGTCGAGCATCACCCGGACGTCCTGTTGGGGCTGGAAGTCGGCCAGCGTGCCGCCGAGCCCCTCGACCTCCTCGACGGCGGCGGCGACGTCGAGCACGCCGACGTCGAGATGCACCTGCATCTGCTGGGCCCCCGGGCCGGCCGGCCACGCCGGGGCGACATGCTCCTCCTCCAGCTGGAAGGCCAGGTAGGTGGTCGTGCCCGGCGTGTGCAGGGTGACGAACTCGGGGCGGCCGTCGTCGAGCTCGCCGCCGAGGACCGCGGCGTAGAAACGCGCCAGGCCGGGCGGGTCGGGCGTGCCCAGGACCGTGCCCACCCAGCCGGTGAACCCCTCCAGTCCGCTCACGGACCCTCCGCCACGCTGAGGGACACGTCGCGGGAGATCCGGTAGGGGTGCGACTCCACCAGGGCTCCGATGGTCCGCCGCAGCCGGGACATCTCCGCGCGCACCGTGACCGCGTGGTCGGCGTCGCCGTAGACCGCCGTACTGAGGTCGGCCGCCGTCACCCCGGTCTCCCCCGCCGCGGCGACCAGGCGCAGCAGCTCGACGTGCCGGGCCGTGAGCGGTGCCCGCCACGGCCCGTCGGCGGCGTCCACCTGCAGCACCCGTTCGGCGGGGTCGAGGACGGCGCTCATCCGGCCCTCGGCGGCGCCGGGACGCAGCAGCCAGCCCTCGGCGAGCCGCTCGGGCAGGCAGGTGCCGAGCCCGGGGATGGCCAGCGCATGGTGCTCCCGGGGCGCCTGCACCCGGTCCCGCCGGGCCAGGCCGGAGTGGTGGGCCACCCAGCCCAGGTCGTCGACCACCAGCAGCGGGCCACGGGTGCCGGCGAGCAGCGGCTCCGCCGTACGCCGAAGCCGGTCGAGGCGCTCGCGGTGCAGGTCGCCCAGGCGGGCCTCCGCGAGTCGCACCGCGCTCTCGACCAGCACCCGGATGGTGGGGTGCAGGGTGAGCGCCGGACCGCTGACGTCGACCACGCCGAGCAGGTCGCCGGTGCGCGGGTCGTGGATCGGGCGGGCGCTGCAGTACCACGGATGCTGGGCCTGCTCGAAGTGCTCGGCGGAGAACAGCTCGACCGGCGCGGCCTCGGCGAGCGCGGTGCCGATCGCGTTCGTGCCCACCGTCTGCTCGGTCCACCGCGCACCCTCGGTGAAGCCCAGCGAGTCCGCCTGCAGCCGCACCCGGGACGACCCCTCCCGCCACAGCACCACGCCGTCGGCGTCGGTCACGACCATGAGGTACGTCGACGCGTCGGCGACCGAGGTCAGGACGTGCCGCAGCTCCTCGATCACCAGCGCCAGGGCCGACCCGGTGCGCCGGCGCTCCACCTCCGAGAGCGGGAGCGGCTCGCGGGCGTTGTTGGCGTCGGCGTCCAGGCCGACGGCCATCACCCGGCGCCAGGACCGCACCACGAGGTCGCGCACCGGCGGCGCGGTGGAGGGCCGCATCCCGGAGAGGACGGCGTCGTGCAGCGCCCGGAGCTCTCTGGCGCGCAGGCTCAGGTCGGTGCCCGGCGTCACCGCACCGCTCTGTCTCGCTCCGGCCATCCTCGCCCCTCTCCCCACCGAGGATAGAGGCAGGGGTGTGACGCCCGCCACGGAGTGTGACCGGTGCGTTGCAACACGATGCAACGGTGTCCGGGGCCGTGGGTGCGGGGTTGTGATGTGACTGGCACCACAGGCCGGGGTCCTCCCCGGCCGCACACCAGACCCGGGAGGTCCCTCATGACACAGACACTCGACCCCGAGACGCGCGACGCCGCCGACACCGGCCCGCAGGCACGCGTCGACGCCTGGCTGGCCCGCTTCGAGCAGGCCCTGAGCGCCGGCGACCCCGAGGGGGTGGCGAGCCTCTTCACCACCGAGAGCTACTGGCGCGACCTGATCGCCTTCACCTGGAACCTCAAGACCGTCGAGGGCCGCGAGCAGGTCGCCGACCTGGTCTCCGCGACCGCCGAGCGGACCGCCGCGAGCGGGTTCGCCACCACCGAGGAGCCCGAGGAGGCCGACGGGGTGGTGACCGCCTGGATCGCCTTCGAGACCGCGGTCGGGCGCGGCATGGGGCTGCTCCGGCTGACCGAGGAGGACGGCGAAGACCGCGCCTGGACCCTGCTCACCGCGATGTACGAGCTCAAGGGACACGAGGAGCCGCGCGGCACGCACCGCCCGATGGGCGCCGAGCACGGCGCGAACAAGAACCGCAAGACCTGGAAGGAGAAGCAGCAGGAGGAGGCCGAGAGCCTCGGCTCGACCACCCAGCCCTACGTCCTGGTGGTGGGCGGCGGTCAGGGCGGCATCGCGCTGGGCTCGCGGCTGCGGCAGCTCGGCGTACCAGCCCTCGTCGTCGACAAGCACCCGCGGCCCGGCGACCAGTGGCGCAACCGCTACAAGTCGCTGTGCCTGCACGACCCGGTCTGGTACGACCACCTGCCCTACCTGAAGTTCCCGGACAACTGGCCGGTCTTCGCGCCCAAGGACAAGGTCGGCGACTGGCTGGAGAGCTACGTCAAGGTGATGGAGGTCCCCTACTGGTCCAACACCGAGGTGAAGAGCGCGACGTTCTCCGAGGAGGCCGGCGAGTGGACCGTGGAGCTGGAGCGCGAGGGGCAGCCGTTGACGCTGCGCCCGACCCAGCTGGTCTTCGCGACCGGGATGAGCGGCAAGCCCCGGATGCCCGAGATCCCCGGGATGGACGTGTTCAAGGGGGACGTCCATCACTCCTCGGCGCACCCCGGCCCGGACGCGTACGCCGGCAAGAAGGCCGTGATCATCGGCAGCAACAACTCCGCCTTCGACATCTGCGGGGCGCTGTGGGAGAACGACGCCGACGTGACCATGGTGCAGCGCTCCTCGACGCACATCGTGAAGAGCGACAGCCTGATGGAGTACGGCCTGGGCGACCTCTACTCCGAGCGGGCCCTGGAGGCCGGCGTGACCACGGAGAAGGCCGACCTGATCTTCGCCTCGCTCCCCTACCGGATCATGCACACCTTCCAGATCCCGGCCTACGAGAAGATGGCCGAGGCCGACAAGGACTTCTACGACCGCCTGGAGAAGGCCGGGTTCTGGCTGGACTGGGGCGACGACGGCTCCGGGCTGTTCATGAAGTACCTCCGCCGCGGCTCCGGCTACTACATCGATGTCGGCGCCGCGGACCTGGTCGCCAACGGGGACGTGAAGCTCGCGCACGGCCAGGTCACCGAGCTCACCGAGGATGGCGTGCGCCTCGAGGACGGCACCGAGCTGCCGGCCGACGTGGTGGTCTTCGCCACCGGCTACAACTCGATGAACGGGTGGGTCGCCGACGTGATCGACCAGGAGACCGCCGACCGGCTCGGCAAGTGCTGGGGCCTCGGCTCGGACACGACGCTGGACCCGGGCCCGTGGGAGGGCGAGCAGCGGAACATGTGGAAGCCGACGCAGGTGCCAAACCTGTGGATGCACGGCGGCAACCTGCACCAGTCCCGGCACTACTCGCTCTACCTCGCGCTGCAGCTCAAGGCGCGCCTGGAGGGCATCGAGACCCCGGTGTATGCGCTGCAGGAGGTGCACCACACCGGCTGACCGGGGCCTCGGCCGCTCCCGGGGCCGGCCCCGGCCACCCATGGAGGTAGCCCAGCCACGCGGACTCGCGGTCCGCAGGTGGCTGGGCTACCTCTCGTTCACCTCGGGCGGTCGGCGGCCGAGCGCCTCCGGCCGGTGCCTCGAGCACCGCCGGAGGCGCCGTACTCACTTCTGCAGCAGGCTCCGCAGCACGTAGGGCATGATCCCGCCGTTGCGGTAGTAGCTCGCCTCGCCCGGGGTGTCGATCCGCACGGTGGCGTCGAACTCGACGTCCCCGGCCTTCACCTTCACCGTCTTGGGGGTCCGGCCCTCGTTGAGCTCCTCGATGCCGGTGATGGAGAACTCCTCCTCACCGGTCAGGCCCAGCGACTCGGCGTTCTGGCCCTGGGGGAACTGCAGCGGGATGACGCCCATGCCGATCAGGTTCGACCGGTGGATCCGCTCGTAGGACTCCGCGATCACGGCCTTGACGCCCAGCAGCGCAGTGCCCTTGGCCGCCCAGTCGCGCGAGGAGCCGGAGCCGTACTCCTTGCCCGCGAGCACGACCAGCGGCGTACCGGCCTTCTGGTAGTTCTCGCTCGCCTCGAAGACCGTGGTGACCTCGCCGTCGGTGCTGAAGTCCCGGGTGAAGCCGCCCTCGGTGCCCGGCGCCAGCTGGTTGCGCAGCCGGATGTTGGCGAAGGTGCCCCGGATCATCACCTCGTGGTTGCCGCGGCGCGAGCCGTAGGAGTTGAAGTCCCGCTGCTCCACGCCGTGCTCGGTGAGGTACTTCCCAGCCGGGCTGTCCTTCTTGATCGCACCAGCGGGGCTGATGTGGTCGGTGGTGACCGAGTCGCCGAGCTTGAGCAGCACCCGGGCGCCGGTGATGTCCTGCACGGGCTCGGGCTGCTCGGGCATGCCATCGAAGTACGGCGCCTTCCGGACGTAGGTGGAGTCCTGGTCCCACTCGAAGGTGTCGCCCTCGGGCGTGGGCAGCGACTGCCAGCGCTCGTCGCCGGCGAAGACGTCGGCGTAGTCCTTGGAGAACATGTCCGCGCTGATCGCCTCGTCGATCACCCGCTCGACCTCGGCCGGGGCCGGCCAGATGTCGCGCAGGTAGACGTCGTTGCCCTCAGCGTCGGTGCCCAGCGGGTCGTTGAAGAGGTCGACTTTCATCGAGCCGGCCAGCGCGTAGGCGACGACCAGCGGCGGCGAGGCCAGGTAGTTCATCTTCACGTCCGGGTTGATCCGGCCCTCGAAGTTCCGGTTGCCCGACAGCACGCTGGTGACGGCGAGATCGGCGTCGTTGACGGCCTTGCTCACCTCGGGGATGAGCGGGCCTGAGTTGCCGATGCAGGTCGTGCAGCCGTAGCCGACGAGGTTGAAGCCGAGCTTGTCCAGGTACGGCGTCAGGCCGGCCTTCTCGTAGTAGTCGCTGACCACCTTCGACCCCGGCGCCAGGGTGGTCTTGACCCACGGCTTGCGGGTCAGGCCCTTGTCGACGGCGTTCTTGGCGAGCAGCGCCGCCCCGATCATCACGCTCGGGTTGGAGGTGTTGGTGCAGGAGGTGATCGCCGCGATGGTGACCGCGCCGTGCCCGATCTCCAGCTCCTGGCCGTCCAGGTTGACGGTGCCGGTGGCGTCCTTGGCGTCGGTGTAGTCCGACAGCGCCTTCTCGAACTCCTCGGCCGCCTTCGTCACCTCGACCCGGTCCTGAGGCCGCTTCGGGCCGGCCAGGCTCGGTACCACCGTGGACAGGTCCAGCTCGAGCTTCTCGGAGTAGCGCGGCTCGGCGGCCGGGTCGTGCCAGAGGCCCTGCTCCTTGGCGTAGGCCTCGACCAGCTTCAGCTGCTCCTCGGAGCGGCCGGTCAGCTTGAGGTACTCCACGGTCTGCTCGTCGACCGGGAAGACCGCGATGGTCGACCCGAACTCGGGGCTCATGTTGCCGATCGTGGCGCGGTTGGCCAGGGGCAGCGCGGAGACGCCCTCGCCGTAGAACTCCACGAACTTCCCGACCACGCCGTGCTGGCGCAGCATCTCGGTGATCGTGAGCACCAGGTCGGTGGCCGTCGAGCCCTCGGGCAGCTCGCCGGAGAGCTTGAAGCCGACGACCCGCGGGATCAGCATGCTGACCGGCTGGCCGAGCATCGCGGCCTCCGCCTCGATGCCGCCCACGCCCCAGCCGACGACGCCGATGCCGTTGACCATGGTGGTGTGGGAGTCGGTGCCGACGCAGGTGTCGGGGTAGGCCTGGACAACAGTGTCGGACGTCGAGCCTGTCGAGACGTCCCGGGTGAAGACCACGCGAGCCAGGTGCTCGATGTTCACCTGGTGCACGATGCCGGTGCCGGGCGGGACGACCTTGAAGTCCTCGAAGGCGCCCTGGCCCCAGCGCAGGAACTGGTAGCGCTCGCCGTTGCGCTCGTACTCGATCTCGACGTTGCGCTCGAAGGCCTCCGGGCTGCCGAAGACGTCGGCGATGACGGAGTGGTCGATGACCATCTCGGCCGGCGCGAGCGGGTTGATCTTGGTCGCGTCGCCCCCGAGGTCGGCCATCGCCTCGCGCATGGTGGCCAGGTCGACCACGCAGGGGACGCCGGTGAAGTCCTGCATGATCACTCGCGCCGGGGTGAACTGGATCTCCTTGTCCGGCTCCGCGTCGGCGTCCCAGCCGGCCAGCGCCCGGATGTCGTCGGCGGTGATGTCCGCGCCGTCCTCGGTGCGCAGCAGGTTCTCCAGCAGCACCTTCAGCGAGAACGGGAGGGACGCGACGTCCAGCCCCTCGCCCTGGACGGCGTCCAGCCGGTAGATCTCATAGGACTTCCCGTCCACGTCCAGCGTGCCCTTGGCCCCGAAGCTGTCCTGACTGGCCATGCCCTCACTCCTCGAAGGTTGCGTGTGGTCCCCATCTTGCGCCTCGCACGCCACCCGCCGGAAGCCGGGTGCCCGCCACGAAGTCTCTTGACATCAAGATATCACGGGCTCGAGGAGCGCGACACACTCCACGTGGTGCGTCATCGGGAACACACCGGCGAGGTTACGCGGGATTGCGAATCTTTGCGCTCCACTGCGATCGGCGGCCAAACGTGGCCGCTGATCTGCAACTATGCCGATTTCAGGCGCTGATGGCGTCGGGGGCCGATTGCGGGTCTTTGCGAATCAAAGTGCGCCCAAAGTGCGCCCTGCTGTCAGCAGTCTCCGACGCTCGCAAAGGACCGCAGGTCGCGTGGACCCTCCCCAGCGTCAGCTCGTCGCCGAGGGCGGCAACGACCGAAGTGTGGAAGTGAGCCCATGCGAGTAGGCCCTCGGCAGTGCCGCGCGCTTTGTATGGCCCACGAGACGGGGCCGTAGGTCACGACATGCCGCGGGCACCAGTCGGCCACCAGCAGCGTGGGCGGCATCCTGCGCCGACGATTCGGCCGACGTCATCGATCTCCTTCGATGGCGCAACCGCTAAGGGCGCGGTCGGCAGCCGGTGCGTGTCGAAATGACCATTCAGGTCCAGACCATCACGTCGTGCTGCAGGTACTCCCACGGGTCGTGACTGAGCGCGGCCGGCACCGTATCGAGGAGCTCGCCCGACACTTCTTGGCAGATGAACTGCGTGATGCCCAGCACCGTGGCCTCGACCTGATACCAGGTCCGGACCTGGGCGGCGCTGGCAGCGAAGGTCAGCCCGGCGACGGCGTCCGGGCTCACATGAGTGAGGACGTTGCGGCGCGCAACCCACTTGATCCAGTTCACGCGGAGACGTTCCCAGATGTGGAGGGGCGCCTGGGGCTTCGACTCCCCCAGCAGCAGGTCGATCGAATACTGCAGGCCGCGATTAGGTGGAGGAGGAGGTGGTGGGCGCAACGCCTCAGCCAACCCGCCAGTCCGCACGAAGAGCGCCGTCCCCGCCAACTCGGGCCACGGCTCTGCGACCCCTTCCAGATGACAGACCTGCTCGACGAGACCCCGATACGCCTCGGCGATATGAGGGTCACTGGGCTCGTGCGCGAGCACCATCGGCAGGCCCGGGTCGAGGGCTCCGGCAACCATTCCGAGGGTCCATCCCCGAATCACCGGTGACAAGGATGGCGGGCGCGCTCCGACCAGGGGCGCCTCGGAAGTCATACGGCGCTGCACTGCGTCGAGCAGTCGGCCGGAAAGGTCGTACGAATCTCCCGTGTTCCTAAGACCCGCCAGCAACCACGTCGCGAGGAGCGAATGCTCGACGGGTAGCGCGTAGTCATGGACCGTCGCAGGCTCCAGCAGCGCGGCGATGTCGGCCCACTTGGCGTCGTAGTCGTCGGCGCGGTCGCGGAGCCAGTCTGAGTCATAGCCGATCTCGTCGAGGCGGTCGTCGAGCACGTCCCCGATGCGCCTGTCCGCGAGAAGCAGCCGGTAGAGCTCGGCGAAGACCAGTGGCGAGAGAGTGCAGGTCAGCTCTGCCACAGGACCTGCTCCAGGCGACGGGCAAGTGGCCGAGCGTCCGGCACCACGTCCAAGGTTAGCGCGTCATGCGGTACCGGAATGCGCCTCAGATCGGCCAAGCTCAGCGACGGGATCGTCGATCCGGTCAAGAAGAGCTGGCGGATCCGGTATGCGGCTTGGCTATTGAGATACTGCGCCAGGGCCGGGCCGAGGTCTCGGTTTCGGAGCCGGGCAACGATCACGTGACTATCTGCAACGACCGGCCGATCTGCAACGCGCGCGTGGGCCTGGTTGCCCAGCGCCGCGACGAGCAGGTCACCAGGCTCGGCCACAACCGCCGAGCCGCCATCCGGGGAGAGCCACCGTCGGGGTGGCTTGCCGCCGAGCATTGAAACGTCTGCCACCGGCAGGTAGCCGGGTGCCTCCGAATTTAGCGCTCCGTCTCGGGTGTTCCGCCCACGCCGAATCTCGCCGAAGTAGTCGCCAAGCGGCTCGCCATTGGTGAGTTCAGCCGGGTTCGGCGTCGCCAGGGCGATCCGCCATTCGGCGACCCGGAGGTCAGTCGTCTGCCACCAGGTCTCGACCGCCTCTTCCTCGGCAATTCGGGTGGTGGCGTGCATGTCGCGCAGCCGGTCAGCAATCGACCGCAGCTCCGCGAGAGGAGGCACCGGCACCGTCGCGTCGATGACCGTCTTCACATCCATCGAGGCGACGACTGTCCCGGAGGTGAGCGTCGCACGCCATCGTTGGCCCGACTCGCAGCTCAGGAGACCCCAAAGCCACAGCCCGAGAGTCTGGTCGCCAGCTCGGAGTGCATGGAAGCGCGAGGACACCAAGGCGCCGCGAAGGTGAGCACTGACCAGCAGGGCGGGACTCGTCCCCGTCCGCGGGAGCAGGACATCACCGTCCCTGAGCTCCGCGCCCACTTGGTACACCGAGCCCTGGTACTTCCGGCCCCGGCGCCGTACTCCCCCGCTTACGGGGTCAATGTCGCCAGGACCGATAACCGGCGACCCGGCCTCAGCAAATGATCTGGGTGCGAGACGAGAAGCGATGTCGCGAACTTCGACCTGGCGAAGCTCGACCGGCCAGCGAAACGCCTCGGCGGTCAAGCGGCCCGGATCCCAGCTCGGCTCGAAGCGGAGGTCGAGGATTGCGCTCGAAAACATCGGCCTACTCGCCGTCGAGGTGCTCGAGCGCAGCGTTCATGACTGCGCCAGTCTCGGAGAGCTGCGACCGCCAGTCCTCGCCGAGCTGCGCGACGAAGGTTTCGCCCGGTGGCGCGCTATCGATCACGAGGAGGACTGCCCGCACTCCCGTGTTCACCAATGCGCCAGAGGGAAGCCCGATCAGGGCACCTACCCGGAACTTGTTGGCTAGGTACCGGCGATACGGCTCGAGGTTTTGCCGGAAGGTGATGCCATTCGGCAGGAGCATCACGGCGCGACCGCCGGGGCGGAGCTGCCGAACGCACAGGTCGAGCGCGGCGGTCTCAAGCTCGCGAGCCTGCGTTCCGTCGAGCAAGGTCCACGGCCGCATCGTCCGGACCCCGAATGGCGGAGCAGCAACGACACAGTCGGCGCTCGGCAATGCGCCTTCGAACGAGTCGCCGACCGTGACGTTAGCCAGCAGTGGCGCGGTCCGCGCGATCTGGCCGGCAAGCTCTGCGAGCTCAGCGTTGATCTCTTGGCCAATGAATTCAGCGGGGCCCTCCGTGGCAGTGGCACGCTCCAGCGCAGCCCACAGGAAGTTGCCGATGCCGCAGAACGGATCAAGCACGGTGCCGCCGAGCCGGGTGCCGAGAAGGCGAGCAACAGCATCGGCGATCTCGGTCGTCGTGGCGTGCTCTCCCGCCCAGCGCATTCGGTCCATGAAGCCCGCGACAGCACGGCGTCTGGCTTGCCACAAGACATCGGGCCGGACCGGAACGAAGTCCCCTTGGGAGGTCTCGATGCCGGGAAGGGCTGTCTCCATGAAGAGCTCGGCGGATGGAAAGAAGATATCCGCCTGGCCTTTGCCCCGCCTGCTGTCGGCTTCGTACCAAAGCCGGTCGGTCAGCAGCGAGGTGGCGAGGCCGGGGTCAGTGATCCAGCCTCGACCGTCAATGGCCGGGCCAGCCGGACCGTCCACAGGATCGAAAGTGCGCAGACTCCGGTCGGCGCGGAACCACTGGCCGTTGAGGACGGCGTAGTGCTCGACGGTACCGAGCAGCTCTCGCGCCTGCAGGAGATGCGGGAGGGTTAGCTCGGGCTTGGCGTGGGCGCCGTTCTTCGCCTCAACGACGATCCATGGCACCAGGTCGCCATCCGCGTTGGCGGCGTACCCAACGGCGTCGGCACGCATCTTTGTGTCTCCCAGCTTGCTGTCGAGCTGGACCACCCGATAGCCCGCGGCCTCCAGTGCGGCACGGATCTGACCACGTGAATCTCGTTCGTTCGCCATCTACTTCCCTCCCTCCTGGTTCAAAAGAGCCGCAGAACGTACCACGGGCAGTCTCAGCCGGCAACGCTCCGGGCCGCGCACATCAATCACTCCTCGTCGCATGGTGTCCCGAGGTCCGAATCGATGTTGAGAACTCGCACGCGCGGCGTCTGTTGGGCGATGAGGACGGCTGCATTCTCGGCGAGGCGGCGGGCCGACTTGAGGCGGAGGTCAGCTGGGCCACTGCCGTCGACAGCCACTTCAGTGGCGATCGCGAAATCGATGGATCCACCGAACATCAGATGGCGGGTGATCTCCGTATGGATCCGCCGACTCGTCCGTTGGGTCGACCGATCGGTCTTGGCGTTGCGGTAATTCCGAGCCCTGCGGGCGAGGTTCTGCGATTCGCCGATGTAGTAGGTGCGTGTGCCGCCTTCGTCCAGGCCGAAGTCGTAGCGGTACAAACCCGGTTCCGACGGCAGCCGCGGAAACAGTGGCAGGCCCCGGTCGTCGAGCACGATGGCCCCCGCTTGGCGCCAGGTCAGGGCAACCGACACGGTCAGGGTCTCGAGTTCGGGGAGGTCGGCTACGTCGACGCTCCCCGACCGCGATGCCCCCGGGCGACGAGTGCCTGGCTGCACCGCCTTCGATCCCGTGCCGACAGTGAACCCCAGCTTCGCCAACAGACGTCGGCTGTTCTGAGATTGGAAACTCGTGCGCGCCAAGCCCGTCGCGAGCGCCATGACCTGCTTGACCGGCCACCGGACGCCGTCGATGTCGACCCAGTACTGATCGACCGACTCGGGATCGTGCTGTTGCAGCCGACGTCGTACGTCGTCAGCTGTCAGGTCGAATGACCTGCCGGCCAAGGTGAAAGATACGCTCTCAGTGCTCATCAGAACGGAGGCTCCTCGCCGGTCCACTCGCCGCTGCCGGCGAAATCGTCCCAGGGGTCGGAAGGGTCGGTCGGGTCGTTCGCCGCCGCGCCGGAGCCACCGTCATCTGGGTCGGTGCCGGGGATCCAGCCGTCTGCCAAGGTCATCGTCTTGTTGTTCGGCTCGTACTCAGCCGGCAGCTTCTCGATGTCGACGACGACCGGCACCTGCGTCGACAGCCCGGAGAGGACGCACGAGCCTGTCGGAAGGATCGGCAGGGACTCAAACGACACGCGGTCCAGGTACGCGACAGCTCGCTCGATGGCCATGATGTCGAGGTTGTTGACCAGGCGGTGCAGGAAGTAGTTGTGCAGCTGGGAAATGATCGTCTCGGAGATGTCGTGCGGTCGCTGGCTCGCGATCGTCAAGAAGACGCCGAACTTCCGACCCTCCTTGATGATTTCCTCGAAGGTCTCCAGCCGGTAGTCCTTCCATGCCTCGCTCTCGCGGGACGACACGTTCGACAGAATGTTGTGGGCCTCGTCGACGACGATGTTGAGGTAACGCGACGGATCGCCATCGCGCTTCTTCTCGTCGTAGAGCTGGCGGCAGATGAGGAGCGGGATGACCTTGCGCATCTCGACATTGACGTCGCGCAACGAGATCACGGTCAATGGCTTGTCCAGCAGCGTGCCGTCTGAGACTTCGATCAGGCGCTTCACGCGTGGCATGCGCGACTCCAGCCGCTTGATTAGCGGGCCGAGGTGCTCGCGGTTCGCGTAGCCGTGGAAGATGTCGGAGTAGTACTGCAGCACGAGTTTGAACCGGATGCGGTCAACGCTCTGCAGGGCGCTCGGATCGATGCCAAGCCCACCGATGCGGGTGTAGGTCAGCTCTTGGAAGTAGTAGTCGTACGACGGGTCATTGGCGTAGACGTTGATGCCGTTGGCTTGCCGGTAGTAGAAGCACTTGTTCTGCCCGTGGTAGCCGAGGTTTGACTGGATGTCACGGATGTAGTCGCCCAGGGCATCAGGTGCCTCCCCGCCCATGCAGCCTTCGACTTCCTCGAGGAACTTGACGACCAGGCCCTTGTCGAGCGCTGGGTCGGAACTGCGGATGGCTGCATAGACGATGCCGGCGACTGCGGCCGCGAGATCCTCGCCCGTCTCCAACCGAGACTCCCAGTAGTCGCTCTGGAGCGTGCGCTGCACGAACGGCGCTTGGGTCTTCTCCGTTGCGTCAAGGAGCACCGTCCAGATGACCGGGTCCTCCATCGCCTCCTTGCTCAGAGGAAGGCGGTCACCTTCGTCGGTCCGAGTCGAGAGCACGAACTCGGTCTTCAGGTCGTTGTCGGTGAGTACTGAACTGCTCTGCTCCCCGGACGCGGCACCAACCCGGTTGACGTACTCGCCGTTGAAGTCGATGACGAGCACCCGCGCCCGCGTCTTGAACGCGTCCGAGTCGCCGTAGGCCGCGAAGAGCTCGTGGTAGAGCTTGGTCAACGTGTAGGACTTGCCGCTGCCGGTGTTGCCGAAGATGCCGATGTGGCTGGCGAAGAGGCTGTCGACGCCAACCCGAACGTCCTGTCCCTTCTCCATCGCCAGGCGGCCGATCGTGAGTGCGCGGTCCTTCGGGTCGACAAAGCTATGGATGCGATCGAACTCGTCTTCGTCGAGCAGGAAGCACTCGTTGCCAACGAGCGGCAGCTCGCGTACACCGCGGCGGAACTGGCCGCCGGACATGAAGCCGATGAGGCTGACAGTTAGGATCCGTTCGACCCGGTCTCGGGAGCTGCGGTAGCTGTCGTCGCCGCGCGCCTCAGCAACCTCTTCGCCATCGACCTTGCCGACCAGCTCGGCGAAGCCCTTGCTGATCTTGAGGAAGCCGCCGACACCAACGTTGCGCAGCAGCCGACCTTGGTAGATCAGGTGCGCACCGTTCTTGGCCTTGTCAACGCGAATGCGAACCGTCCGGCCCTGAATCCCGACAACCTCACCGACGCGAAAGACGGCATCGCGTGTGAGCAGTTCGTGGTCAATCATCGAGTTCGACCAGCGGTTCTTGCACCGAGACCTTCACTTCGACCGACTGCTTGGGCGCCGACGACGATGGCGCGACCTTCGCGAAGAACTCGGAGGTGACGGTCGGCAGGTCGTAGCGCAGCGGCTGCTCGCCCTCCGCATCGGCGGGCGGCGCGATCAGCCAGATGTTGCTATTGGTGATTGGGTAGCCGTCGAAGGCATGCTCAATGTCCGTTGCGGCGTGCGGGCTGTAGGCGAAGATGACGATCTGGAGCGTTGGGTTGGTACGAGCTGCGCGCACCATGAGCTCCCGGATGTGCTCGTCGCGGCAGGAGAAGCCGATGACGAACAGGGCGGCATTCTCCTTCTCCAGCTCGTTCGAGAAGAGCCGCAGCAGGTCGTAGTAGTTCTGGTTCAGCACGGTCTGCTGGAACTTCGCCTTCGTCGGATTGACGATGGCCAGCTGGCTGTAGGCATCCAAGAACGGCGCCAGCAAGGTCGTAGCGCTGGCTGGGACCGGGCCGGCGAGCAGCGTCTCTAAGGTCGTGTTGGCGCCAACCTCAGCCAAGATCGCGTCGACCTTGTCCAGCTCTTCCGCGACTGCGGCTACCTTTCGCAGCCGGATGTCGAGACCAATCTCGGGACGGCTCGCCTCCTCCCCCATGGCTGACCAACCGACCGAGCCATGGAGCTTGAGCAGGTTGAAGGTGGGTACCTCGGAGAGGTTGTCATATTGGAGGCTGCGCCGCGAGACGACCGATCCGAAGTTGGACGTGCTGAAGCACGGCTGCAGCCGTCCTGCGAAGCCATCGTTGAGGTGGACCTGGAGGCTCTCGCTGGCTATCTCCGTCGTCAGGTCAACATTGGTCGTGAAAAGGTTGACCTGCTTGTTGAGCAGCGAACTGCGGCGCTCGAGAAGCAGGCGGTGGATCGTCTGAAGAAACGCCTCATACCGCTCCAGGAGCTGGGGCGCCTCAGTCCCGCTCCGGTCGAGCAGGTCGTTGTTCTTGAGCACCACACTGCGGAAGAAGCCCGAGTAGATGGAAGCTCGGGCGTAGGCCTTCGCATCCTCCGCGGCGTCGGAGGAGTCCAGGCTCGTTAGCAGGTTCTCGATGTCGCCGAGCAAACGGAACATTGGAGCAGACGCGCCGGCCCCGAACAGGAACGACAGATGGGCGTCCTGCACCAGATCACGCAGGCGCTCGGCCGTCAGCTCCTTGGCGACGAGGGTCATGGGGACGCTCCCCCGTCGACGGAGGCATAGAGCTCCGCCTGCTCAAGGACCAGCTCGATCGCCTTCTCCTCCAGGTCGGGCGGGTAGTCGTACTTGGCGAGCAGCCGCCGGACCTTGGTGCGCATCGCGGCGCGGACCGAGTCCTTGAGGTTCCAGTCCAGCGTGGCGCTTTGGCGAATCGAGGTCACCAGTTCCGCGGCCATCTTCTTCAGGGTGTCGTCACCCATCTGCAGTACCGCCGCATCGTTCTGCACGATGGCGTCGTAGAACGCAGCCTCGGCCACCGACAATCCGAGCGCCTCGTGCCGCTGGCTCTGGGTGCGCATCTCCTTCGCCAGCTTGACCAGCTCGGCGATGATCTCGGCCGTCGTCAGGCTGCGGTTGGTGTAGCGGTTGATCGCTTCCTCGAGCAGCTCGGAGAACTTCCGGGACTGGACGATGTTAGTGCGCTGGATAGTCTTGATCTGGTCGTTGAGCAGGCGGCGCAGCAGACCCAGCTGCAGATTGGGCTTGTCCTTGTCGACCAGCGAGTCGAGAAACTCGTCGCTGAGGATCGACAGCTCCGGGGTGTCGATTCCCGCCAGCTTGTAGATGTCCACCACTTCGTCGGCACCGACGGCTTCGTTGACCAGCTGCCCGATAGCCGTGTCGATCTCGGCAGCGCCCACTCCGCCGCGCCCTGCGTCCGGGTTCTGGATCTTCAGGATGGCAGCGCGCACGTCAGCGAAGAGCCGGGCGTCGTTTCGAATCGCTGCCGCTTCGTCACGGGAGCCAGCCAGGGCGTAGGCCTTGGCGAGAGCGAGCACCTGGTCGATAAAGCGCTTCGTGCGGTCGGGATCGCCCATAACGAAGTCGAGCACCTTGGCATGCTCAGCGAGCCGCTGACCAGCGGGCAAGTCGGGTCTGGAGTTGAACTCGCAGCCGTGCAGCAGCCCGCTGATGACGTCGTGTTTCTCCAGCATGGCGTCGACGATCTCGTCGATCGGCACGCCGGCCTGGTCGCGGTCGCTCGGCGAGTACTCGACCAGTGCCTTCTGAAGGTTCGAGAAGACACCGATGTAGTCGACGATGAGGCCACCAGGCTTATCGCGGAACGTACGGTTGACGCGAGCGATGGCCTGCATGAGCCCAGCGCCTTGCATCGTCTTGTCGACGTACATGGTGTGCATGCTGGGCGCGTCGAAACCGGTCAGCCACATGTCGCGGACGATCACGATTTCCAGCGGATCCTCAGGGTTCTTGGCACGGGCCTTGAGGTCCTTGCGGACGTCCTTGCTGTAGATATGCGGCTGGAACTCGGCAGGGTCAGCCGCCGAGCCGGTCATGACGACCTTGATCTTGCCCTGAGTCGGATCGTCGCTGTGCCAGTCGGGGCGAAGCGCGACGATCTTCTCGTAGAGCCGCACCGCGATGCGGCGGCTCATGGTGACGATCATGGCCTTGCCGATCATGGCCTCGCGGCGCTTCTGCCAATGCTCGACGATGTCTTCGGCGATCAGGTCCAGACGGTCCTCGGCACCGACGATCGCCTCCAGTCGGGCCCAGCGAGACTTGGCCTTGTCAGCCACGTCCTGCTCGACCTTCTCCGTGATCTCCTCGGCCAGCTCATCGAGCGCTGCGTAGTCCTCCTCGGAGAGCGCGATCTTGGCGAGGCGCGACTCGTAATAGATCTTGACGGTGGCACCGTCCTCGACGGCACGCGTCAGGTCGTAGACGTCGATGTACTCACCGAAGACGGCCTGCGTGGACTTGTCGCCCGATTCGATCGGGGTGCCCGTGAAGCCGAGGAAAGTCGCGCCAGGCAGCGCGTCACGCATGTGCTTCGCGAGGCCAGCCTTGAGCCGGCCGTCTTTGTCGAGTGACTCCGTGAAGCCGTACTGCGAGCGGTGCGCCTCGTCTGCGACCACGACGACGTTGCGGCGGTCGGTCAGGACCGGGTTGGCGTCGAGGCCTTCCTCGGGGCGGAACTTCTGCAGCGTCGTGAAGATGATGCCGCCACTGGCGCGACGCAGCAGAACGCGCAGGTCAGAGATGGAGTCCGCTTGGACCGGCTTCTCGGGCAGGATCTCCGCCGGAGCGAAGACCTCTCCGAAGAGCTGGTCGTCGAGGTCGTTGCGGTCAGTTAGGAATACGAGCGTCGGGTTGTTCATGCGGGCGTCACGCATGATCTTGGCGGCGTAGAGCAGCATTTCGATGCTCTTGCCACTCCCCTGCGTGTGCCACACGACGCCACCGCGACGGTCGCCGCTCGGACCAGAAGCCTCAACAGTTGACTCGACGGCGGCGTTGACGGCCCAGTACTGGTGGTACTTCGCAACCCGCTTTATGAGGCCAACCGGCTCGTCACTGAAGACGATGAAGTTGCGGACGATGTCGAGGAAGCGTTTCGGCTCGAAGACGCCCTTGGTGAGCACCTCAAGCGCCGGAACTCCACTCACGACGTCGCGGCCGTCGATCGTCTTCCAGGGCGCGTAGTGCTCGAACCCGCCCGAGAACGAACTCATGGCTGCGCTGGTGCCGTCCGAGATCACGGTGACGGCGTTCGGCGTGAAGATCGCCGGGATGTCGGAGCGGTAGGTTTGGATCTGGTTCCACGCGTTTTTGAGGGTGGCGTGCTCGTCAGCCAGGTTCTTCAGCTCCAGCAGGCCGAGCGGGATGCCATTGACGAAGATCAAGACATCGGGCCGGCGGTTCTTGTTGCCGACGATGGTGAACTGGCTGACCGCGAGGAAGTCGTTCTTCTCCGGGTGCTCCCAGTCGATCAGCAGCAGCGGGATGGTGCGCACCTGGCCATCGGCATCGCGGTACTCCACCGGGACACCGCGGGTCAGCAGGTTGTGGACCCGCAGGTTCTCCGCCACCGCGCTCTGCGACTCAGCTCGCTCGAGGCGCTTGACGGCCTCTTCGATGAGCTCCAGGTGGTCCGGGTTGAGCCTGCGGGCTGCTTCGCGGATTCGGTCGTACAGGTAGACCTGCTGGAAGGACTCGCGTTCGGGGCGGAGACCGTCGGGCGCGATGTTGGGTCCAAACTCGGTCGAGTAGCCGAGCTCGCGGAGGTAGTCGAGTGCTGCCTCCTCGATGATGGACTCGTTGATGGCCGTCATGCGGCCTCCCCTTTTCCTCGGGCAGCGAGGTCTGACACCGTCACGCGGCCCGAAAGCAGTTCAGGGATGAGTGCGTCGCGAAGACGCCGCACCTCCGCCGACTCGTCGCGCGCGGACTGCACCGCGTCGACCAAAGAAAGAGCCTGCTCCAGCACGGCGCTATCAAGGGCGGCGACATCAGGTACCTCAATGCCTAGCAGGTCGTCAGGACGGACGCGTTGATGGCTCCCCGACGTGCCGGTGACTCGACGCACTAGTTCTGTCATGAACTTGGGGCTCCGAACGGCGAGCCAAAGGCCCGCGAGTGATGCACGATCCGAAGCGGTGAGACAGCTGAATTCGGTCGAGGCCACCGCCGGGACACCATCTCGAGGCTCTGCCCACCACGTTCGGTTAGTTCGCGGGTTCAACCGTGAAACGAGGATCGCGGGGACCTCCAGCAGGAACTTGTTGCTCATGATCGCGGCACCAGGCTCGCTCACTGGCGTGGCATCCACGTCAAATGCGGGCAAACTGTAGTGATCGACGGCTGACGTGCCGTAGCTCGCTGGATTCACTTGGGCTCGCGCAACGGATGCGACAGTCCCCAAGGGCACGGGCGGCGCTTCGAAGGCAACCCTGGCTGCGAGAACGTCAAGCAACTCCAGACAAATGTCGGCTGCACGCGTGTTAGAGGCCACCTGGTCATCAAGAGTTCCCAGGAGGTCTGCGATCTCAATCTGCTCCGCGATCCCTGGCGCATTGATGGGGACGGACGCAAGCGACTTCTGGGTCAGCTTGGGCTGGGTAGAGCCCGTGAGGTAACCGCCGATATCCGTGGCTTGGAGCACATACGACAGGAAACGAGTGTCATTATCCGAGTTGCCCTGCAGAACGTGGGCATGGTTGTTGACCCAGTATTTCCCGTCGGCGAGAAACGCGATTGGAGACTTCCGGCTACGGAGATTCTCGCCGTCCTCCGCCACCAGGAGGTGCAGTCCCTCGAAGATATAGTCCGCCACGTGGTCCACCACACCGCTGGCGCCGTAATAGGGGTAGGGCCCCGCCTTGCGGTCCGACGACTTGATGGGCACCCGGCGTCGGTCGAGATTCAGTGTTCGCTCGCCGAGCGGCTTGGTTTCCCAGGAGCTCATTGACGCGCCTCGCCGAACAAGCCGCGGACCTTGTCCCGAATGATATCTGCGCGCTCGAACTCCTCGAAGAGCGCCTCCGTCAGGCGTGCAACCTTTGCATCGAAGGCCTCGTCGTCAGCCTCGGCTTCCTCGGTGCCGACGTAACGACCAGGAGTGAGGACGTAACCGTGTTCCGCGATTTCATCGAGCGTGGCTACGCGGCAGAAGCCGGGAATGTCCTCGTAGTCGCCATCGTGGTTGCGCCAGGCGTGATACGCGCCGGAGATCTGAGCGATGTTGTCATCCGTCAGAACCTGGATGCGACGCGTCTCAGCGACACCGAGTTTGCGCGCATCGATGAAGAGAACCTCGCCGGTGCGCTTGCGGTGTCCGTTGCCGCCTCGATCCTTGGAGATGAACCAGAGACTCACCGGAATCGGGGTGTTGAAGAATAGCTTGCCGGGCATCGCGACCACGCAATCGACGAGATCGGCGTCCACGAGCTTCTTCCGAATCTCGCCTTCGCCTCCGCTCTGGGTGGAGAGGGACCCGTTGGCGAGGACGAATCCGGCCGTACCGCGAGGCGACAGATGGTGGACGAAGTGCTGCACCCAAGCGAAGTTTGCGTTGCCCTGGGGCGGGGTCCCGTACTCCCAGCGCTTGTCGCCGTCGAGTTTGGCGTCCCACCAGTCGCTCACGTTGAACGGCGGATTGGCGATGACGAAGTCTGCGCGCAGATCCGGGTGGAGGTCCTGGGTGAAGGTGTCAGCAGAACGCTCGCCCAGATCAGCCTCGATCCCGCGGAGGGCGAGGTTCATCTTGGCAAGCTTCCAGGTGGTGTCGGTGAACTCCTGGCCATAGACCGAGATGTCCGTGCGTTTGCCGCCGTGGGCCCTCACGAACTCAGCGGACTGCACGAACATGCCGCCCGAGCCACAAGCAGGGTCGTAGACGCGGCCGTGGTACGGCTCCAGCATCTCGACAAGGGTCTTGACGACGCTGCGCGGCGTGTAGAACGCCCCGGCGTCCTTGCCCGTCTCCTTGCCGGCGAACTGGCCCAGGAAGTACTCGTACACACGTCCGAGCACATCGTCGCTGCCGTGGTCGTCGGTCTCGGTGAAGCCGATCGACCCGATCAGGTCAACGAGGCGCTTGAGGCGACTCTTGTCCAGTCCCTCCCGGCCGTAGTTGCGCGGCAGGACGCCCTTAAGCCCGGATCCACCGATGAGTTTGGTGACGTGAGCGTGGCGTAGAACGAGAATGCCCTTGCAGGGCAGGAGAATCTGAGTTCTTCAGGCAAAGATTCACACCGGCAGCAAGGGCATCTCTGGGATGAAACTCTCTCACACGGTTCGAGCGACGTCGGCAGCCTTCGATGATCCGAATCTCGTGTCGACTGGCGGCCTGGTCCCGGTGCTCGCGTTGGCCGACCGTGGTGGGCTGCGGGATCTGGCTGATACCCACCTCACGGTGCCCACGCACAAGGGCGCGAACGCCGGACTGAAGGTCGCCTCGCTCGTCGGTGGGATGGTCGCCGGCGCGGACTCGATCGATGACATGGCGCTGCTGCGGCACGGCGGGATGGGCCGGGTTTTCGCCCGCGCCTACGCGCCCTCGACGTTGGGCTCGTTCCTGCGAGCGTTCACCTTCGGCCACGTTCGTCAGCTCGACGCAGTCGCATCGAGGTTCCTGATCGCGGTGGCCGGACTCACCCGGCTCCTGGGCGCCGGGACCGGTCTTGGCGCCGGCACCGAGGAGTCAGGAGCCGGTGCCGGGTACGCGTTGCTCGACGTCGACGACACGATCATCGAGGTCCACGGCCACTCCAAGCAGGGCGCCGGGTTCGGCTACTCCGGTGTGCGCGGGCTCAACGCACTGCTGGCCACGCTCACGACCGCGACGACGGCGCCGGTGATCGTGGCCCAGCGGCTCCGCAAGGGCGCGGCGGGGTCGCCACGCGGCGCGAAGCGGCTGGTCGGCGACGCGGTGAGGACCGCCCGGCGACTGCTCGGCACGGGTCAGCTGGTCTTGGTCCGGATGGACTCGGCGTTCTACGGCCGCGGACCAGTCCACGCCGCCCTGGTCGGCGGCGCCGATGTGTCGGTCACGGTGCGGATGGACAAGGCCGTCAAGAAAGCGATCGCCACAATCGGCCACGACGCGTGGACCACCATCGAGTACACCGACGCCGTCTTCGACGAAACCTCGCAGAAGTGGATCTCTCGCGCCGAGGTCGCCGAGATTCCCTTCACCGCCTTCGCCGCGCAGAAGAAGTCCGAGCAGGTGCCCGGGCGGCTGGTGGTGCGTCGGATCCCCGACTTCAACGCCGAGAAGAACAAGGCAGCCGGCCAGGACACCCTGTTCGACGTGTGGCGCTTCCACGCGTTCTTCACCACCGCCGACCCCGTGCTCCTGGACACCGTCGCGGCGGACAAGACCCACCGCCATCACGCCGTCATCGAGCAGGTCCACGCCGACCTCAAAGGATCCGCGCTGGCCCACCTGCCGTCCGGAGTGTTCACCGCCAACGCCGCCTGGCTGGTGCTCGCCGTTATCGCGTTCAACCTCACCCGCGCCGCAGGCACCCTCGCCGCACCAGACCTGGCACGGGCGACCACCGCGACGATCCGACGCAAGCTGATCACCGTGCCCGCGAGGGTAGCGACCTCAGCGCGCCGGATCACCCTGCACCTGCCCCAAGCCTGGCCCTGGGAGAACGCCTGGACCGCCCTGTTCGACCGGGTCAGCGACCCGCCGCCCGGCCTCGCGGCCTGACCCACCCAGCAGCCACCGCTGCGCGACCCGAGGACCAAAGGACGACCCGGACAGCAAGGTCCGGCAGATCCCCACGCCCACAGCCGCTCACCCCACGGCGATCCGGATCACGCGATTACCACCAAGCTCATCGGTGGATCCGGGTTAAGGGAGCGGTTCTCCCTCTCGATGAGGTCCATCGCGTCGTCGATGACCGTGCCGATCTTGGACGCGTCGCCGGCGCTGTTCTGGATGTACTCCCAGCGTGCCTCGGCAGGTACCCAGAAGACGCTGTGACTGCGGTACTCGTCGCGGTCCTCGAGGAAGGTCTGACGACGGGCCTCGTTCGGGATGTAGTCATCCGAATTCGGGTCCGAGAGCGCCGCCTCGATGTCCTTGTACCGAGCCTCGAAGCGGTCCGAGATGTACTTGAGGAAGACCAGACCGAGGACGACATGCTTGTACTCGCTCGGCTCCTGGTTACCCCGAAGCGCGTCGGCGGCCTCCCAAAGGCGCTGCTCCAGCGTCTTGGCCTGCGCCGCCTTCTTGGCTGCGCGCGCCATCAGAGCCACACTTCCGCCGTCGCGAGCGCGGTCGTTTGCGTGGTCATGCTTGTGTCCTCCTGGGATGTGACAAAGAAAAGCCGAGAAGGATGACACAACACCTGCTTCCCCGCAAGGACGACTCTATCGAGGGCGGCCGACGGATCGGGGACGAACGCGCGGGGTGGGGGCGCCGTAGCTGCTCCTTGCGGCTACATATGCCGAGTCATGGTGCTTATTGCGAAGCACGCTGGTGCGCGACAACGCCGATGTGCTGCGGCCAGCCAGCCCCTTGGCGGGCGTCCCGTTGCCACGGCGATTCACGGGCTTCGCCGTGCGTCATCCGCGAGTCGGGCGCTCCGAAGTCCGGTCTGCGATTGTCCCGTACCTTGCGCCGGTATGACCGGATTTCTGTCGTGGGAACCGCCGTTCGAGAGCGATGAGACCGGCGCCGTGCTTGGTGCGCTGGTCCGGCTGCGCACGAGGTACCGTTCCGTGTCGAGGAGGTCCTGAAACCGTCGGCCGACTCGACCACAATGGGACTATGTCATCGACGAGCGAGCGTCTGCCGCACCGAGTATCGAGCCTCGCCATCGACATGTTCGCGCGGGAGACCGGGTTCAGCGGGCCAGAGATTCACAGCATCTTCGCCGAGCACACCGATGCTCTCGGCCCCTATCAGGGGTGGGGCGGCGGGAGCCAATCCCGCTGGCAAATCTTCGAGGCAGGCTTGAACTCGCTCCCCCTGCAACAGCAGAGGGCGCTGCTGCTCGAACTCTGCGACTACGACGGCTCCGTCAGGCACGGCATGCCAGCACCAGCGCGAATCGAGAAGCTGCGTTCACTCCTGCTGGCCGATGGCACCCCCGGTGCAGTAGCAGCCGGAGAGGGGCTAACCAAGCTGGCTGATTGGCAAGCGGTCACGAAGTCGTGGACGGTCGCGTTGAGCAAGGTGACCACCGATCCCGACGGGGCGATTACGGCCACTCGGACGACGCTGGAGAGCATCTGCAAGCACATCTGCGACGAGCGCTCCGTGACCTATGAGGACTCGTGGGACCTCGCCCGGTTGTACAAGGCCGCGGCCGCGGCGATGGAGGTCTCCCCAGATCAGCACACCGAGCAGATCATCAAGCAGATTCTCAGTGGAGCCGCGACTGTCGTGGGCGGACTCGCCGGGATGCGGAACGCACTGAGCGATGCGCACGGCCGCGGTAAGGGGTCCGTAGGTCCTGCTCCGAGGCACGCGAAACTTGCGGTCAACGCGGGATTCGCGATCGCTGGCTTTCTGATCGATACCCACATCGAGAAGCCAGCTCGAAAGGCGGAGGCGAATTAGACGACCCTTGTCGACGGCACGTGAAAACTGACCCCCAAACGGCAACTGAAAACTGACCCCCTCCGAGACCCTGTCCTCGAGCTCGAGGCAGGGAGATGCGGAGTGTTGGCAGTGGAGGACTGGGCGGAGATCCGGCGGTTGCACCGCGTGGAGGGAGTGCCGATCAAGGTGATCGCCAGGTCGATGGGGATCTCGAAGAACACGGTGCGCAAGGCGCTGCGCGATGACGGGCCGCCGCGCTACGAGCGGGTCGGGCGTGGGTCGCTGGTTGATGCGGTCGAGCCGCAGATCCGAGAGCTGCTGCGGGTGACGCCGACCATGCCGGCGACGGTCGTGGCCGAACGGATCGGGTGGGAACACTCGATCCGGATCCTGCGGACCCGGGTCAGCGACCTGCGGCCGGTGTACCTGCCGCCGGACCCGGCATCGCGCACGACCTATGAGCCGGGTGAGCTGGCGCAGTTCGACTTCTGGTTCCCCGACATCGAGCTCCCCGTCGGGTACGGCCAGATCCGGACGGCAAAGCGGCTGCCGGTGATGACCACGGTGACCGGTTACTCGCGGTGGTCGGGCGGCTTGTTGATCCCTTCCCGCGATGCCGCGGATCTCTACGCCAGCTGGTGGCAGCTGCTGTCGACCCAGCTGCAGGGCGTGCCGAAGACACTGGTGTGGGACGGCGAAGGAGCAGTCGGTCGGTGGCGCGCCCGCCAACCCGAACTCACCGGCGATTGCCAGGCGTTCCGTGGCGTGCTCGGCGCGAAGGTCTACGTCTGCAAGCCAGCCGATCCCGAAGCCAAGGGCATGCTCGAGCGGCTCCACGACTACCTGGAGAAATCGTTCCTGCCCGGTCGCACGTTCACCTCACCAGAAGACTTCAACACCCAGCTTGCCGCGTTCTTCGTGAGAGCCAACGCCCGCCGGATGCGGGTCCTGGGCTGCAGCCCGGGTGACCGGGTTGCCGCGGACCGTGCCGCGATGATGCCCCTGCCGCCGGTGCCGCCCGAGGTCGGCTGGCGCAAGACCATGCGGCTGCCGCGCGACCACTACGTCCGGCTCGATTCCAACGACTACTCCGTTCACCCGGCTGTGGTCGGGCGGCGGA
This sequence comes from Nocardioides rotundus, assembly GCF_019931675.1. Lineage (GTDB taxonomy): Bacteria > Actinomycetota > Actinomycetes > Propionibacteriales > Nocardioidaceae > Nocardioides > Nocardioides rotundus. The sequence continues at coordinate 1,993,200 of NZ_CP082922.1, forward strand.
TCGAGATCCACGCCGACCTCGAACGAGTGTGGGTGACATGTGAGGGCGCGATCGTCGCCGACCACGCCCGCGTGTGGGCCCAGCACCAGACCATCACCGAGTTCGAGCACACCGTCGCTGCCAAGCACCTGCGGCACGGTCGGGCGGACCTGCTGCGCCCGGTCGCCGACGCGGTCACCGGCGAGGAGGTCGAGATCCGCTCACTCGGGTTCTACGACCAAGCACTCGGCGTGGTCGACGGGGAGGTGTCCTGATGGCCACCAGGTCGACCACCAGAACCACGACGAAGCCGAAGACCGGGCGAGACGTCACCAGCGAGTTGGAGTACCTGACCCGGGCGTTGAAGGCACCCACCCTGCGGGAGTCGGTCGAGCGGCTGGCCGAGCGTGCCAGGGAGGAGTCATGGACCCATGAGGAGTTCCTGGCCGCCTGCCTGCAACGCGAGGTGTCGGCCCGGGAGTCCCACGGCGGCGAGGGACGGATCCGCGCCGCCCGCTTTCCCAGCCGCAAGAGCTTGGAGGACTTCGACTACGACCACGCCCGTGGTCTGAAGCGGGAGACGATCGCGCACCTGGGCACCTTGGACTTCGTCGCCGCCAAGGAGAACGTCGTGCTGCTCGGCCCGCCCGGGACCGGGAAGACCCATCTGGCCACCGGATTGGCGATCCGCGCTTGCCAGGCCGGACACCGCGTCCTGTTCGCCACCGCGTCCCAGTGGGTCGACCGGCTTGCTGAGGCCCACCACGCCGGCAAACTCCAAGACGAACTCCGCAAGCTGGTGCGCTACCCGGTGCTGGTCATCGACGAGGTCGGCTACATCCCCTTCGAACCCGAAGCCGCCAACCTGTTCTTCCAACTCATCTCATCCCGCTACGAACGCGCCAGCCTGATCGTCACGTCCAACAAGAACTTCGCCCGCTGGGGCGAGGTCTTCGGCGACGACACCGTCGCCGCGGCCATGATCGACCGGCTCGTCCACCACGCCGAGGTCATCGCCTTGAAGGGCGACTCCTACCGGCTGAAGAACCGAGAACTCGGCCGCGTCCCCGCGGCCGTCAACGAAGAGAACCAGTAACCGAGGGGGTCAGTTTTCGATTGCCGCGAGAGGGTCAGTTTTCAGCCGCCGTTGACAACCCTGGGGTCCCCGATGCGCCGGAGCGCTCGTCCCGCCATCAACGGAAGGCTGAGAAGAGCCATCCAGACGAATTTCATCGCGTTCCAGAAGAAGAGGAACACCAGCACGTTGAGCCCGCCGAGGCCAGGCCGGGCTGCACCTTGGATCGTCAGGGCGGTCAGGCCGAGGTAGGTGGGCGTGGCGATGAGGGCAACGGGGATCGCCCACTTGAGGCCGCGCGGGGTGCGCAACCAGTCGACTGCGCGGTTGGTGGGCATGTAGAAGCGGAGGTAGCCGCGGATCGCGGCGCAAAGGTGCCAGAGCGCGGTGAGCATGAGATCTCCTTCGGTCGGGGCTCACCTCCTGCCTACGCCCGGCATCCGACAGTCCGGCCGCCCCATCGCCCCTACTGGGGATATCTCGGCCGTAACTACCGCTGTGTACCGCTACCCCAGCGCCCGTCCCTCCCGCTCAACGGGGCGGCTCCGCCCGTCCTCGGCGCCAGAGGCTTCCTCGGAGATCGCCCGGGCACGCGTGATCGCCTGCTTGGCGCGGCCGGCGTCGAGCTTCTGCGCGACGGTCTCAGGCTCGCCGAGAGTCCTCCGGCCGTCCACGCCGTAGCGGTCGCGGTACGCAGCGATCGTCCGCACCTCGTGGAGCCATCGACGGCGTGCCGCCTCGGTCGGGGGCGGGGTGCCGAGCCGCTTCGACCAGAGGGCGTTGTCCTCGACCGCCTCCTCCGCCAGCGTCAACGCCCGTCCTTCCATCAGGTCAGCGCGCTCGGCCAGCGCCTTGGCCATGACCTCGTCCATCGGGCCGTCGGCGACCGGGATCAGACCAACGACCAGCTTCGGGGACGGGCAACGCATGCCCTGCTTCGGCTGGGCAGCCTTCTGGAGGCGGCTGATGAGGACGGCACCGATGTCCTCGGCGTCAGCGAGCGAGCGCCGCCTGACCACGGCCGGCAGGAGCCGCTCGACATCGTGGTGGTTGGACTCGGCCCGGCGCAGCTCGGAGGTGAGCGGGCCGAACGACTCGGACCTCAGCACTTGCTCGACCTGGGCGTCTGTCAGCCCGCTGCTCCTGATCGCAATGATCCAGCGCTCGCGCTGGGCGACTGCGCCGATGGTTTCGTACTCGGCAGCGATCTGCGCGATGGACGACCAGCGGTCCTGCTCCGCCGCGATCATCTGGTGCGCGGAGAGCTCTCCGCCGATGTGTTGGAGGACGCCGTAGAGAACGGTGTGGGCGTCCACCTCGTCAGGCTCGGGAGGGGCGTGACCTTCGTCGGGCTTGTCGAGCGCGACGTACGCGATGTTGGAGTTCCGGCCGCGGGTCATGGAGACGTAGAAGTTCTCCCGCGTCGTCGAGCCGGTCACCACGACATGAGCGGTGTCGACGGTCATCCCCTGAGCGCGGTGCGCGGTGACGGCGTACCCGAGGTCGACATGCTCGGCGACGTACGCCGCAGGCAACGTCACCGACCCACCAACGGCGATCCCGAGACGTTCGACCTGCATCGAGCCGTCGTTGTGAACGCGGGTGACGGTCCAACGGTCGCCGTTGCGGACCCAGCCGCCGCGCAGGGTGTGGAGGCGTCGGTCGTTGTGGCGGGTGATGATGAGGTCACCCTCGGACGCCTGGGTGCCGTCGGCCAGGTTCACCTCGATGTCTCCGACCGGGTTGGCAACGATTCGGTCGGCGCGGGCACGCCGGTTGAGTCGGATCACCATGTCACTGGCCTCGGCGACCAGGATCGACGTCCGCCCCTCCTTCACGTCGGCAGTCCACGCCAGAAAGGCGGCGTCCATCATGTCGTCGGTTGTGCCCTCCTGGACGCGATCCTTGGCGACGTAGGTGCTGATGACTTCCGCCCGTCCGAACCGAAGGTCGAGCGATGCGGACTTCTCCCACTCGTGGGTGAAGCGGTGGACCTCGGCCAGCTCGGGGGTGTCGGGACGGGCGGAGGCCAACAGAGAGAACGCCCCTCCTGCGTCGACCGACTGAAGCTGTGCCCAATCGCCGACCAACAGGACCTTCGCACCAGCCTCGGCAGCGAGCGTCGTGAGGCGGTCGAGACTGAGCGTGCCGGCGAGGGTCGCCTCGTCGATGATGACGAGTTGGCCGCTGAGGAACTCCGCCCGTCCCCGGTCGTGCTCGTGGAGCCACTTGGCGGTGTTCTCGCACGCGATGCCCAGATCCTCGGCGAGTACCTGGGCGGCGACCGCGCTCGGCGCGAGGCCGACGACGCTGCCCTTGCCGTGAACCTCCATCCAAGCCGTCTTCAGCGCGTGCATCGCGGTGGTTTTACCCGCGCCGGCCGGACCCACGAGCAAATCGAGCCTCCGACCGGACACGGCGATCCCTGCCAGCGTCTCGGACTGCTCGGCAGACAACAGGTGCTCCTTGCGCGTCACCCGCTCGATCACGTCGAGGTCCATCTCCGCGGCGGTCATGTCTTCGGCCCGGGCCAGGAGGCGGTCCTCGGCGGCGAGCAGGGTCTCGGAGGTGAACACGACTCCGTGACGCGGCCGGAACCGCGAGGTGCCGTCGGCTCGCCGGAAGATCTCCGGCACGGTGACCAGATCGGGCGGAGTGATCGTCACCGACTCCTGCTTCGCGGCCTCGACGATCATGCCGACGACGGCCTCGCGATCCTCCGCGCTGGCGAACCGCCAACCCATCGTCTGCCGGGATGCCTCCGCCCAGAGGTTCCAGTGCTTCCAGGTCGAACGCTTCTCCTCGACCGCGCCCACGACGGAGACGCCGACTTCGGTGATCGCGTCGAGGGGCACGTCGTCGGCGCGGAGGGTGGGACGAGCGCGAGAAGGTGCGGTGGCTTCCTTGGCCCAGTCGACTGGGCCCCTTCCGAGGATCTTCTGCGCCCGTCCTCGCCACTGGGTCGTGAGATCGAACAGGGAGTGAATCTCCTTCTCGGGGCGCGTTGCCAGCGTGGCCTTCGCGCGCAACTGGATGATCCTGGCCGAGGAGGGGCGGCGGCCAGTCAACTCGACGTACTCCGCTATCAAGCGGTCCTTCTCTCGGTCGATGTGACGGGACCGGCTGGAGAACTCGCGGATGAGCGTCTCGGGGACGGGGGCGAGCTCCCAGGCCGCGTTGCGTTCCGCACCCCGCTCCCGCTGCTCCCACTCGATGCCGAACAGTCGGGTGAGGCGGTCGGCCAGCACCGCGTTGTAGTGCTCGGAGATGGGCACGTTGGCCTCGTACATCGCGGTGCCGTCCAGGCTTCGCCAGCGCCCGTCCTCTGTCGTCTTGACCCTGTTGGAGATGACGACGTGGGTGTGGAGCTGCGGGTCCCCGAGCCGGGAGTCCCAGTGGTCGTACGCCGTGGCGGCCACTCCGATGACATCGGCCTGCATCACCGCGCCGTTCCCAGCGGCAACGCCCCTCCTCGTGGAGACGACCTCCCGCTCCATGAAGTCGAGCACCTCGGCAACTGCCTCGTAGTGGGCACGGTCGATCAGTGCCTGCGTGCCAGCGTCGGACACGCCCCACAGCGCCGAGACCGACTTGGGAACGCTGAACGTGTAGTCGTAGCCGGCGACCCCGCTGGACGGTTTGACCGACTCCTCGGCCTTGATCTGTCTCTCCGCCTCTGACCGCTGCTCGGCGGTGAGGCTCGGACTCAGCTCGGTCACCCGAGCGGCGATCCGCGCTCCCACTGGCGGGAAGACCGGGAAGGCACGACCGAGTTTCTCGCCAGTGACCGGGTCCAATCCAGTGCCGATCAGGAGCTGGAGTTGCTGCGGCGTCACCTGATCACCGCGCTTGATCTCGCCGTCGCCGAAGGCGTGGAGCGCCGAGCCCATCCAGCGGCCCGGCGGAGTGCCTTCCTCGGTGTAGTACCGCGTGACCGGGTTGGCGTCTGCCATGTTGGCGTCGCCCCGGACCACACTCTTGAGCAGGTAGTCGTAGCCCCGGCCGGCCCGGATCTTCCTCATCGAGACGGTCATGGCCGCACACCTCCTTGGTGTGAAGGTGTCCGCGCAGGTCCACAGCCCCGGTTCAGGCTGAGTTGTCCACAGAGCCCCGGCCACATAGCCCACCTCGTTCTGCATGACGTGTATGCCGAGAAGGAGGGTGCGGCCCATCAGGGCGGGGCGCAGGCGCGGTGCGGTCGGTGCGGCACACCTGGGTGAGAAGAGGCGGCACTCGGTCTCACGGAGCGAGGAGGCAACGTGAAAAGCGAACCGGTTCAAGGTCCCGGATGTGACGTACGATACGAATGCGACGACCCAGTCGGCCCGCCGTCAGGGCGTCGTATGCGACCTTCTCGGGATGGTCTCGCGAAGGCGTCCAGGACTCGGCCATGACGAACGCCCGACACTCTGCGCTCCTGGCGACCGTTACCGCGGTGGCGATCGCAACGGGAGGTTGTGCCTCCGACGGCAATGACCCGGCGGCGACCCCGACCCCCACTTCGAGTTCGAGCTCGCCGGCCACCACCACGACTTCCCCAACGCCGCAATCTGACAGCGAGATCGCATCAGAGGCGGCGTCTGCCATTCTCCGGAAGTACTACGAGGTGCGAAACGACCTTCGCCGAAACCCAAGCAAGCCGTTGAGGTTGCTCGACGAGGTCGCGATCAGCACCGAACTCGCGGCACAGAAGAACCTGTTCACGAAGGAGCGCAAGCAAGGCCTCCACCAGACCGGTGCGACGAAGATCGTCGAGCTGGAAGTGCAGTCGGTCAACCTCGACAACTCGGACCCGAAGGCCGGCAAGGTGCCGACGGTCCAGATCGACCTCTGCTTCGACGTGAGCGACGTCGACGTCGTCGACAAGAACGGCGATTCGGTCATCAGCCCAGACCGACCGGACACCGGCTGGATTCAGTTCCTGGTGTCGAACTACCGGTGGGACACCGATCCCGATGGCTCGTGGCGTGTTGCCTCAAGCCAGGACATCGAGCGCGCGCCATGCGAAGCCTCGTAGTCCGTGCCGTCGTCACCTCACTCGCCGTCGCGGGGCTACTCATCCATGCCCGTCGCGGGGCTACTCATCCATGCCCAGGCGCCGTCGTACGCCGACACCGTCTGTCAGGTCACGGACCCTGAAACCGGCGTCTGCCTGATCTACGTCGAGGTCCCCGGAGAACCCAGCGACCCCGGAGACGGTGGCGACGACGGACCCAAGGACACCGGGGGCGATGCCGCTTGCTTCTGGGACGGGAGCGATCAGGGGATCACGAAGCCTCCGCCCGGGCCTGTCCCCTGTTCCACCGAGTACGGGTACTGGTCGAACGGCTACCGGTGCTACATCTCGCTGCTCGACCCGCAACCGCCAGCCGGCGATCCGAACTGGCAAGGCCACGAGCCAGGCGACGGTGCCGTCTACACCTGTTACCAGCCACAGACCGACCTGCTCATCTGGATCTGGTCGAAGGACCCGCCGCCGAACTCCGGCGCAGGGCCGACGCCCGGCGAGGTCGCGCAGGTCGCGATTCAGGAGATGAACCTGCGGGCCATCGACATCGGCATCACACCTGAGCCAGGTGAGGACAGCATCGGAATCGTCGGTATGCCCGTGTGGATGTGGGCTGCCAACCCTGACGAGCACACCGTCGGTCCGATCACGGAGTCGGCCTCCGCGGGTGGGATCACGGTCACTGCCACGGCGAAGCTCCACAAGATCACCTGGGACATGGGCGACGGCGCCACGGTCAAGTGCATAACCGCCGGGACGCCGTACGAGGCGGCGTACGGCAACTCGAAGTCGCCCGACTGCGGGCACGTCTATGAGAAGTCGAGCTCGAAGCAGGCGGGCGGGACGTACACGGTGACCGCCACCTCGGACTGGGTCATCACATGGGAAGGGGCAGGCCAAACCGGGACCATCCGGCTGAACGGCCTGACACGGACGGTCGCGATTGCGGTCGGGGAAGCGCAGGTGCTCGTGCAGTAGCGGGCAGCGGAGAGGCGATTGAGTATGAGTAGTGCAGCCACCCGAGTCGACGGGGCTCTCAATCAGGAGGGTCCGGCCACGACGGCGCTCGTGCCTCCGCCGAAGCTGCGTCGACGACCAGCGCTCGTAGCCGCCGCGATCGGTGCCATCTGCATCGGAGCGCTGCTCGCCGGCTGGGCCTGGACCGCGACGACCAACACCCAAGAAGTGCTCGTCGCGCGTCACTCCATCGAGCGTGGCTCCGTCATCGAGGCAGATGACCTTGCCCGGGTTCAGCTCAGCGCTGACCCGGCCTTCAAGCCCGTGTCGGCCGCGGAGCTCGATCGGGTGGTCGGGCAGCGCGCGGCGATGGACATCTCTTCTGGCGGGATGCTGACACCGGGTGCGTTCACCGCTGAGGTCGTTCCCGGCGCAGGCGACTCAGTCGTCGGCGTCGCGCTCACCCCCGCTCAAGCCCCTGGTCTTGCACTTCGGTACGGAGACAAGGTCCGCGTCGTCGTCACTCCAGCCCAAGGCGACGACCTCCCGGCAGGCACGCCGTTGAGCAACGACGCCACCATCGTCGGCGTCCACACCTCCGACGAGACCGGACAGACCGTCGTCGACCTGCTCGTTCCCAAGGCTGATGCCGCGGTGCTCGCCACCAGGATCGCGACCGGCAACATCGCCCTTGTCCTGGATTCCCGGGAGCGCTGATGGCTGTCCTCGCGCTCGCTTCCGCTTCCGGCTCCCCTGGCGTCACCACGACAGCGCTCGGGTTGGCGCTGCTGTGGCCGCGCCCGGTCCTGCTCGTCGAAGCCGACCCGACCGGTGGCTCCGGCTTGCTGGCCGGCTACTTTCGTGGCACCCGTGAGTACGACGGCGGGCTCATCGAGCTCGCGCTGACCGCGAGCAACCTGAGTGATGCTCTTGCCGACGTCGCACGTCCCATCGAGGAAACCACGGTGTCGTTCGTCGCGGGCACCCGCTCGCACACCCAGGCCAGTGCTCTTCGGGATCTCTGGGCACCGCTGGCGGAGACACTCGGCGAACTGGAGACCGCCGGTCAGGACGTCATCGTCGATGCCGGCCGACTCGGTCTCCACGGGTCACCCCAACCGCTGCTCGATGCCGCCGACTTGTCCCTGCTCGTCAGCAGGACGACGCTCCCCCACCTCTCGGCCCTGCGCTCGTGGGCAGAGGCGTTCCAGCGCCCTGCCCTGGACTGGCACCAGTCGGGCGTCCTGCTCATCGGCGAGGACCAGCCCTACAACGCCCGCGATGTCACTGCAGCGGTGAACCTGCCCGTCCTGGCGTCGCTGGCCGACGATCCGGGGTCGGCTGCGGTCTTCTCGCGTGGAGCCCAGCCGCCGAAACGGTTCGAGACCGGGCCGCTGGCAAGGGCGCTCACTGCGGCCATCGCTTCGATCCACTCGACGATCACCCGCCGGCGCAACGAGCTGCTCGAAGGAGCCCGGTCATGACGACAGATCGATCCGAGGACTACGACACCACCCCGCTGACGGGGTTGCCTCTGTTCACGCAGCCAGTTCCGCCGGTGGCTGAGAGGTTCGACCGTGGCTACCCAATGGCTCCGGTGGCACACCTGTCGACCATGAGCACCCATCCCATCGGCAGCAGCCTCGACTGGTCGCTCGTCTCTGCGCTGCGCGCGCAAGCCTCCGAGCAGCTCAGTCAGGCGGTTGCGGCCGACAAGGGACGGCTCAACAAGGTCGCGCAGGAGGAGCTGGGCCGGACCATTGTGCTCGACCTCATCGAGACGACCGTGGCTGACCGGGTGAACGCCGGGATGACCACACTCCCCGGCGCCGAGCAGGACGCGCTGGCCCGTGCGGTGTTCGACTCGCTGTTCCGGCTCGGCCGCCTCCAGCCCCTCGTCGACGACGACCGGATCGAGAACATCATCATCACCGGCCACGACAACGTCGTGCTCGAACTCATTGACGGCTCACAGATCGACGGGCCACCCGTGGCCGACTCCGACGAGGAGCTCGTCGACTTCCTGGTCTTCCTCGCCTCCCGATCCGAGGTCAACGCTCGCGGTTTCTCCGAAGCCCAACCGCGCCTGCATCTGCGCCTCGATGGCGGCTCGCGGCTCGCCGCTGCTGCGTGGGTGACGCCCCGCCCCTCCGTCGTGATCCGTCGCCACCGGCTGATGGAAGTCACGCTCGACGACCTCGTCACTCGACAGATGCTGACTCCTGTCGCAGCGTCATTCCTGCGGGCGGCGGTGCGGTCCCGCAAGTCCATCGTGGTGTCCGGATCGCAGGGCGCGGGCAAGACGACCCTGGTTCGAGCTTTGTGCGCCGAGATCGACCCGCTGGAGGCGATCGGCACCTTCGAGACTGAGTACGAGCTGCACCTGCACGAGCTGCGCGACCGGCACCGCATCGTCCACCCGTGGGAGGCCCGTCCTGGGTCAGGTGAACGAGGTCCGGACGGGCGAGCGGCCGGTGAGTTCACCCTCGACGAGGCCCTCGTCGACTCGTTCCGCTTCAACCTCTCCCGCCAGATCGTCGGCGAGGTCCGAGGCAAGGAGATCTGGGCGATGATCAAGGCGATGGAGTCCGGCACCGGGTCCATCTCCACGACTCACGCTTCCGACGCGGTCGCGGCGATCCGCAAGCTGGTGACTTGCGCGATGGAGGCCGGCCCGCACGTCACCCACGACCTCGCGACCTCGAAGCTCGCGGCAACCGTCGACCTCATCATCCACCTCGACCTGCGGACCTACCAGCAGGAGGGGCGCAGCATCCGGCAGCGCCGGGTCGCCGAAGTCATCGCCCTCGACCCCGGCGAGCGCGAGACCGGCTATGCCGCCACTCACGTCTTCGCCCCAGCCGCCGACGGGACGGCCGTTCCAGCGGTCCTGCCCGACTCCTACCGAAGCCTCGCGACGTACGGCTTCGACCTCGGCACCTACCTCGCCCAGCAGGAGGTGCGGTCGTGATCGTCCTCATTCCGGCCTTGGCCGGCGCGCTGGTGGTCGGCGGCCTGATCGCCCTCGTCCTCGGGCTGCGCCCCTCCCCCATCATCGAGCGCCCCTCCCGCCCCCGCAAGGTCCGCACGGTCACCCGGCAGACCCGGATGCTTCTGCTCGGCGGCTTGGCCGCGGGCATCGTCGCCTTCTTGGTCACCGGCTGGGTGCTCGCGCTGGTCATCGTCCCGGTGGCTTTCGTCGGTCTGCCCATCTTGCTCTCGTCGTCCTCGGCAGCGCAGCGGATCGAGCGCCTCGAAGCGATGGAGGAATGGACCCGGTCCCTTTCAGGCGTGCTGACCGTGGGGGTTGGACTGGAGCAGGCGCTCGTTGCCACACTCCGCTCCACACCGGCCGTGATCGCTCCCGAGGTCACCCGGCTGGTCGCCCGGCTCCGCGCACGCTGGGTGACCGAAGATGCGTTGCGGGCGTTCGCCGACGAGCTCGATGACGCCACGGGTGACCTCGTGGCTGCGAACCTGATCCTCGGCTCCCGAAGGAGGGGCGCAGGGCTGGCGAGCGTGCTCGAAGGTCTGGCCGAGTCGGTGGCGGCCGACGTACGCGCCCGGCGTCAGGTCGAGGCCGACCGCGCCAAGCCCCGAGCCACCGCACGCTGGGTGACGGTCATCAGCGTTGGGGTGCTGGTGATCCTGGCGGTGTCGGGCACCTACGTCGAGCCCTACCAGAGTGCGCTCGGGCAGGTCATCCTCGTGGCGCTGCTGGCGATGTACGTCGCGACGCTGGTCTGGATGAAGCGCATGGCGATAGGACGCGCGATGCCCAGGTTCCTGGCCCCCGTCCCCGTCACGAGGAAAGGCGCAGCATGACCACCGGACTTCAGATCGCGCTGCTGGGAGGGGCGTTCCTCGGGCTCGGCGTGGTCTTGCTCGTTGCCCGCCTGATGCCCGCCGAGCCGGACCTCACCGAGGCGCTGAGCCGACTGACTCCTGCCCGTGGGCGAACGAACGCCGTTGGTCCGGTCACCACTGCGAAGGGCAAGGAGCGGATCGGCGTCTGGGCGATCAAGGCGTTGCCGCCGGCCGTCTGGATCAGGACTCCGACGCGAGAGCTCGCACTCCTACGTATCCCGCTCGCGAGGTTCTACGGCGACAAGATCGTCATGACACTCATGGGTCTCATGATCTCGCCCCTCCTGGCGTTCTTCTTCGAGCAGCTCGGACTGGGCTTCCCCATCGCGGTCCCGGCCATCGCGTCAGTCGGGCTGGCGGTCGTGATGTTCTTCCTGCCCAACTACAACGCGGTCGACGACGCCCGTAAGGCTCGCCTGGAGTTCACCCGAGCGCTCGGGGCGTACATCGACCTCGTCGCCTTGGAGCGGAACAACGGCTCCGGCGTACGACAGGCAATGGAGTCGGCGGCCGAGGTCGGCAACTCGTGGGTCTTCACGCGCCTCTCGGAGGAGCTGACTCGCTCCCGCTGGTCCGGCCAACCGCCCTGGGATGCCCTGCACGCCCTGTCCGACGAACTGGGCCTGCCCGAGCTCGACGACTTCGCCGACATCATGCGGCTCTCCGGCGAGGAGGGCGCGTCGGTCTACACCAACCTGCGCGCCCGTTCGGCCGCCATGCGCACGGCGATGCTCAACGACGAGATCTCCGAGGCCAACGCTGTCGGCGAGCGCATGACCATTCCCGGCTCCCTGCTCGGCGTCATCTTCATGGCGCTGCTCGTCGCCCCATCCCTGCTGCGGATGTTCAGCAACACCTGACAACCCCAACCCCACGAAAGGGCACCCATCCAGGAAAGGAAACGCCACTATGAACCGATTGCTCGCACTCCTACTCATGCTCCATCTGGGCGTCGATGCGCGCCTGCGGGTCCGCAACGAGCGAGGCTCTGTCACGACCGAGCATGTGCTCTGGGCCGTGGCCGTCATCGCCATCGTCGGGATCGTCGTCGCAGCCATCAAGGCTTACGTTGAAAGCCAAGCCGGCAACATCAAGTAGGCGGCGGGACGAACGCGGCTCGGGCACCATCGAGCTGGTCATCCTGCTGCCTGCACTGTTCGCGGTGATGTTGAGGTTCCCCCCGGACCGTAGAGGCATCGACAATGAGGATCGAGATGCCACAGAAGCGGAAGAAGTACGACCGGGAGTTCCGTGAGGGAGCTGTCCGGATCGTCGAAGAGACCGGGAAGCCGATCGCTCAGGTCGCGCGCAACCTCGGCGTGGTCGAGGGCACGTTGGGCAACTGGGTCAAGCAGGCCCGGGAAGCACGCGAGGGCCGCGACGGAATGTCGAAGGACGACCACGAGGAGCTCAAGCGGCTGCGTGCTGAGAACGCCGAGCTCCGGATGGAGCGTGATGTCCTCAAGCGATCCGTGGTCCTGTGGGTGAAGGAGGCGACGAAGTGAGCGTGGCACGCTTCATCGCCGACCAGAGGACGATCTACCGGGTGCCGCACACGATGACCTGCCTGCTGCTGGGGGTGTCCCTGGCGTGGTTCTACAAGTGGCGCGACCGGTCGCTCGGCCCGGGCGCCTCGAGCGGCCTGTTCACCGCTATGGACCGTCGCCGCTACACCATCGACCGGGCCGTGAAGGTGATGTTCACCAAGAAGCGGGGCCTGCACGGCTCCCCGCGGTTGCACGCTGACCTGCTCGATGATGGGTGGGAGGTCAGCGAGAAGACCGTCGCGGACTCGATGCGCCGCCAGGGGCTGGTCGCCCGGCGGATCAAGCGGAGGAACGGTCTGACACGCCAGGACAAGACCGCACCGAAGTTCGCCGACCTGCTGCGCCGTGACTTCACCGCGCAGCGGCCTAACGCCCGCTGGGTTGGCGACATGACTGAGATCCCCACGGCCAGCGGGAAGCTGTACCTGGCCACCGTGATCGACCTGTACTCGCGTCGTCTGCTCGGCGCCGCGACCAGCCTGCACCCCGACGCCGAGCTGGCGTGCGCGGCGATCAAGATGGCCGTGGCGGCTCGCGGTGGCGTCGATGCGGTCAACCAGCCGGGTTGGCGCACCGAGGAGACCAAGCGGGTCATCTTCCACACCGACCGGGGCTCGACCTACACCGCGACCTCGTTCACCAAGCTGTGCCGCGACATGGGCATCCGGCAGTCGATGGGCCGGGTCGGGTCGTGCTTCGACAACGCCGCCGCTGAGGCGTTCTTCAGCAGCCTGGAGTGGGAGGTTCTCTCACGCCACGAGTTCGAGCACACCCGCCAGGCCCAGGCTGTCGTGCTGGACTGGTGCTACGGGTTCTACAACCACGAACGCCGGCACAGCTCGGCAGGCATGATGAGCCCGGTCAGCTACGAGAACACCGCGGCCCCCGACCGGGAAGCCGCATAAGGAAGCCCTCCACGATTCGGGGGGAACCACATGTTCCTCGGGACGCAGGCCGCGTTGTTCTACCACGCCCGAACGGTGGCGATAGTCGCTGCGCAGGAGGGCGCGAGGGCCGCTGGCGGTGAGAACGGCAAGGAGGCCGACGGGGTCAACGCCGCCTCCTCGTTCATCGCCGACGCTGGTGGCGACGACGTACTCACCGGCGCGAATGCGACAGCCAATCGCACCGCCACCACGGTGACCGTGACAGTGACCGGTCACAGCTTGAGCGTGATCCCGGGCTGGAGCCCGGCGATCGTCCAGACGGCGTCGCTGCCCGTCGAGAGGCTGACCGCTCCGTGATGACCTGGACGCGCATGAGGGACGAGCGTGGCTCGGCTGCGGTCGAGGCCGCTGTCGGCTTGCCTGCCTTCGCGCTGTTCGTCGGTCTCATCATCTTCGGTGGCCGCACCGCCACCACCCACTCGGCCGTCGAGTCCGCTGCCGCCGACGCCGCCCGCACGGCCTCCATCGCCCGCACGGCGTCCGAGGCGACGAGCGAGGCGAAGGCCGCGGCGCAGGCCAGTTTGGCCAACCAGGACATTCACTGCCTCAGCGTCACGGTGTCGGTCGACGTGTCCGACTTCGGCAAGACCGCCGGCGAGGCCGGGTCGGTCTCGGCATCCGTGGAATGCCTTCTCGATCTGGCCGACCTGTCCGTTCCGGGCGTCCCAGGCAGTCGCCTGATCAAGGCCACCAGCAGTTCGCCGCTGGACACCTGGAGGGAGCGGGCATGACGCACCGAACTCGCGGTGAACGCGGCTCCATCAGCATCTGGCTGGCGGTTTCGAGCTTCGTGATGATGATGCTCGTCGGGCTGGCCGTCGACCTCGGCGGACAGGTCCACGCCAAGCAGCGCGCCCACAACATCGCCGCCGAGGCCGCCCGGACAGGCGGCGAGCAGGTGCAGGCCGCGCCCGCCATCAAGGGAGAGTACGTCGTGGTGGACGCCGTCGCCGCGCGTAACGCGGCCGAGGACTACCTGAGCGCCTCGGGCGTCACCGGCACTGTGACCGTCACCGGCGGAGACACCATCACGGTCGATGTCACCGACACCTACAAGCCGACGTTCCTGAGCTTCATCGGCATCGGTGACCTGACCGTCACCAGCACCGCCTCGGCACGACTCATCCGCAGCCTCGGAGGGAGCGAACAATGACTCCGCCCACGTTTGCCCAGCGAGTTCGCGGTCTCGCGGCCACGCTCGCCCTCCTGCTTCTCGTCGCCGGGGTGCCGTTCCTGCTCAGCGGCATTGGTGCCGCTCCCTGGAGGGCCGACCTCGGCTCGCTTCGGAGCCTGCTGACCAGCCCCGACGACGGGACGCTCGCGATGGTCGTCATCGCGGGCGTGGCGTGGCTGGCGTGGCTGGTCGTCGCGGTCTCCGTCGTCCTGGAAGTCGTCTCGCAGGTCCGCGGTCTCCCGGCTCCGACACTGCCCGGGCTCGGCGCGCCACAGCGGGCTGTCGGCCAGCTCGTCGCGGTCGCGGCGCTGCTGTTCGTTGCTACCCCGACCGTGGTCGCGGCGTTCCCGACTCCGCCAGCCCGTGCCGCGACTGCGCCCGTCCTCGGGGCGCCGCGACTGGCAGCCGTCGAGGTTGCGCCCCTCCTCCCCCAGGCTGCGCCCCTCCTTGCCACCGCAGACTCGCCAGCGACGGAGAAGTCGACGATCGACTACACGGTCAAACGCGGTGACAGCCTGTGGAAGATCGCCGAACGCCTGCTCGGCGATGGCACGCGGTTCACCGAGATCGTCGACCTGAACAAGGCGGTCCTCAACGGACGCCCCGACTTCATCGTGTCCGGCACCGTGTTGAAGGTGCCGTACGAGGCGCCGGAGGTCGACACCGACGGTCCGGCCGAGGAGTACGTCGTGCAGCCTGGGGACACCTTGTCGGGGATCGCCGAGGCGAAGCTGGGCGACCCGATGCGCTACCCACAGCTCTTCGAGGCATCCCGCGACACCGTGCAGCCCGATGGAGCGACGTTGACCGACCCGGACCTGATCCGGCCGGGTTGGGAGATCACAATTCCCGGGCAGGCGAAGCACAAGGCCGAGGTCCCGGAAGAGCCTCCCGTCGAGGTCGTGCCGCCGGCCGATGTCGAGCCTCCGGTAGAGACACCGCCCGTCGAGCCAACGCCTGAGCCGACGGAGTCGCCAGAGCAGCAACCCACCCCCGCTGCAGGCAGCACCGACGAGGCGGACGACGTCGAGTCGTCGGCACCCGGCTGGCTGGTGCCCGGCCTCACCGGGGCGGGCGCAGTTCTTGCGGCGCTGGTGCTGCTCGCCGTACGCGCCCACCGCAACACCCAACTCCGCTACCGCCGACCCGGGGAGACCATCGCCCCTCCTCCCGAGGAACTTCGCGCGGTCGAGAAGACCGCCTTCGTCGCGGGGGCGCCCTTGACCAAGGTCATCGAGGATCTCGACCGCGCGCTGATGCACCTGGCTGGCGAGTGCTCGGACGCAGGACGGGCGCTGCCCGTGCTCGCCTCAGCGACACTGGCCAAGGGCGCCGTCAGCCTGCACCTCGCCGAAGAAGCCGACCTCCCCGAACCGTGGACGGGCGCCGAGCGCGAGTGGCAACTCGCCCTGAGTCAGGAACTGCCGGATCGCCAAGACGTGCTGCCGCCGTATCCACTGCTCGTCAGCGTCGGGCAGAACGACAACGGCCTGCACCTCGTGAACCTGGAGCAACTCGGCGTCGTGGCACTGGCCGGCGACCCGGAGCGCACCAAGGCACTCGCACGGCACATCGCGGCCGAGCTTGCCCTCAATCCGTGGTCGGCCATCGTCGAAGTCAACGTGATCGGTCTCGGCGAGGAACTCACCCCGCTCGACAGCCTCCGTTTGCGCCACCACGAGAGCGGCAAGCAGGTGGTTCCCGATCTGGTCCGCTCGGTCACAGCGTCGCTGGAGAACGGCTGGGGCGATCCCGACCCGTACGGCGTGGTCATCACGACCGGTGACGGGACGACCGAACTTGCGCCCCTCCTTCGCTCGCCGACCTCCCGGATCGGCACAGCCTTGGTGTCCCTGGCTGCGACCCTCCCGGCACCAACCGCCATCGAAGTCGATCAGACCGGGCGTTTGCGTGCGCCCTCCCTCGGACTCGACCTGGAAGCCGCCGGCCTGACCAGCGAGGAGGCAAAGGCGTGCGCCGCCATCGTCGACCTCACCCGCGAGAGCCAGCCGGTCAAGATCGCGCCCTTCGAGCAGGCCGCCGACGGTTGGATGGCACTCGCGGACCAGGCCGGCGCCCTCCGAGAGGAGCTGACCCACGTCCGTGAGGAAGGACCGGCGGGCGACCGCTCACTCCTGCCCGAGTCGGCCGGGGAGTACGTCGAGGCTGCAGCCACCACCGCCGAGGATGTCGAGAATCTCGCCCCAGTCGTGCCGGGACAGGTCCGCCGTACGGTCGAGGAAGCCGATCCGACCCTCGACCAGGACGTCGCCGACTGGTTCGACGCCGAAGTGGAGCGTCCTCGATTGGTGCTTCTCGGTGCGGTGAGTGCCGAAGCGTACGGCGAGGCCAAGCCGGTCATTCTGAAGCGCCGACCGTACTTCGTCGAGATCCTCGCCTATCTCGCGTTGCACCCCAAGGGCGCCACCGCCAGCGAGATGGCCGACACGTTCGGAGTCGCCGCGTCTCGGGCCAGGACAGAAGTCAGCGCACTGCGCGATTGGCTCGGCACGAACCCTCGCACAGGTGGCCCCTACCTGCCGCCAGCCAACGAATCACCGGTCTATCTGGAGACCGGCGTGAAGACCTACCAAGTGCTGGACGTGCTCGTTGACCTGGACCTGTTCCGTCGCTTGCGTGCCCGCGGCCAGGCGCGCGGCGCGGACGGCATCACGGACCTGCGGACCGCCATGTCCCTGGTCCAGGGGCTTCCGTTCAGCCTGCTACGCGACAAGGGCTGGAGTTGGCTACTCGACACCGAACGGGTCCACGAGACTGTCGGTTGCGCGATCGTCGACACCGCGCACCTCCTCGTCGTCGACGCGCTCGCAAAGGGTGAGCTCGACGTGGCGCGAACCATTGCCGAGACCGCCTGCGAGGCCGCGCCCTACGACGACATCTGTCGGCTCGACCTGGTGAAGGTCGCCGCCGCCGAGGGCCACGGCGAGGCGGTCGAGAAGATGCTCAACGACGACGTCTTCAACCGCACGGACGACTACCTCCCGCCCATCGACCTCCCCGAGAGAACGGGCGACATCGTCGGCCAGGAGGGCTGGGGCAACTCCAAGCGTACTCCGCCCACCTGATTTCGGGCGTCGCGATGCAACGGAGATCGCGAATTCCGGGCTGCGAGCCTGAGGCTGCATTTCGCCCACAAAGACGCACACGCTCGCAACCGAAGTCCGTGATCTCTCGAGGCTCTCGAGTCGCCCAAGGCCTCCGCGGTTCGCACCAGTCGCAAGGCCTCGCAGGGCCGGAGCCGCCACCACGCGCATCCGCGGTGTCAATGTCGGTTACACGGCCCCGCGTTGGCCCCGCTGCGCGCGGGGCTTGTGGATGATTGCTTCGCCATGTCGGCGCTGACGAGTACAGTTACCACTACATCTAGTACTTACACCGCTGTAGTTAGGGGCTGTGGCTGCTAGGTGGGCACATAGCAGCAAGCCCCGACCTTCGGGGTGAACCGACGATCGGGGCCTGAAATACAAGCGGGAACTTGTTCGGGAACCGTAGCACTGGGCTAGGTGGGCTCCCCCAATGGGGGCTCACCCGGCGCGCCACCAAACAGTGGTCGGTTCTACGACTGGTGTGCCAGAGAGAACTACCGTGGCTAAGCCGCCGAAGAACCATGGCAAGACCTGGACCAACAGCGACAACAAGGCGCTCAAGCAGTTGGCGTCGCAGAACACGCCCACCCGGGTGATCGGGCTCAAGATGGGGCGTACCGCCGACGCGGTGCAGTCGCATGCGTCCGAAATCGGGGTCAGCCTGAAGCCGACCAACCAGTCGCCGTACGGCACCAAGAAGAAGTGACTCCGGTGGCTACCGACAACCGGGGTGGCCAGCATCGGGTGAGAGCGAAGGTCCGCTGCCTGAACGGGCATCAGCACGACCTCTGCGTCCTCGTCCGTCGCGAGGTTCACCCGGATCTCCGCTGTCAGCCGGATCAGGGATCCGGATACGCGATCGGTGGCGGCGGTTGCACCTTGCCCCGCGACCTCGACGAACTCGCTGAGCGTGAGTTGCGGGACAACTACCAGGAGTCGAGGCGACGCGGCTGGATCGAGATCGCCGCTGCCTGACCCGTCAGGGCGCTCCGGTCGACAGCCGTCGGCCGGAGCGCTTTGCTGTCCGGCTCGACGTTATGGGTGAAGCGAGAGGGGCGAGGTCGCCGAATCGTCTGCCTAGGTGTGGATCAAGGACCCGGTTCGCCTGCCGCTGTGTCGGTGGTCCGTGGCATACCTTGTTGTCATGGCGGACGGAAGCGGCATCGAGTGGACGGAAGCCACGTGGAACCCCACGACTGGCTGCGACCGAATCAGCCCAGGCTGCGACAACTGCTACGCCCTCACGCTGGCGAAGCGGCTGAAGGCTATGGGTAACCCGAAGTACCAGGAGGATGGTCACCCTCGCACGAGCGGTCCTGGATTCGCGATCAGCGAGCACCCCTCAGCGCTCGACATTCCGCGACGGTGGTCGTCACCGCGAGTGATCTTCGTGAACAGCATGTCCGACCTGTTTCACGCTCGCGTGTCGTCGTCGTTCATCCGCGACGTCTTCCAGGTGATGGAAGAGACGCCCCGGCACACATACCAGCTGCTCACCAAGCGGCCTCGACGGGCGGCGCGCATGGCGGAGGAGCTTCCGTGGCCCAGCAACGTCTGGCTGGGTGTCAGCGTCGAGACGTCGGACCAGCTGTGGCGGCTCGATGACCTGCGCCGGGTGCATGCCGCGACCCGGTTCGTGTCGGCAGAGCCGTTGCTAGGGTCGCTCGCCGGGTTGGATCTCACCGACATGCACTGGCTGATCGCGGGCGGCGAGAGCGGGCCGAATCACCGTCCGCTGGACCCGGCATGGGTGCGCGAGCTCCGCGACGAGTGCCGTGACCAGGGTGTCGCATTCTTCTTCAAGCAGTGGGGCGGACGTACGCCGAAGAGCAACGGGCGCGAGCTCGACGGGCGCCAATGGGACGAGATGCCGGAGCTTACGCGGGCGTGATCAGGAGGTTGTAGAGGTCCTCCTGCTCGACGCCCTTGGGGTCGGTGATGGTCTTCTGGGCCGCTCGCGCCTTGTTGATCGCGGCGCGCAGGTGCGTCCCGCGTACAACGCCAACTAGGTCCTCGCCGAGGATCTCGTCAACCCGGTCGATGATCTTGAACGCTTGCCCCTTGGCTAGCTCGGCGATCAGCCGCTCCGTGAGCGTGTCGACCCACTGCTCCTTCAGCTTCTTCTCTTCGGCCTTCCACGTCGTCTCCCAGTCGGCGGCCGAGCCGAAGAGGTCGTCCTCAGCGTCCTGCTCGGCGTTGTACTTTCGCCAGTGCTCCAGGCCCTTCGACGCGGACTCGCCGAACGTCACCATGCCGTAAATCGTCCGGGTGGCGAACACGAGGTAGTACACCGGCTTCAGGTGGGCGCGCGGCTTGACGTCGATGATCCAGGTCCCGAGCGCGCCGGAGTGCTCGCGGAGTTTCTCGGCGTACCCTTCGACCACGGCCAGCTCGGCTGCCATCTTCTGGTCCTCCGACGCGGCCTTGGTGGGGCACTTCTCGAGCCAGGCCGCCCGCCACCACGCCCCACCGCACACCGCATCCATGCGCTTGAGCGACGTCTCGTTGGGCGTCGCGCTGTACAGCAACCCCGCGACTCGGCGCAGGCCAGCCGTCAGGTTGATAAGAACCTCCGTCGCAGGCGTGCCGAGACCGCTGGGCCGGTCGAAGATGATGGCGACCTCGTCCATCGGGATGGGCAGGCCGCACGGGTCGAGGTAGACGAAGACCGGAATGTCCTTGACCGCTTCCAACAGCACCGGCAGGTGCTTGGAGATGTCGTCGTCGGTGATCGTGTACACGACGCCGTCGCCGTCCGCCTCGGCAACCTCACGCAGCTTTGCCACGGTCTTTGGGTCGTCCTCCACGAAGTGGCACTCCACCTGGCGCGGGCTCCTGAAGGCCGCGAGCTTCTTGGCCTTCCGCAGCAGCATCGCCCCGGAGCCTTCCGCCCCGTCCTCGTAGCGGCCCGGCCCGGCGTACCCGTCAATGAAGGCCACGCGGTTGTCCTTCGACGTGCTGCCGGTCTTGCTGGCGAACGGCGTGGCGTAGCTGTTGATGATGGCGTGCTTCAGCACCGCCGCCGCCTGCTTGTTGTTGTGGAAGTTGCTGGTGTCGCTGGACAAACGGGCGACCCCTGAGAGATCCGCATCGAGGCAACAGGCTAGGTGACCGGAGACACGCTCACGTGGATCTAGCGGAGGTCTGCTGCACGATCCGGTGTCAGATTGACCTGCCCTACCGCCGCGACGACCGGCCGACCCCGCCACCCCTGCCGTCTGAGCCCCTGCGCGAAGAATCATCCTTTGGGTCGCGCAACCCCCCTCCGCCAAAGTCTTTCTACTTTCGGAGGGGCGCAGCCTCATGTGGTCGTGACCTGCACAAACGTCGGCTGGGATCAGCAACCATCGTGACGATGCCCGGGAGCAGCTCGGCCGGCTGACCCTGACCAGCTGCGCGCTGCCGTGAATCCGTCGGTGGTCGCGGTTCTCTTCGAGCCCATCCAGGGGGAAGGCGGAGTCGTGCTTCCTCCGGACGGCTTCCTGCGCCAACTCCGCGACCTGTGCACCGAGCAGAACGTGCTGATGATCGCCGACGAGATCCAGTCCGGTCTCGCGCGCACCGGCCGTACGTTCGCATGTGACCACGAGGACGTGGTGCCAGACGTCTACGTGCTCGGCAAGGCTCTCGGCGGCGGACTCTACCCGGTCTCGGCCGTGGCAGCAGACCAAGACGTTCTCGGTGTGATCACGCCCGGAACCCCACGGCTCCACGTTCGGTGGCAACCCGCTGGCCGCCGCCATCGGCCTCCAGGTCGTCGAGCTGCTCAACTCCGGAGAATTCCAGGAACGCGCCCGCCAGATCGGCAGCCGCCTCACCGAAGGTCTCGACAGGCTTGTCGGGCACGGGGTGGTTGCCGCCCGCGTGCGCGGAGCATGGGCTGGAGTCGACATCGATCCCGCGCTCATGAGCGGTCGTCGCGTCTGCGAGGAACTGCAGGCCGAAGGCATCCTCGCGAAGGACACCCACGGATCGACGGTCCGCTTCGCGCCCCCACTGGTCGCCAGCGACGAAGACATCGACCTGCTGATCGACGCGCTGGCAAGAGTCCTGGCCGCCGCCAGCACCTCGTGACCACGAGCCTCCGAAGTCCGCCCGACCGCCGACGGGCCGCATGCGTTGGCACCGCACGCGACGAAGGCGCCGGCCCTTTGCGCGTCGCAGCCGTGACGACGATGTCATCGTCTCGACAGGAAGCGCCGACCATGCGGGCAACGGCGCTGCGCGGTCATCGACCCCCGGCCCGGGCGAGTGCGAGCCAGGTGTCGACGACGGTGTCGGGGTTGAGCGACATCGACGCGATGCCCTGGGCGAGCAGCCATTCGGCGAGGTCGGGGTGGTCACTGGGGCCTTGGCCGCAGATGCCGACGTACTTGTCGGCGTCGCGGCATGCCTGGATGGCGCGGTCGAGCATGAAGAGTACGGCGGGGTCGCGTTCGTCGAAGGAGCCGGCGACGAGCGCGGAGTCGCGGTCGAGGCCCAGCGTCAGCTGGGTCATGTCGTTGGAGCCGATCGAGAAGCCGTCGAAGCGCTCGAGGAACTGCTCGGCCAGGATGGCGTTGGAAGGGACCTCGCACATCATGATGACCTCGAGGTCGTTCTCGCCGCGGACCAGGCCGTGCTGGGCGAGCAGGGATATCACGCCGTCGGCCTCGGCGAGGGTGCGCACGAACGGGATCATGATCTTGACGTTGGTCAGGCCCATGTGGTCGCGCACGAACTTCAGTGCCTCGGCTTCCATGGCGAAGCAGTCCGCGAAGTCCTCCGACAGGTACCGCGAGGCGCCGCGGTAACCGATCATCGGGTTCTCCTCGTCGGGCTCGTAGAGCTCACCGCCGACGAGGTTGGCGTACTCGTTGGACTTGAAGTCGCTCATGCGGACGATGACGGGTTCGGGGGCGAAGGCCGCGGCGAGCATGGCTACGCCTTCGGCGACGCGTTGCACGAAGTAGTCGCGTGGGCTCGGGTAGGCCTTGATGGTCTCGGCGATCTGGGAGCGCAGGGGCTCGTCGAGGGTCGCGTGGCCGAGCAGGGCCTTGGGGTGGATGCCGATCTGTCGGTTGATGATGAACTCGAGCCGGGCGAGGCCGACGCCGGCATGGGGGAGCTGTGCGAAGGCGAACGCCTGCTCGGGGGTCCCGACGTTCATCATGATCTTGGTGGGGATGTCGGGCATGGAGGCCAGCTCGGTCTCCTCGACGGTGAAGGCGAGCCGGCCGTCGTAGACCAGCCCGGTGTCGCCCTCGGCGCACGAGACGGTCACCTCGCGTCCGTCGGCGAGCTCGCCGGTGGCGTCACCGGTGCCGACGACGGCGGGGATGCCCAGCTCGCGGGCGATGATCGCGGCGTGGCAGGTGCGTCCGCCGCGGTTGGTGATGATCGCGGCGGCCCGCTTCATGATCGGCTCCCAGTCGGGGTCGGTCATGTCGGCGACCAGGACCTCGCCGGGGCGGAAGTCGTGCATCTGGTCGATCGAGGTCATGACACGTACGGCGCCGGCCCCGATCTTCTGGCCGATCGCGCGGCCCTCGATGATGACCGTGCCCTGGTCGGTCATCCGGAACCGCTGCTGCACCCCTGCTCGCGACATCACGGTCTCGGGGCGGGCCTGGAGGATGTAGAGCTGTCCGTCGAGGCCGTCCTTGCCCCACTCGATGTCCATCGGACGGCCGTAGTGCTCCTCGATGGTGAGCGCGTGCCGGGCGAGCTCCTCCACGTCGGCGTCGGTGAGGCTGAGCAGCCCGCGCTCGGCCGGGTCGGTGTCGACGAAGGCGGTGCTCCTGCCCACCGAGGGGTCGGCCGTGTAGACCATCTTGGTGGCCTTCGACCCCACCCCGCGCTTGAGGATCGCGGGACGGCCGGCGCGCAGTGCCGGCTTGTAGACGTAGAACTCGTCGGGGTTCACCGCGCCCTGGACGACGGCCTCGCCGAGTCCGTAGGAGGAGGTCACGAACACCGCGTCGTCGAAACCGGACTCGGTGTCCATCGTGAACATCACCCCCGACGCCCCGATGTCGGAGCGCACCATCTGCTGCACGCCTGCCGAGAGCGCGACGCTGTCGTGGTCGAAGTCATGATGCACGCGGTAGGCGATGGCCCGGTCGTTGTAGAGAGAGGCGAAGACCTCGCGGATCGCCTGGAGCACGCCATCGATGCCGGTGATGTTGAGGAAGGTCTCCTGCTGGCCGGCGAAGGAGGCGTCGGGAAGGTCCTCCGCGGTGGCGCTGGAGCGTACGGCGAACGAGACGCCCTTGCGCCCGTGCAGCAGGGTCTCGTAAGCAGCACGGATGTCGGCCTCGAGGTCCTCCGGAAACGGCCGGTTGGCGACGGACTCCCGAAGCGACCTGCCGACGCGGGCGAGCTGTTGGGTGTCGTCGGTGTCGAGATCCTTGAGCGCGTGGGAGATCTCCTCGGCCAGGCCGGTGTCGCCGATGAAGCGTCGGAACGCATCTGCAGTGGTGGCGAATCCGTCCGGGACGTTGACGCCCAGCGACGCGAGGTTGCTGACCATCTCACCCAGGGACGCGTTCTTGCCGCCGACCTGCTCGAGGTCGCCCAGGCCCAGCTCGGCGAAGGGGCGGACGTTGGGGGACTCGCTCATGGACGGCTCCTCGGGGTGGACCTGGGCGGGGTAGGGACGTGCGGGGGTACGGGCGACGGAGTGGGTAGCGAGTTCATCGTCTTGAGTCGCTGCAAGATGATGGTCGAGATCTCCTCCACCGACTTGGTCGAGGAGTCGACGACCGGCAAGCCGTGGCGCTGGAACATCTCGGCGGTGCGGCGCAGCTCGAAGGTGCACTGCTCGAGCGATGCGTAGCGGGAGTCGGGGCGACGTTCCTGGCGCACCGCGGCGAGCCGCTGGGGGCTGGTGATCAGGCCGAAGCACCGCTCGCGCAGGTGTCGGACAGGGCGGGGCAGCTCGGGGTGGTCGAGGTCGTCGTCGACGATCGGGTAGTTGGCCACGAACAGGCCGTGCTGCAGGGCGAGGTACATCGAGGTGGGGGTCTTGCCGCAGCGTGAGGGCGCCACCAGGATCACGTCGGCCTTCTCCAGGCCACGCACCCGCTGGCCGTCGTCGTGCTCGATGGTGTACTCGATGGCCTGCATCCGGCTGTTGTAGCGCTGGATGTCACCCACGCCGTGCAGCCGGGCGGGCAGTCGTACCCCGCGGGTCTGCAGGATCGACTCCACCGAGCCCATGTGCAGGTCGAAGAAGTCGATGACCGGGCAGCGGGTGCGCCGCAGCTCGAGGCGTACCGCGTCGCTGGCGGCGGTGGTGAACACCAGTGGGGTGCGGGGGCTCTCGTCCATGGCGCGGTCGAGGCGGGCCACGACATCACGTGCCTCCTCGACCGTGGAGATGAACGGGATCACGGTGCGGTCGAAGCGCAGGTCGGGGAACTGGATGAGCAGCGCGTTGCCCATGGTCTCGGCGCTGATCCCGGTGCTGTCGGAGAGGAAGAACACCGGCACCACGTCGCTCGCTGATCCGTGGTGCATCTCCTCGGCCGTCCTCACGCCGGGGGCAGGGGATGGTCGGTGCCGACGAGCAGGACGTGCAGGGTCCGGGGCCCGTGCACGCCCTCGACCCGCTCCAGCTCGATGTCGCTGGTGGCTGAGGGGCCACTGATCCAGGTCAGGGGCCGGCCGGCGTCGATGGCGTCGCGGAGCGGCGCGATGGACTCGGGCACGTCGCCGACCAGCTGCGACTCGTGCACGACGCACACGTGCACGTCGGGCACCAGCGAGAGGGCGCGGCGGCCCTGGTCGGGGCCATGGTCGAGCACGATGGTGCCGGTGACGGCGATGCCCACCGCGGCCGCGGTGACGACCGCGTCGAACCGGTCAAGTTCGTCCGACGACAGGTCTCCCTGGTCGGCGACGACCTCGACGCCATCCAACGTGGCCACCCACTCGCGTGGCAGTCCGGGCGGTATGACGACGCGGGTGGCGAGGGAGAGAGCTGCAGCCACGGCCGCAGGGATGCCGTCGGGGGCGACCCGCTCGACGACGGCGCGGTAGTCCTCGACGCGTTCGGCGAAGGTTACCGCGATGTCGGGGAGCGGGGTGGTGGCGCCGTACTCTCGCTCCGGCGGCGGCGTCCGGTCGGCGCCCACCAAGGCGGCGGTGATCCGCGCGAGCATGTCGTCTCGGGTGCTCTGGACTGGTCTCATGGCTGGTCTCCCTTCTCGCGCTTCCACCAGGAGCGGAAGGACTCGGTGGGGGGTGTCGGTGCGTCGCGGGCGTCGCTCCAGGCCGAGAGCGGTCCGGGGAGGCGTCCGATGGTGTCCTTCTTGCCCAGGGCCCGGCCACTCAGCTCGGCGCCCTTCTGGGCCTTCTCCCAGCGGCGGTGGTCGGCGAACATCCAGGCGGCTCCCTTCATCGCGATCTGCTCGCCCGAGGGGATGCCGCCGCGGTGCTCGTCGACCACGCGGGTGCGGAGGTGGACGAGGAGCTCGGGGATCTCGATGTTGACGGGGCAGACGTCGCCGCAGGCGCCGCACAGCGACGAGGCGTAGGGCAGCGACTGGTCCACGTCGCTGGCGGTGCCGCGGAGCTGGGGGTTGAGAATGGCGCCGATCGGTCCGGGGTAGACCGATCCGTAGGAGTGGCCGCCGACGCGTTGGTAGACGGGGCAGACGTTGAGGCAGGCCGAGCAGCGGATGCAGCGCAGGGCCTGTCGGCCGACCCGGTCGGCCAGGGCGTCAGTACGTCCGTTGTCCAGCAGCACCACGTGCACGTCCTGAGGGCCGTCGCCGGGGGTGATGCCGGTCCAGGTGGAGGTGTAGGGATTCATCCGCTCGCCGGTGGAGCTGCGAGGCAGCAGCTGCATGAACACCTCGAGGTCCTCCAGCCTTGGCAGCACCTTCTCGATGCCGACGACGCTGATCAGGGTCTCGGGCAGGGTCAGGCACATCCGGCCGTTGCCTTCGGACTCGACCACGACGAGGGTGCCGGTCTCGGCGATCGCGAAGTTCGCCCCCGAGATGGCGACCTTGGCGCGCAGGAACTTCTCGCGCAGGTGCACGCGCGCGGCCTCGGCGAGCTCGCGAGGGTCGGAGGTGAGCCCTCCGGGGGGAGGGGTGCCGACCTGGCCCATCTCGCGGAGGAAGATCTCGCGGATCTCGGCTCGGTTGCGGTGGATGGCGGGGACCAGGATGTGGCTGGGCTTGTCGTGCCCGAGCTGGACGATGAGCTCCGCGAGGTCGGTCTCCCAGGCGTGGATGCCGGCTTCCTCGAGGGCTTCGTTGAGGCCGATCTCCTGGGTCGCCATGGACTTGACCTTGACGACCTCCTCGGCGCCCGTGGCCCGCACCAGGGAGGTGACGATCCGGTTGGCTTCCTCGGCGTCTGCCGCCCAGTGCACGGTGGCGCCGGCCCGGGTGAGGGACTCCTCGAGCTGGACCAGGTAGGTGTCGAGATGGGTCAGGACGTTGTCCTTGATCGCCGCTCCCGCCTGGCGGAGCTCCTCCCAGTTGTCCAGCTCCTCGACGACCCGGGCCCGCTTGCCGCGGATGGTGCCGGTCGCGTGCTGCAGGTTGCGGCGCTGCTGGGAGTTGCCCAGCGCCTCCTTGGCCGCGGTCTGGAACTTCGGCATCCCGATGAAGGTGCCGCTCATGCCGTCACCTCCTGGTCTGTCGTCTTGCGGTGTGCTGGTCCGGTGGCCGAGCCGGGCTGGTTGCCGAGCTCGTTGTCGACGGCGAAGTCGCGTTCGGTCGAGGCGAGCACCTCGGCCAGATGCATGACCCGGATGCCGGAGCGCTGCCGGGTGAGGAGTCCGCCGATGTGGGCCAGGCAGCTGTTGTCGCCGGCGACCAGCACCTCGGCGTGGGTCTCCCGCACGTGCTGGGCCTTGTCGGAGCCCATGGCCACCGAGGTGTCGGCGTTCTTCATCGCGAAGGTGCCGCCGAACCCGCAGCACTCCTCGGCCTCGGGCAGGTCGACGAGGTCGATGCCGCGAACCTCCCGCAACAGCCGCAGCGGCTTGTCGGCCACCCGCAGCATCCGCAGGGAGTGACAGGTGGGGTGGTAGGTGACGCGGTGCGGGAAGGTCGCCCCGACGTCGGTGACGCCGAGGACGTCGACAAGCAGCTCGCTGAACTCGTAGACCTTGCCGGCCGTCGTGGTGGCGCGGTCGGCGAGGGCGGGTTGACCGCAGCCGCGGGCCACGGTTGCGTGCTGGTGTCGCACGCTGCCCACGCAGGACCCGGAGGGGGCCACGACGGCGTCGTACACGTCGAAGACGTCGGCGAAGCGTTCCACCAGCGGCAGGGCCTCGCGGGCGTAGCCGGTGTTGGTGAACATCTGCCCACAACACGTCTGCTCCAGGGGGAACTCCACGGTGACGCCGAGGCGCTCGAGGACGGTGACGACCGCCTTGGGCGTCTCGGGCCACATCGTGTCGTTGAAGCAGGTGGCGAAGAGCGCTACACGCATGCCGCGGCCGGGAAGCGGGGCCTGCGGGGTCAGCGGGCTGGAGGTCATGGCGTTCACACCATCCAGGAGAGCACTGTGGACTGCAGTCCGACCAGCAGGCACAGCGCCAGCAGCAGGCCCAGGCTCCAGAAGATGAGCTTGCGGAAGATGTCGGACTCCCGCCCGGCCAGCCCGACCGCCGCGGCAGCGATGGTGAGGTTCTGGGGGCTGATCATCTTGCCCACCACCCCGCCGGAGGTGTTGGCCGCCACCATCAGGCTCGGGTCCAGGCCGGCCTTCTCCGCCGCGCTCTGCTGCAGCGTCGCGAACAGCGCGTTCGCGCTGGTGTCGGAACCGGTCACCGCGGTGCCCAGCCATCCCAGGATGGGGGAGAGGAACGCGAACGCGGCACCGGTGCCGGCGATCCAGTGACCCATCGTCACGGTCTGACCCGACAGGTTCATCACGTAGGCCAGGGCGAGCACGGAGGCGACGGTGAGGAACGCGAAACGCAGCGTCTTGACGGTCCCTAGGAACGTGGTTGCGATGCGCGCGGCCTTCACGCCCTGGACCAGCCCGACGATGATCGCGCAGATGACGAGCAGGGTGCCAGGCGACGACAGCCACTGCCACTTGTAGACGGTGGAGGCCGACTCCACAGCGCCGTGCAAGCCGGGCCACTCCACCAGGCGGTCGGTGCCGGCCAGGAAGTCGGTGACCGGGGTGACCAGCTTGGCGACGGAGAAGACCGCGATCACCAAGAGGTAGGGGAACAACGCCATCATGATGCGCCCCGGCGTGAGGAGCGCGGCGCGCTGCGCGACCAGGTCGATCTCCTTCTTCGCCTCGACGACGACGCTGCCGTCCCCAGCGGGGCCCCCCGGGTGCAGGTCCTCGTCCCCATGGGAGGCCATCAGCCGCTCGGCAGCCTCGTGCGAGCCCTTCGGCTGCCAGAAGCGAAGCATCACCACGGCGGCGGCCAGGCCGGCCAAGGAGGCGATGATGTCGGTGAGCTCGACGGAGATGAAGTTGGAGCTGACGAACTGCGCCAGACCGAACACCGCGCCGACGACCAGGGCGACCGGCCAGACCTCGCGCACCCCACGCCGACCGTCAGCCACGAAAACAAGAATGAGCGGAACAAACAGGGCGAGGAACGGGGTCTGGCGGCCGACGATGGCGCCGATCTCCTCGTACGGGATACCCGTCAAGGCGCCAGCTGTGATGATCGGGATGGCCATGGCACCGAACGCCACCGGCGCGGTGTTGGCCAGCAGGACAACCATCGCGGCACGCAGCGCAGGAAACCCGACCGCGACCAGCATGACCCCGGAGATCGCAGCGGGAGCGCCGAAGCCGGCCAGCGCCTCCAACAGGCCGCCAAAACAGAAGGCGATGATGATCGCCTGGATGCGCGGGTCCTCCGAGATCAGGTGGAACGTGGCCCGCAGGTCCTCGAACTTCCCGCTCACCACGGTCAACTGGTGCAGGAACAACGCGCCTAGCACGATCCACATGATCGGGAACAACCCGAAGACAGCGCCCTCGGACGCGGACAGCAGGGCCAGGTCCGCCGGCATGCCGTAGGCCAGCACAGCCACGGCCACGGCGACGGCCACGGCACTCATGGCGGCGAGGTGGGCCTTCCAGCGCAACACACCCAAGGTGACGAAGATCGTCAGCAGCGGAAGTGCTGCTACCAGCGACGACCAGGCGAGGCTGTCTCCGAGAGGAGCGAGATCGGGCACGTACATGGAAC
Organism: Nocardioides rotundus; assembly: GCF_019931675.1. Lineage (GTDB taxonomy): Bacteria > Actinomycetota > Actinomycetes > Propionibacteriales > Nocardioidaceae > Nocardioides > Nocardioides rotundus. Next base: position 2,023,036 of record NZ_CP082922.1, read on the forward strand.
CTCCACGGGGACGACCAGACAACGGTCTGGAAGCGGGCCGACCTCTGTGTGGTCTGACCATAAAGAGGACTGTAGAGTGATGTCCATCACCTCGTCAAGAGTGGAAGGACGCCCATGAGTGAGCGCGCAACGCCTGAGAACGCCCCGGTCAGCGAACTGGGGCCTTGGCAACCCATCGCCCGTAGCCGCTCATACGAACTGGTGGTGGACCAGATCGAGGAGCAGATCCTCGCGGGGACGTTGCGGGTCGGGGACCGGCTGCCGGGCGAACGAGACCTGGCCAGCCACCTACAGGTCAGCAGAGCCGCCGTGCGTGAAGCAATCCGCAGCCTGGAGGCTCAGGGGGTCGTGCGCTCAGCGGTGGGATCAGGCAAGGACTCCGGCACCCTCGTCTCGGCCATGCCCAGCGAAGCCCTGACTCGCCTGCTGCGCCTGCATGTGGCACTGGCCAACTTCCCCATGAACGACGTCGTCGACGCGCGCGTCATGCTGGAACGCTCCAGCGCCATCCTGGCGGCCAAGAACGCGGCTCCAGCCAACCTCGACACGATGCGTGCGGCGCTGGACGGGATGGAACGCCCCGACGTCGATCAAGAGACCTTCAACGACCTGGACACCGCCTTCCACGTCGCGATCGCCGAAGCCAGCGGGAACCGGCTGGTAGCAGACATGACCATCGCCCTACGCGACTCCATGCGTCGCCCCATCCTCCAAGCGCTGCATGCACTCGGATCGGACTGGGAGCGGGTCGCCGATCAACTGCGCGCCGACCACCGCGCCATCTTCGCCGCCATCGAGGACGGACACGGTGACCTCGCGGCCGAACACGTCGACCAACACATCCGGTCCGCCCATGCCGCGCTGCCCTTCGTGCGTTAAGGGTCCTCGAACCCCTATCGCCGGCAGTTGTGACCCACGAGTCACAACCGTCGCAGCAGGTCAGCAATCCCGCCCTACTCAGTCAACCGTACCCAACACTCACAGCGTGACCGGTGCGGGATCTTCACGCGCTCCAGCGTGCCCGGAGTTCAGTGCCAGTCGAGGCAGACGACGGTCGCGTCGTCGCGGACGTCGCCGCCTTGGTGGTTCGTGACGTCCCTGGTCAGATGGCGTACCGCCTCAACGGGGGGCACGTCGCGTCGGTGTCGGAGGTGGGCGGCGAGCCGCGAGGTGCCGTACGGCTCGTCGCTGGCGTTAGTGGCCTCGGTGATGGCCGTCGCTGTAGAACAGCAGCCGATCGCCCGTCCTCATGGAGATGCGGTGCGGCCGGTAGTGCGTGCCGGGGAAGATCCCCAAAGGGATGTCGGGTGGGACCCGTAGAGAGCGCACATGACCGGCGCGCAGCAGCAACGGAGGCGGGTGGCCCGCGTTGACCGCGATGCCGGTGCCTGTGGCTGGGTCGAGCTGGACGAGGAAGCCCGTGGCATAGCTTTCTTCGCCGAACTGCTTCTCGAGTTGAGCGGAGGCTTCATCGGCTTGTTCGATGATGTCGGCACCCGCCCTGCGTTGGTTACGCATAGTGGTGACGGCCAGGCCGCCCAGCAGCGCAGCCCGGAGGCCGTGACCGATGGCGTCGGTGATGGTGACGGTCAGTCGATCCCGTCCGACTGCGTAGTCGAAGGTGTCCCCGGCGATCTCGTAGGCAGGTTCGAGGTTTCCGGCGATAGCGAACTCGGCGGTGTCGTAGGCGAGCACCGGTAGGAGTTCCCACTGGATCTCCGCGGCCAAGAGGAGGTCGCGGCGGCGGCGGATGCGCTCGAACCGGTCGGTGTAGCGGCGGGCTGCGGTCAGTGAGTAGGCGACCAGGCGACCGGTGTCCTCCAGAGTCCGCAAGGATCCCCGGGCCGGTTGAAATGGGAGCAATCCCCCGCCCCCTCTGCGCCCCTCCTCGGAGGGGCGCTCTCAGGGGGGCGCTTTTTGGTGCGCAGGCTGAGGACAGTCGAGTGCATGAACCAGTTGCCCCAACCACGAGCCGCGACAGTCCGGTGGAGTCCGCGGCTCCTCAACGACATCGTCAACGCACCGGATCTCGCTACGGCGGCGGAACACCTGGGGGTCAACGGCATCCCCGTGTTTCCGTGCGTCCCCTGCGGCAAGCGCCCGCTGACCGCCCACGGCTTCCAGGACGCCAGCGCCGAGCGGGACGTCCTCGACTTCTGGTGGCGGCGACACCCTGACGCCAACATCGGCGTGCCTACAGGCGCGGCCGGTGGCGTCGACGTGGTCGACGTCGATGTTCACAAGACCGTCTCCGGATACCCCGCCTTCGAGCACGCACGCCGGGCCGGCTTCGTCGAAGGCTGGGCCTGGCTGGTCCGCACCCCGTCAGGCGGACTGCACGCCTACTTCCTCCACACAGGCGAGCGCGAGCAGCGGTCGTGGCAGGTGCCGGGCAAGCACATCGACTTCCGGGGCGATGGCGGCTACATCATCGTCCCGCCCTCCCGGGTGACCGGCGAGGACGGTGTGACCCGCAGCTACGAGCAGATCGCGATCGCCTCCCACCATCCCGCCGCGGTGGACGCCAACGGGCTCCGAGGGTTCCTCGACCCGCCCCGGCCAATGCGCCCACCCACCGACCTCCCGGCCGTCGGCGCGAGACCGGACAAGCTCGCCGCGTGGGTCGCATCCCGCCCCGAAGGAGGCCGCAATGGTGGCCTCTTCTGGGCGGCCTGCCGGATGGCCGAAGAGGGCCACGACCTGAGCACAACGACCTCCCTGCTCGGCCCGGCGGCGTACACCGCCGGGCTCCCGGAGCGGGAAGCGATGGTGACGATCCGGTCGGCGTACCGGATCGCGACTCGACTCGGGCAGGCGAGCCAGCCGCGCCCTACGAACGCGGTTGAGGCGGTGGGACTGTGAACACGCCGGACCCCTACGTGCGCCACCTCGACCGCACTCCCCCAGAACCTGCTCCGACCCCGGATGCCGAGAAGGCGGTCGATGCCCTCGCCGTCTACAAGGACCCGTCGGTCCCGACCTCCGGTGCCCGGCAGGAGACAGACCGATCTCATCCGAGCGTCGCCTGGGTTCGTCCTAGCGAGATGCCGACTCTGCTCGGCTCGAAGTTCGTACGTCGCGGCATCGACCTCCAGGCCGAGCTGACCCGCCGCGCGCGTCGTACCCCTGGCTCTGCCGTCTCCAAGGCGTCGCGCCGCATCACCCGCACCTCGATCGCTCGACCTGAAACCACACGTCCGAGCATCACCGACCAAGAAGGACTCGGGCTATGACCGCACCAACCTATGCAACCGCTGAGGGGCTGCGGCTCCTCTTGCTCGACCTCGCGTACGCCGGTCGGCACGCATGGCAGACCAGCCCGGAAGCCGCCGAGCTGATGACCTACGCGATGGACAAGTACGCCGGCCTCGCCCACAAGCACGGCCTCGAGCCGAGCGATGCTGCCGTCGCCGCTTTCGAGGTGATGCGGATGCGATCCACTCGCGTCGCCGAGGACCCCTGGGCCGTCGTCACCCATGCGGTCGAGCTGAGCCTGATCTACGAGTCCCGGGCCGAGGGACTGCTCTGCTCGACCGGACGGGCGCGCAAGACAGCCGGCCTCGATTACCACGACGCCGAGCGGTTCGCTGATCGTGATTCTGAGATCGCGGACTATCACCCGGCGTTCCACTTCTTCGCCAAGATGGCGGACCCGTACGGCGAGAAGGAGGACAACGTTGACGGCGAGCCGACCAACGCGTTCTTCGCCCTCGACACCGTTGTGGAGTTCTTCGTAGAACTCGGTTGGCCCCCCACCAGTGCGCGGCTCGCGATGGAATACATCGCCGCTCGGCTCAGTCGCTGCGGTAAGCCCGAGATCGCCTACAGGTCTCTGCTCCGAGAAGGCGACGGCCCAGGATTCCTAGACATCGGGCAAGACGCGTGGATTGACGTGCTCCGCGCCGTGCTTGGTGACCCGCACCCCGACTTCGAGGGCACAACGCGGGGCCTCGGACTCCTCAAGCGCGTAGCAATGGGCTTCCCTGCCACTGAGCACTTCGACGACCACGGACTCGTCCACATGGTTGAGGCAGCCGCACCGGACTTCACCAACGAGCCAGGTGAGACGTATGTCTGAGCGCGGCCACATCGAGCTCGACCGCTCCGTCAGCACCATCGTCGTCGGCGAACGCCACCGCCGGGACACCGGCGACCTGACCCCCCTGATGGACTCCTTGAAGCGAGTCGGCCTTCTTCAACCCGTCACCATCACACCCGACGGCTACTTGATCTGCGGCTACCGCCGCCTCGAAGCGGCCAAGAAGCTCGGATGGCACACCCTGCGTGTGTGGGTGAGGTCCGGGATCAGCGACGAGCTGACCCGGCTCCTCGCCGAGCGCGACGAGAACACAACGCACAAGCCGCTCTCCAACATCGAGGCCGCGCATCTGTACGACGAGATGAAGACCCTCCTCCAGGAGGATGCAGCCCGGCGTCAGAGGGCGTCGCAGTTCGGACACGAAGATGACAAAACTGCAGGCCAGCCCGGTGGTTCCGAATCGGAACCACCGGGAGCACCCGGCAGGACTCGACACCAGGCGGCCCTTCTGGTCACGCAGCGGGCATCCCACACCCGGCTGGAGGCGATCCTGGAGATGGAGCGCGTGGCTGCTGACCGCGAACTCCCAAAGGACGTCCGGAAGGTCGCCGAGGACGAGCTGGCCGCAATCCGCAACGGCGGCCCGGTCGACCCTCGCTACCAACGCGTGATGGCCGCCAAGCGCATCGCCGCGATGATGGCGCCCGGAGCCGAGGCCAAGCTCAACGAGGAAGCCGAAAAGGCCCTCGAGCAAGCCAAGAAGGACCGGCGTCGGCGCATCCAGGAGAACAAGCGACGGCGTGAGGAAGAGGCCGCCAACCGGAAGCGATCGACACGCTCGTTCAACCTCAAGTGGGCCGAGATGGACGGCTGGTCGAAGAGGTACGACGTCGAGCAGATCGCCCGCGAGATCAAGCCCGATGACTGGGCGCTCTTCCTGCGCGTCATCGACGAGACCAAGGCGTTCGCCGAGGCCGTCACCCTCGTCAAGGAGTCGGGCGGCACACCTGAGTCGTGACCACCCCGACTCCCGAAGGCCATGCCGATGCTCTACCCGACCACTGCTGATGACCTCCGCCGCCGGCGCCTCATCGTCGCCGGTGTCGCCTCCGCCCTGTTGCTGATCGCGTTCGTGACGTACGCCGTGCTGGTCCACCGGGCGCACTCCCCCAGCGCTGCGTCGACCAAGGCGCAGGCGCCGGTCGAGTTGACGGAGGTCCACGACGTCCCGGCAGTGACCGAACTGCCTGAACTGCGCCGGACGTCGGACCCCGAGACCTTCGCTCGTCAGGTCGCTGAGGCGATCTTCGCGTGGAACACCGCGACGCTCGTCTCCAGGACCGACCACATCGAGCTACTAATCGAAGTCGCCGACCCGGCCGGCGAGTCCACGCCCGGCCTGGTGTCCGACCTCGACAACTACTTGCCGACGCAGGACGCGTGGGTCGAACTGACCAAATACGCGACGGAGCAATGGCTCACCGTGGACTCGGTCAGCACCCCAACCAAGTGGGCCGAGGCTGAGGCGCAGGCCGGTGACGAGCTGCTTCCCGGCACGACGGCCCTCACGATCCAGGGCACCCGCCACCGCTCCGGCATCTGGGAGGGCGAGCCGGTTTCGTCCGAGCACGACGTGGCGTTCACCATCTTCCTCGTCTGCGCGCCGTCGTACCCCGAGTGTCACCTGCTCCGGCTGTCGATGCTCGACAAGCCGCTGGACTGACCGATGGGCAAGGTCGTCGCTGGCGGGTTGGTCGCGATCCTTCTTGGCCCGGCCTGCATCCTGCTGGGTCTTGGAGCGCTCATGAGTCCAGCGGCGCAGGCCGAGAACCAGTGCCTCGTCTCGCCGGCATCTACTCCGGTCGGTGGGGCTGCGCCCAGGCTCCCCGAGACCGCCCGAGTGGTCGTCCCGCTCCCTGGCGGGACTTGGGTGCGAACGAGTGGCTTCGGGAGGCGGGTCCACCCGGTCACCGGCGAGTACAAGCTGCACACCGGCGTCGACCTCTCCGCGCCAGCCGGGACGCATATCCTCGCCGCGGCCGACGGCCGTGTGGCGTTCGCCGGACCAGCCACGGGCTACGGCCACCTCATCCTGATCGAGCACACCGTCGGAGGAAAGCGGGTTGCCACCGGCTACGCCCACATGTACGCCGATGGCATCCATGTCGAAGCCGGCGATACCGTCACCGCTGGGCAGTACATCGCCGACGTCGGCTCCGACGGCTACTCCACCGGCACACACCTGCACTTCGAGGTCCGCCCCGGTGGCACCGACGCTGCGCCAGTCGACCCGGAGCCCTGGATGGCCTCGAACGGCGCGGCAAACGTCGAGGGTGGCTCAGCCACGAGTGCCGCAGGATGCGCCAATGGTGGTCCGGCGTCGCCGTACACCGGCAAAAGTCCCGACGGCCTTGTCGACGACCCGACCTCTGACGGACAGATCACACAGCGGACCGCGCACATCCTCTCCCAGGTCCAGAAGAACTTCCCCGACTCCCACTGGGCGTGCTGGTCGCCGCGCTCGGGGAAGTCCGAGCACCCCCTTGGCCGAGCCTGCGACGGCACCTTCGGCAACTCGATCGGCACCGCAGCAAGCGGCCGTGCGCTCGACTACGGCTGGAAGGTCACCAACTGGCTGAAGGAGAACGCCGAGACCCTCGGCGTTGAGTACCTCATCTGGCAGGGACGCATCTGGTCGGTAGCGCGAGCGTCCGAGGGCTGGCGACCTTACGACGGCGGCGGGATGCACAATCCCAACCGCGTGACCGGCGGACACTACGACCATTGTCACTGGACGGCTCGGGCATAGCACCTGATGACCATGAAGATCCCCGCGATTCTGTCTCTCGTCGGCCCCGACTTCGGTGCCGTCGGCGGCTCTAGCCAACTCCGCGCCATCGTCGGTGCGCTGCTGACCTACGGGTTGATCGTCGCCGTCCTGATGGTTGTCATCTGCGCGGCGACGTGGGCCATCGGCTCCTCCAACGGGAGCTGGCAGACGGCGAGCAAGGGCAAGACCGGCCTCTTCGTCGCGCTCGGCGGCGCGGTCCTCACGGGTGGCGCGCTCGCGTGGGCCAACTGGCTCCTCGAAGTGGGAGCGACGTTGTGAGCGAGGAGCAGCTCGCCTTCGACATCGAGGGCATGCTCCACGAGGCGGCCGTCGAGTCGACTCCCGAGTGGCGTGGTGCTCCCCTGCACTTCACCACGGCCTACTACCCGCCTGCCGATCTCGATGCCGCCTTCGAGCACTGGCAGTTCCTCCACGCCCACGACACGACCCACGTCCACAGCCGCATGTGGCGCCACTCGATCACCGTCCCCGAGAACGCCCAGGTCGCGGGCCACGGGTCCGCGCTCTACACAACAGACTTGCGTTGTGAGCTGTGGAAGCACGCCGACCGGCACGAGTCGTGCCAGTGTGTCGGCGATCTGATGCACCAGGCGATCTGTGAACCGTGCGAGTGGAACGCGATCACCGACCACGAGAACGTCGCTGTCGAGTTGTGGCACGACCACGGGCTCCCGGGCTGGCGCGAACTCCCGATCGTCCCGTCGAGGTTGCGTGCGATGGACAGGGACCAGATGTCCAAAGCCACGAAGAAGTGGATCGCCAAGAACTACCCCGAGTCCATGCAGGTGCCCGGTGCGCCGATGATCACGGAGCGTCGCCCCTTCGGCACGCGGCACGTCCCCGGCCGCTCGCCCTGGGGCGGCTACGACATCTCCCACACGGCCGTGGGCCCTGACCGCATCGTCGAGGGAGCCAAGCCCCTCCGCCGTACCCACGACTGTCCGCTGGAGTCGACCCGATCGATCGCGCCGTCAGGCATCGGCCTCGGCGACTGAGTTAGTTCCCCAGCCGAGTCTTTAGGTCTTCCCGGGCGCGGTGATACCTGCTGCGGATGGTGCCAGCCGGCTTACCTAGGTGCTGTGCGACCTCCGCCAAGCTCAGACCGTCCCAATGAACAAGTCGAATGATCTCCCGATCCAGCGGCTTGAGACCGTCCAAGGCCGTTCGGAGATCAAGCACTCGCACATCCGTGTCAAGTTTTTCCACCTCTGTTGCGAGCTCGCCGCGGAGGCGGTCAGCAAGTGCGTTGCGGCGGCGGCCGGCTCGACGATGCGTTGCTAAGACCCTCCGAGCTATCCCGAACGCCCACATCCTTGCCGACTGTCCATCCGTCGGGATGGACGTGGCTCTCCGCCACAAGACGACGACCGTCTCGCTGACCAGGTCTGCGGCGTCGGCCTGCGGATCGACACGGCGCAGGAAGTAGTTGAGAAGCATGGGGCTGATTTCGGAGATCCATTCACCGAACTCGGCCTCCGAAGGAGACGACCGCACGGCCTCGTCGACCGTCACCGTTCGTCATCCGCCAAACAAGTCGAGTTGAGTCCCCGATAGTGGTGTAGCGCGGTCGCCGAGATCGTCGCCGGCGTGTACGTCGGCGCGGGCGCGGCCACCGCGTGATCCTTCGAGTCAACCTTCTACCGAATCCTCGAGGACCATCACGATGACCGCTCCCCACATTGTCGACCCTGCCGGCCTGCTTGGCGAAGCACTCGCCGAAGCCTCGCCCGATCTGATGCGCGATCTGCTGCAGACGATGATCAACGCCCTGCTGTGCGCCGATGCCGATGCGGTGGTCGGCGCCGAATACGGCCGACCCACACCCGGCCGGACGACGCAGCGCAACGGCTACCGCCACCGCGACCTAGACACCCGGGTCGGCACCATCGACGTCGCGATCCCCAAGCTCCGCAAGGGCACCTACTTCCCCGAGTGGCTGCTCGAGCGCCGCAAGCGCTCCGAGGCCGCGCTGATCACCGTCGTGGCCGACTGCTACCTCGCCGGCGTGTCCACGCGGCGGATGGACAAGCTGGTCAAGACCCTGGGCATCGACTCGCTGAGCAAGTCCCAGGTCTCCCGGATGGCGGCCGAGCTCGACGAGCACGTCGAGCAGTTCCGGCACCGACCCCTCAACGACGCCGGTCCGTTCACGTTCGTGGCCGCCGACGCGTTGACGATGAAGCTGCGCGAGGGCGGCCGGGTGATCAACGCGGTGGTGCTGCTCGCCACCGGTGTCAACGGCGACGGACACCGCGAGGTCCTCGGCATGCGCGTGGCCACCGCTGAGACCGGCCCGGTCTGGAACGAGTTCTTCGCCGACCTCGTCGCCCGCGGCCTGACCGGGGTCCGTCTGGTCACCTCAGATGCCCACGCCGGCCTGGTCGAAGCGATCGCGGCGAACCTGCCTGGAGCCTCCTGGCAGCGCTGCCGCACCCACTACGCCGCGAACCTGATGTCGGTGACGCCCAAGACCATGTGGCCCGCGGTCAAGGCGATGCTGCACTCGGTCTACGACCAACCCGACCGGCCCGCGGTCCATGCCCAGTTCGACCGGCTCCTGGACTACGTCGACGGCAAGCTCCCCGAGGTCCACGACCACCTCGACACCGCCCGCGCGGACATCCTGGCCTTCACCGGCTTCCCCAAGGACGTGTGGACCCAGATCTGGTCCAACAACCCCGCCGAACGCCTCAACCGCGAGATCCGCCGCCGCACCGACTCCGTGGGCATCTTCCCCACCCGCGACGCCATCATCCGACTCGTCGGAGCCGTGCTGGCCGAGCAGACCGACGAATGGGCCGAAGGCCGCCGCTACCTCGGACTCGAGGTCCTCGCCCGCTGCCGGGTCAACATCATCCCCACCACCGAACCCGAGATCGGAGCCGATAACCTCCCCGCCCTGACCGCCTGAGCCACCACGAAGGAGAACGCAGCGCTACACCACTACCCGGGACTTGACCACAAGTCGCCGCGTAGCCCGCCAACATCGGTCCACCGGTGGCCTCACCCGGACGGCTGAGGTCAGGGACAACGACCCGCGCCTTGGCGAAGAACTCCTGCTTCAGCGCTCCGTAGACCGCGTCGAGACTATCTTCCCCTTCACGCACGTTTCCTACCGTTGCGGTGACGATGGGAGACCAGTCAGTGTCGGCGGCGAGTGCGTTGACCTCGCTCAACTGCTCATCGGAGAGCCCCTCGAACTCCATGTAGAGCCTGCAAGTCTCGGGCTTTCCTGTGTCGCGGGTCCAGTCAACCGAGATCGGGGCGCTGAGCCTCTGCGTTTTCGCGTCCATGTCCTGAAAGGGCGGGATGCTGAGTAGGTAGGCCGAAGTGGTGCCCGCGGCCATGAGCAGGAAAGTGGCCGCGACAGCCCCTCCGGCAACGACGAGCGGCCGGCGGCCCGCTAGTCGCCGCTTCGCGTTCGCGCGGCCCCCGGCGACGATGGCAAGGCTACGTGCGAGCGACTCTGCACGTTCGGTGGCACGAGGCGCAGCCTCCTGAAGAAGGAGGTCGAGTTCCTGATCGTTCATGTTGACTCCCATTGTCAGTCATGGCTTCACATACCTCCTGACCACCTGAACTCAGAACGTTGCATCACAACCTCGACTTTCTTGGCGAGCCGGAGCGCACACCTGACTGGGTGAACTAGCTACTCACTCAGGAGGAATCGTGATCAACCTCGGTCTACCCAGCACGGTCGTGTCACTGTTGCCGCAGGACATCAACATCGGCCCGAACTCCAACGGGCTGCCGGGCATCAGCCAGCTCAAGAACATCGTTGGCGCGACGATGACCGTCGGCCTCATCCTCGCCGTACTCGCCCTGATCGTCTCGGCGGTCGTCTGGGCACTCGGCGCGAACTCGTCGAACCCGCACTTGGCTGGTCGCGGCAAGTTCGGCGTTCTGGTCGGGCTCGGTGCCGCGATCATCACCGGCGCGTCCGTCGCGCTCGTCAACTTCTTCTGGAACGTCGGCCAGTCGGTCTGACCCGCGCGAGCACGAGAGGAACACGACGATGGTCGACGTCTGCGATGTACCTGTCATCTCATCCGTGTGCGATGTCGCGGGCGACGCAGGCGGAGCGCTGGTGTCCGCGCCCTTCGACTGGCTGGCTCAGGGCATGGGGCACGCAGCGGGCTGGATGTTCGAGGCTGTGTGGAAAGTCTTCGACTCGACCACGATGGTCGATGTCACCAGCAGTCAGTACACCAAGGTCTACAACATCCTATTCGGCATCGCCGTCTTCGTGATGCTCGGCTTCTTCATGCTCCAAGTCATCGGGGGCATGATCCGACGCGAACCAGCCGCGCTGACGCGAGCAGCCCTCGGGCTGGCGAAGTCGATCCTCGGCTCCTTCGTCGCGCTCGCTCTGCTGGCGACGGCCTTGGAGGTCACCGACCAGCTCTGCATCGGCATCGTCAACGCGGCCGGGACCAACATGGAGCAGATGGGCGACCGCATCGCTCTACTGACCACCGGCCTCGTTGGGCTCAACCTCGCGGCGCCCGGCGCGGGTGCGATCCTGACGATCTTCATCGCCGGCCTCGCGATCGGCGCGGCAGGCATCGTGTGGATCAGCCTGCTCGTCCGGAAGGCGCTGCTCCTCATCGCCATCGTCTTCGCACCCGTGGCGATGGCTGGGTCGACCTGGGACCACACCCGCTCCTGGGTCAGCAAGTGGGCGTCGTTCGTGATCGCTCTGATCATTTCCAAGGTCGTCCTGGTCGTGATCTTCCTGCTCGCCACGGCGCAGGTCTCCGCACCCATCGACGGGGACATTCAGTCCGTGTCCGAGCCGATCGCCGGCGTCGTGCTCATGCTGATGGCTGGGTTCGCGCCGTACATGACCTACAAGGCGATCAACTTCATGGGCTTCGACATGTACCACGCGATGTCGGCTGAGCAGGAAGGCAAATCGGCGCTCAACCGCCCGATGCCAATCCCGATGAACCGTGCTCCGAGTTCGCAGCCGAGCAAGGTGCTCGACGGCGGCAGTGGTGGCGGTTCACCCGCGCCGGCCGCAGCACCGACCGGTACGGGACCGTCAACCGGGGGTGCTGGAGCTGCGTCCACGGGAGGAGGCGGGGCTGCCGCGGGCGGGGCTGCCGCTGGCGGAGTCGCTGCGGGTGTGGTTGTGGCGAAAGAGGCCACGACCGCTGGAGTCCGGACCGGCCAGGCGGTCGGCGGTGCCGCCTCGCAACAGGCAGACGCCGCCCAGAAGACCCCGGTCTCGCCCTCAGGTGCACCGATTCCGCCGCATGTCGCGGACTCGGTGCCCTCGCAGTCCAACGGGAAGAACGGCTGAGCGATGAGCAACCCCACGACTGCACACGACTACGAGCTCGCTCCGGTGAAGTTCTCTCGCCTCACGCGGCGCGGCGTGCTCCTGGGACTGTCCGGGTCTCAACTGATCGTGGTCGGGTTCGGCGCGATCATGCTGGTGCTCGCGCTCTACTTCGGCGGCGGACCGTCCTTGATGTTTGTCGTCCCCGTGCTGCTGCTCTGCGCTGCCCTCGCGTTCATCGGGGTCGGCGGTCGCAAGCTGATCGAGTGGCTGCCCGTGGTCAGCCGCTGGCTCTGGCGGTCCACCGGTGGTCAGTTGTTGTTCCGCCGTCACATCGTCAAGCCTCGACCGGCTGGCACGCTGTCGCTGCCTGGGGATGCCGCGCGTCTTCGTCAGTGGTTCGACCCCGAGAGCGGTGCGGTCATGGTTCACGACCCGCACGCCGCGACGCTGACTGCCATCGTCGGCGTCACCCACCCAGCGTTCATCCTGCTCGACCCGATCGAGCAACAACGCCGGGTCACGAGCTGGGGGCGAGTGCTTGCCACGGCGTGCCGCTCGGGACGCATTGCCTCGTTGCAGGTGATGGAGCGGACGCTGCCCGACTCTGGGAAGGGCCTCGCCGAGTGGTGGTCCCAGCACGGAACCCACAACGACTCGTGGACCTCGACGACGTACGGCGAACTGATCGACCGCGCCGGCCCTGCTGGCGAGCGGCACGCGAGCACCGTGTCGATCTCACTCGACATGAAGGCCGCGGGCCGCGCCATCCGGGCAGCCGGTGGCGGCAACCGAGGAGCAGCGGCAGTTCTCCGTCAGGAGATGTCCACCATGACCGCGGCCCTCCGCGCGGCCGACCTCGCTCCATCGGGCTGGCTGGAGCCCGGCGACCTCGCGGTCATCCTCCGCTCCGCGTACGACCCCGTGGTGGCTGGCGCTCTGGAGCGCCACGGCGAGCTCGGCCGCGACCTCGCCACAGCCGGCCCTGTCGCCGTGACCGAGAACTGGTCGAGCGTGCGCAGTGACTCCGCCCATCACTGCGTGCTCTGGATCAGCGAATGGCCACGCTCACTCGTCTACCCCGGCTTCCTCGCGCCCGTCCTGCTTTCTTCCGGCGTACGACGGACCTTCACCCTCCTCTACACGCCCATTCGCACCGACCAGGCCGCCCGCGACATCCGCAAGAAGAAGACCGAGTACATCTCCGACGCCGCCCAACGCCAGCGGATCGGCCAGATCGAGGACGCCCAACAGTCCGCCGAATACAACGACGTCCTCCAGCAGGAAGCCGACCTCACCGCCGGCCACGGCATCCTGCGCACCACCGGGCTGATCGCCGTCAGTGCCCAAGACTCCGACGAACTCGAACGGGCCGTCGCCGACATCGAGCAAGCCGCGATCCAGGCCTCCTGCGAGACGCGGCGGCTCTGGGGACAGCAAGCCCAGGCGTTCTCGTCAGCCGCGCTTCCGCTGTGTAGGTGCCTGTAGGTCGCGCGGTGCTAAGTCGACGCAGGCGCAGTGCGCCGCTGCCCTTTGTCTCTCGAAGCCCTGCTCGGCCAGCCTGGCGTGTCAGGGGCGCCCGGGCGAGCAATCGCGGCATGAGTACTGGACCTTCTCGTGACGCCAACAAGGCACGGCCTCTCGGACCGTCCTGCCCGTTGTTCGACTTGTACCTGACTTCGGCGGGGCCACCCACGGGGTGATGCCATCAGGGATGGGCATCCGCTTAGCTTCGCGCATGTCGACACGTCGGCGCGGCCCCGTGCCCAGGAGGGGAACGCCCTCGTCGGCGAGCTGGTCGAGCGCCCAACCGACCCACTGTGCCCGCGGCCCCGTGATCTGGTCGAGGTCGAGCAGGGTTCCGTCCGTGCGGACGACTCGCCACCACGGGATATCGGTATTGGGGTCGTCAGCTCCGGGACGATGGCCCAGGATCGTCGACACCGTGCGGCTGTGGCTCGACGGCCTGCCGACCAGAAGAGCCAGATCGGCGTACGTGATGACCATCCCCGCCGGGACTGACCGGCACGCGTCGTACACCGCCTCGGCATCGCTGCTCGTGTGGTTGGTGCTCATGCAGCGATCCTCTCACCGGAGACCGACCACCACCTCGGCTTCGAGGTCGCCAGCTCGTGCCGCGGGTGTACCAGTTCCACCCCGGCACACCTCCTTCTCGACCAGATCGAGAAGGAGGCCCCGATGCCCACGTTCGAGAACCCGGCGGCTGACGCCGACGAAGTCCAGACAGTCCTGCGTGCTCTGGCGCATGCGACCCGGTCCATCGACGACCCGCGCGACATCTACTCGGTGCTCGGGTCCCTCACCTCAGCGGTCGCGTCCCTGAGCCAGTCGCTGCACCAGATCGCAGCGTTCCACGACGGACGTCAGCGGCAAACGGAGTGGGTGCCGGCGGACTCTCCGAAGGCTCGCTCGGCTGCGTACCGGGTGTCGTGGGATCTCCACCGGGCCGGCGAGATGGTGCGACAGGTTGGCGATATCATCGCGGACGCGCACGAGGCGGAGGCCACGCTGGCCTACCACCGCGAGCTTCCCGAGCCTCCCTTGTCGCGCTCCTCCACCGACCACGGATTGTCACTGTGACGGGCTCGAACGAAGGCCGCCTGCATAGCGCGGTTCTCGTTGCTCCTCGACGGGAGCGTCGTCGTGACCGGCGGGCACGCAAGGCGGCGGCGAAGTCGTTGCTGGCCGAGGACCATGACTCGCGCAAGGCCGTGGCCAAGGCGAAGGCCGACGAGCTGGCGGCCGAGCGGCGCGCAACCGTCGTGTTGCCCAAGTCCGGCGAACCCGGCCCCGCCGCACTGCGCACCCCCGGTCGCCTGCGGCTCCCTCGTCATCAGGACACCTCCGCGACGCTCGCCGGCGCCTACCCGTTCCTCGCCGAAGGCGGGCTCGGCAGCGACGGCGTCTTCGTCGGGCAAGACCTCTATTCGGGTAGCTCGTTCGTTTACGACCCGTGGGTGCTGTACGCCCGGGGTCTCATCACTGCGCCGAACCTCGTGCTCGCCGGGATCGTCGGCTCTGGGAAGTCAGCGCTGGCCAAGAGCCTCTACACGCGATCCATCCCGTTTGGACGTCGCGTCTACGTTCCCGGCGACCCGAAGGGTGAGCACACCGCCGTCGCCGAGGCGGTCGGCGGCAAGGCCATCGCGCTCGGGCATGGGATGCCCACCAGGCTCAACCCGCTCGACGAGGGCCACCGCCCCGCTGGGCTCGACGACCAACAGTGGGCAGCGCAAGTCACCGCGAGACGGCGTGAACTGGTCGGCGCACTGGCGGAGACCGTCCTCGACCGTCGGCTCACGCCGCTGGAGCACACCGCGATCGACGTCGCCCTCGCAGAGGCCGTGCGCTCAGCAGACGTCCCGGTGTTGCCAACGGTCGTCGACCGGCTGCTGGCTCCCGATCCGTCCACCGACTCCGATGGTCGGCTTGCCGAGGACGGCCGGCTCGCCGGCCACGCGCTGCGCCGCCTCGTCGCAGGCGACCTAGCCGGGCTCTTCGACGGCCCCTCGACCGTGCGATTCGATCCGACGCTGCCGATGGTCTCCCTCGACCTGTCTCGCGTCACGGAGAACGCCACATTGATCTCGGTCCTGATGACGTGCGCGTCCGCGTGGATGGAGTCCGCCCTGCTCGACCCGAACGGCGGCCAACGCTGGGTCGTGTACGACGAGGCGTGGCGCCTCATGTCCCACCCGGCCCTGCTGCGCCGGATGGACGCCCACTGGCGACTGGCACGGCACTACGGCATCGCCAACATGCTGATCTTCCACAAACTCTCCGACCTCGACAACGTCGGCGATCAGGGCTCCGCGATGCGAGCCCTCGCCTCGTCACTGTTGGCCAACGCCGAGACCCGAGTGGTCTATCGGCAGGAGTCCGACCAGCTCGGGTCAACCGCCGCGACCCTCGGGCTGACCGGCACCGAGCAGTCGCTCCTGCCAACGCTGGGCACCGGACAAGGACTGTGGCGGATCAAGCACCGGTCGTTCGTGGTCCAGCACCAGCTCCATCCCGCCGAGCTGGAGTTGTTCGACACCGCCGGCCGCATGAACGGGGTTGCCCCACAGAGACACCTGTCATCTGAGACAGGAGGCATCCGATGAGAGTCCAGACCCGAGACCTCGCGGCCCGCGAGGAGAAACTCGAAGCCCTGCAACAGAAGCTCACTGAGTCGGTCGGCGCGCTGGTCACCGGCGATGACTGGAAGCGTGCGCTGAAGTTCGCCGCAAGGTTCCGCTCGCGGTCCTTCAACAACACGATGCTGATCTACGTCCAGCACTACGCAGCGTTCCAGCAAGGGCGGGTGCCCGAGCCGATGCCGACGTACGTTGCCGGCTTCCGTCAGTGGCTCAGCCTGAACCGCGCCGTGATGAAGGGCCAGTCGGGCTACGCGATCCTCGCTCCGGTCACCGCTCGGTTCGCCTCCTCGAATCTTGCCGACCCGGACTCGTGGCGACGTCTCGCCCGCGGCGAGAAGCCGGCCTTCGGCGAGGCGGTCCGGTCCAAGCTGGTCGGCCTCAAGCCCGCTCACGTTTGGGACATCTCCCAGACCGACGGTGAGCCGATCCCCGAGACCCCGCGCCCCACCTTGCTCCAGGGCCAGGCGCCGGAGGGCCTGTGGGACGGCCTAGCCGACCAGATCACCGCTCACGGCTTCGAACTGCGACTCGTCTCGGACGCGAGGTCGATCGGTGGCGCGAACGGGCTGACCGACTACATGACCCGCGAGGTGTCGGTGCGGATGGACATGGATGACGCCGCCCAGGTCAAGACGCTGGCCCACGAACTCGGGCACGTCATGCTCCACGGACCCGACAACGCCGATGCGGCCATGCACCGTGGCATCGCCGAGGTCGAGGCCGAGTCGGTCGCGCTCATGGTCGGCGCAGCGCATGGGTTCGCGACTGACGACTACACGATCCCGTACGTCGCCTCGTGGGCGTCGAGCGTGCCGGACAAGACGCCCCTCGAGGTCGTGCAGTCGACCGCCGAGCGTGTGCGGGGTGCGGCGGTCACGATCCTCGACAAGCTCGACACCCCGCAGGTCGGCGACGGCAACCCGCCCGGACTCGACCGCGAAGCGCTCGCTGCTGGGCGTGGCGCGGCTCCGGTCCAAACGGTCGCTCAGCGGCAGGTGGAGCCGATTCGGCTATGAGCATGACCAACGCTGCCGCGCCGTACCGGCGCGATGACCGCCAGGCGGTTCGCGTCCCCGTGGTCATGCCGTTGGTCGAGGTCGACGTCGACGAGAAGGGGTTCCTGACGGTCGCGCTCGACCATGAGCCCTACTCCGCCGACGGGTCCCTCACCCGCGACGACCTCCAGCGAGTGCTCGACGAGATCGCCGCTGACCTTGGCACCGCCGTACGGGTCCAGGTCCACGAAGCCGACGGCAACACCTTCACCGACATCGTCACTCCTGCCCGTCCACGCCTGCGCATGGTCAAGCCTGTGCGCGAGGCGGCGACCACAATCGGTGAGGTGACCGGCGGCGGGTTCCTGGCAGGCGAGGAAGTCGCTGTCGCCGTGGTGGTCGCCCACCAGGTCGCCAACACCGACGGCACCGCCCGCCTGCGCCTGCCGCCCGCGCTGCTCGAAGCTCACCCCGGCCTGGTGGTGTTCATGGGGAAGCGGTCCGGCACCGTCATGGTCAGCGCGAGTGCCGATGGTGGTGCCGCGTGAACCCTCGCGGACAGGGAGTCGACGACGACCTGATCAACCTCGGCCTCATCCTCATCGCCGCCGTCGGCCTGATCGCGGCGATCCTGCGACTTGCTGGATCGGCCGCCGCGTGGGTGTCAGGCGCCTCGCAGCCGAACGGCGGCTGGGAGGTCGGCTTTCGCGTTCTCACCCACCCCAGCAACCCATCCACCGCGCTCGGTGCCGACGGACTCGCAGCTTGGGTCTACTGGCTCGTGCTGCTGCTCATGGTCTCCTTGGTCATCGCCAGCACCCTCGTGCTGTGGCGACGGATCGGCTCGATGAGACACACGACATCGCACGACCCCCGCCGCCTTGCCGGAGTGGCAACCGGGCGCGACGTACGCGCCGTCGCCTCGCAGAAGGCGCTGCTCGCCCGTGGCCGGACGCTGCGACCGTCCCTCGACAAGCCCGAGCCCCCCGACGTCGGCTACCTCCTCGGGCGCTCGCGGGGTCAGGGCGTCTGGGCGTCGGTCGAGGACTCGATCCTGGTGCTGGGACCACCCCGCTCGGGCAAAGGCCTCCACGTCGTCATCAACGCGATCCTCGACGCCCCCGGCGCGGTCATCACCACCGCCACCCGACCCGACAACATCGCAGCCACCCTCACCGCTCGCCAGGAGCGAGGGCCGGTCGCGGTCTTCGACCCCCAACGGCTTGCCGAAGGTCTGCCGGCCGGCCTTCGCTGGTCACCCGTGCGCGGCTGCGAAGACCCACTCACCGCGATGATCCGAGCCACCGGCCTGGCGTCCGCAACCGGCTTGTCGACCGGCGGGGTCGAGTCCGGCGGCTTCTGGGAAGGCAAGACCCGCACAGCCCTCCAGGCGCTGCTCCATGCGGCTGCCCTCGACAATCGCAGTCCCCGCGAGCTGTTCGGGTGGACGCTGTCGCCGTCTGCGGCGGCCGACGCGGTGGCGATCCTGTCGAGCAACCACAAGGCTGCACCCGGCTGGGCCGACTCGTTGGAGTCGATGATTCACTCCGACCCCCGCACCCGAGACTCGATCTGGATGGGCGTCTCCCTCGCCCTGACCTGCCTCGCCGACCCACGAGTCCTCGACGCCGTGTCCCCGAACCCCGGCGAGCACTTCGACCCCGTCGACTTCCTCACCAGCAACGGCACCCTCTACCTCCTCGCCACCGGCGCAGGAGCTGGCGCCTCCTGGTCACTCGTCGCAGCCTTCATCGAGGATCTCGTCGAGACCGCCCGCCACCTCGCCGCCGCATCACCCGGCGCACGCATGGACCCACCGCTACTCCTGGCACTCGACGAGATCGGCAACCTCTCGCCGCTGCCGTCCCTGCCGGTCCTCATGGCCGAGGGCGGCGGCACCGGGATCACCGCGATGCCCGTGCTCCAGTCCCTCTCCCAAGCCCGTGACAAGTGGGGCGACCACGCGGCCGGCGCCATCTGGGACGCCTCCATCGTCAAGGTCGTCCTTGGCGGCACTTCGTCGGCGAAGGACCTCCAAGACCTCTCTGCCCTGATCGGCGAGCGCGACGAGAAGACAGACACGGTCTCCGTCGGCGACGACGGCTCCCGGTCGCTCCAACGCTCCGTACGCCGAGTGCCGGTGATGCCTCCCGAGGTGATCCGCACCTTGCCGTTCGGCACCGCGCTCGTGCTCCTCCGTAGCGCCCCGCCCCTGGTCACCGACCTGCGCCCGTGGACGGAACGCAGGAACGCCGACCGGCTTCGCGACCAGCGCACCGAAGTCGAGATTGCTCTCCGACGCCGCTAGGAACCCAGGGGCGTTGCCGCGTCACACCAGGATGACGCGCCGTATCAGGCCCCTTTCCCGGGAACTTCGCCGGACGGGTGTTGCGGGGCACGGAGTATCTCTGACGTCGTCGCGCGAGCGCCGTCGCCGCACAGGGTTCTTCTTGCGGTGACACCGACCATCCATCAACGGGCGGGGGCGGATCGCGCCTGCCTTGTGACTGGCTACCAACTCGAGCGCTTGCGGGTCCTGTCACGATACGACGGAGCCCTTCACGCTCAACGACAGATCGGCCTCGCCCTGCCGTCGGGCGAGGATGATCGCGGCGGCGATGAGCCAGAGCGGGAGGAGCAGGTAGTTCACCAGGCCACCGGGTGGGATGCCTGCGGTGCCTAGGGCGCTGAGTACGCCCAGCACGAGGGTGAGGATCGCGAACCACCGCGGCAGTACGGCGTTGGCCAGACCGGCCAGTCCGGCGCCGAGGAGGGTGGTGGCGATGCCAATGCCCATGCCGGCGAACCCGAAGAAGCCCACGAAGCTGAGGATTCCCAGGGCCTGGTCGTCTTTGGCGTCCGCGGCTCCGTTGATCAGACCCCAGTTCCACATCACCATCTGTGAGAGGCCGGCAGCGACGAGCAACAGGCCGCCAGAGACGATGCTGGAGTATGTCGATTCGCGAGCTTCGCCCGCACGGAGATGGCTGCGGAGCGCGGTCCCGAAGAAGACCAGCGCGATCGCCATGACTACCAGGCAGCCGATGGCTGCGTAGTTCAGGGCCAGGTGATCGCGGATCACCGCGGTGGTCATCGTCCCGGGTGAGTCCTGGTCGCCGGTCTGGAACAGGAACATCTGCCCGATCCAGGCCGCGCCCGCGATCGCTCCCGTCCAGGGCAGGAATCGTTCGAACTTGCTGCGAGGCATTTCGCCACTCCCTTCCGCATGATGCCGGCGGGGATCGCCGACACCGCGACCATTCCGGTCGAGTCGCCCGGGCGCACGAGGTTGCCGTCCCGGGTGGGCCGGGAGGTGTTCCCGGGACTGCAGACGGGAGGCTGCCGCGCCGTCAGACTGTGGACATGTTCTTCACGGCCGTTGTGTTCGCGACGGTGGTCCCGATCACGCTTGGTCTGCTGCTCGTGCGGCGTGGTCAGCGTCGGATCGGCTGCCTGCTGGTAGCGCACGGGCTGTCGGTGGGCCTGCTGTTGGGTGGCTCCGAGTTCACGAGCACGACCACGGCGGCCTTGGTTGCCGACCAGCTGCTCGCCGGCGGTTGGGTCTTCCTGTTCCTATGGTTGGTCCTGATCGCCTACGTCTTGCCCGATGGGCGTCCGCTGTCACGTCGATGGCTGCTCTGGGTCCGTGTTGGGCTGGCGGGCGCAGCGCTGCTTCTCGTGGGTGCGGCCGGTGACCGGAGTACGTTCCGGCAGGAGCACGACGGGCTCGCCCCACCGGTGGCGTGGCTATCGCCGGCGGTGTCGGCAGTTCTCGGGACGGTCGGGCTGCTGCTCGTCGTACTTCTGTTCTTCGGCTCCGCTGTCGCCGTGCGCAGCCGGCTCAAGGCATCGGCGGGCGAGACCAGGCTGCAACTCCTGTGGCTGGTCTGGGGTGCGCTGGCCGTCCCGCTGGGGCTGCTCCTGCTGTGGGCGAATCACTTCCTGCTGAGTGACATTCCCTGGATTACCGCTGCCGCTTTCACCGGTGTCAGCACTGCGCTGCCTGCCACCATCACGATCGCGATCTTGCGCTATCGCCTCTTCGACATCCAGCTCGTCCTCAGCCGCACGCTCACCTATGGCGTCCTGGTTGTCGGTGTGGTGGCGTTGTACGCACTGCTGCTCCTCGCTGTCGCCCGCGTCGGCGGAAACGACACGTTGGGTGGCCTACTCACGGTCGCCGTGGTCGCAGTCGCGGTGCACCCGGCCTACGCTTGGCTCGGCTGGCGGGTCGAGCGGTGGGTCTACGGCTACAGGTCCCAGCCGCACCAAGCCCTCCGCCTGCTCGCCGACCGGGCCGACGCTGCAGCATCTGACACGTTCGGCACTCCGGTCACCGACGCGGTCACTGATGCGATCGCCGAAGCTCTCCGTGCCGATCGCGCGTGGGTGGACACCCGGCCCGGCGACGCGGACGATCGTGTCGTCCGGACGCCGCTGGTGCATCGCGGCGAGAGTTTCGGATATCTCGCGGTGGCAGTGCCGCACGGTCGGGAGCTGTCATCCGCGGATCTGGCTCTCCTCCGCGACCTTGCCCGGTATGCGGCGGTCCTCGTCCGATCGGAGAGACAGGGCCAGGCTCTTCGCGAGTCGCGTTCGCGGATCGTGGCCGGCCGCGAGGAGGAGCGCCGCCGGCTCCGCCGAGACCTTCACGACGGGGTCGGCCCGGCGCTGGCAGCCGTCGTGCTCAAGCTCAACGCCGCGCAGTCACGCGCCGATGTCGACGCGCGCGCCGCACTGCTTGCCGAGGCACGCGAGGAGGTCAAGGACGCTATCGCGGAGGTGCGCCGGCTCGTCGACGACCTAAGCCCGGATCCACCGATGAGCTTGGTGGTAATCGCGTGATCCGGATCGCCGTGGGGTGAGCGGCTGTGGGCGTGGGGATCTGCCGGACCTTGCTGTCCGGGTCGTCCTTTGGTCCTCGGGTCGCGCAGCGGTGGCTGCTGGGTGGGTCAGGCCGCGAGGCCGGGCGGCGGGTCGCTGACCCGGTCGAACAGGGCGGTCCAGGCGTTCTCCCAGGGCCAGGCTTGGGGCAGGTGCAGGGTGATCCGGCGCGCTGAGGTCGCTACCCTCGCGGGCACGGTGATCAGCTTGCGTCGGATCGTCGCGGTGGTCGCCCGTGCCAGGTCTGGTGCGGCGAGGGTGCCTGCGGCGCGGGTGAGGTTGAACGCGATAACGGCGAGCACCAGCCAGGCGGCGTTGGCGGTGAACACTCCGGACGGCAGGTGGGCCAGCGCGGATCCTTTGAGGTCGGCGTGGACCTGCTCGATGACGGCGTGATGGCGGTGGGTCTTGTCCGCCGCGACGGTGTCCAGGAGCACGGGGTCGGCGGTGGTGAAGAACGCGTGGAAGCGCCACACGTCGAACAGGGTGTCCTGGCCGGCTGCCTTGTTCTTCTCGGCGTTGAAGTCGGGGATCCGACGCACCACCAGCCGCCCGGGCACCTGCTCGGACTTCTTCTGCGCGGCGAAGGCGGTGAAGGGAATCTCGGCGACCTCGGCGCGAGAGATCCACTTCTGCGAGGTTTCGTCGAAGACGGCGTCGGTGTACTCGATGGTGGTCCACGCGTCGTGGCCGATTGTGGCGATCGCTTTCTTGACGGCCTTGTCCATCCGCACCGTGACCGACACATCGGCGCCGCCGACCAGGGCGGCGTGGACTGGTCCGCGGCCGTAGAACGCCGAGTCCATCCGGACCAAGACCAGCTGACCCGTGCCGAGCAGTCGCCGGGCGGTCCTCACCGCGTCGCCGACCAGCCGCTTCGCGCCGCGTGGCGACCCCGCCGCGCCCTTGCGGAGCCGCTGGGCCACGATCACCGGCGCCGTCGTCGCGGTCGTGAGCGTGGCCAGCAGTGCGTTGAGCCCGCGCACACCGGAGTAGCCGAACCCGGCGCCCTGCTTGGAGTGGCCGTGGACCTCGATGATCGTGTCGTCGACGTCGAGCAACGCGTACCCGGCACCGGCTCCTGACTCCTCGGTGCCGGCGCCAAGACCGGTCCCGGCGCCCAGGAGCCGGGTGAGTCCGGCCACCGCGATCAGGAACCTCGATGCGACTGCGTCGAGCTGACGAACGTGGCCGAAGGTGAACGCTCGCAGGAACGAGCCCAACGTCGAGGGCGCGTAGGCGCGGGCGAAAACCCGGCCCATCCCGCCGTGCCGCAGCAGCGCCATGTCATCGATCGAGTCCGCGCCGGCGACCATCCCACCGACGAGCGAGGCGACCTTCAGTCCGGCGTTCGCGCCCTTGTGCGTGGGCACCGTGAGGTGGGTATCAGCCAGATCCCGCAGCCCACCACGGTCGGCCAACGCGAGCACCGGGACCAGGCCGCCAGTCGACACGAGATTCGGATCATCGAAGGCTGCCGACGTCGCTCGAACCGTGTGAGAGAGTTTCATCCCAGAGATGCCCTTGCTGCCGGTGTGAATCTTTGCCTGAAGAACTCAGATTCTCCTGCCCTGCAAGGGCATTCTCGTTCTACGCCACGCTCACGTCACCAAACTCATCGGTGGATCCGGGCTAAGGCCGCCGGCGATCGACGAGGTCGGCTTGCTTGCGGCGATCCGGCATCGCGCTGGGGCATTGTCCGGGGGGCTGACGATTGAGGTGTCCGGGCCGGAGCCGCTGCCCGCGCTGCCCGCGGCGGTCGAGGTCGCTGCCTTCCGAATAGCATCTGAGGCGATGACAAACGCCGTCCGCCATGCTGGCGCGAGCCGCTGCCGGGTCGACGTGTCTTTGAACGGTTGCCTAGAACTCACCATCGCGGACAACGGGCGCGGTCAAGCGCTGGCGACTACGAGCGGGGTGGGGTGGACGTCGATGCGCGAGCGTGCCGCCGAGCTAGGTGGCACCTGCGACATCTCCGACCGGCGAGAAGGAGGCCTCCTCGTGCGTGCGGTCCTGCCTGTTGAGGAGCCTCCGGCGAGCGCGGAGAGCCGGGTCGAGCGATGATCCGGCTGCTCGCGGTCGACGACCACCCGGCGTACCGGCGCGGCCTCGAGCTGATGCTCGCCGACGTCGACGACATCGACATCGTCGGTGAGGCTGAAACCGGTCTACGCGCCGTGGAGCTTGCCGAAGAGCTGGCTCCCGACGTCGTGCTGATGGACCTGCGGATGCCCGAGCTGGACGGCATCGAGGCGACGCGAAGAATCAACCGGGGCGCGTTCGCCCCGGCGGTCGTCGTCCTCACGATGTTCGAGGACGACGACTCCGTCTTCGCGGCGATGCGCGCCGGCGCCCGCGGCTACCTCCTCAAGGGAGCAGAGCAGGACGAGATCGTGCGCGCGGTCCGCGCCGCCGCGGCAGGCGAGGCGATCTTCGGCCGCGAGATCGCCCAACGTGTCATCGCCCACTTCGCCCGCGGCGCCGGATCCACTGCAGCTGCTTTCCCCTCGCTGACCGATCGCGAGCGCGAGGTGTTGGAGCTGGTCGCTGCTGGCAAGGGCAACTCGATCATCGCCCACGAGTTGATGATCAACCTGAAGACGGTACGCAACCACGTATCCAACGTCCTCAACAAGCTCCAGGTCTCCGACCGGTCCGCGGCCATCGTGAAGGCACGCGAAGCGGGCCTGGGGGGTGGCAAGTGACTGTGCCGTCAGACGATCCCCAATGGGACTGCAAACCTGCGGCATGCGACACCGGACGTACAACGTCTCCGCGGCCCCCGGGGCGATGTCCGAGGAAGCGGCTGGACTCTCACACCTAACTCCTGAGAGCGGATGCCATCCGGGCACCGCCCGACGTCAGGAGTCAAACGATGACGATTCCCACCCAGATGAGCCTGCACGGGTTCGTCGCCACCGCGCCCGAGCTCACGTTCACCGGCAAGGGGCACGCCAGGTTCTTCTGCCGGGTCGGCATCGAGCAGCACCGCAAGGAGGTCGACGGGTCGTTCACCAGGCTCGACCCCGTCTTCTGCGACATGGTCCTGTTCGACCGCGCGGCCGAGCGGGCCTACCCGCGGTTCAAGCTGGGCGACCAGATCGTCGCTTCCGGCTACATCCACGAGTACGAGCAGGAGCGACTCGGCGGTCCCAGCGAGATCCGTGAGCAGTTCGTCGCCCGCCGGATCGGACACGACTGCGCCCGCACCCGCTACGTCGTCGACCGCAACCCGGCCAAGCAGCCCGACCCGCCGACCAACGAGATGAACGTGGTCAACGAGCCGGCGCAGGTCGTCGGCACCTGAGGGCCAGTGCGATGAGCACCGACGTCGAATCCGACCAGCAGACGCTGGAGTTCGAGGGCGGCGACTCGTTCGAGGAGTTCGGCGGTCCCGAGGCTGTGTTCGGGACCGCTGACTTCGACGATGAGCGGCCGTTGCGCCCGATCGACTGGAACACCCTGACCGCGGACGAGGCACTCGTCGAGTGGGAGGACCTCGACAAGTTCGTGAAGTGGCTGCGCCTCTCCTACGGGCTCCCGCCGGCCGTGGTCCCGCCGTTGTGGCATCGCCACGATGAGCTGATCTGGGAACTCTCGGCGCTCCAAGCCGCCAGGGTCAATGCCTACGACCCCGAAGCCTCACCCTCTGCTCCGCTGGCGTGGCATCGCGAATTCCGCGAGTGCCAGCAACGGCTCCGCGAGTGGGTCTCGCTCAGCGGCACCCGGCTGGACCGCGATCGACCGACGAGGCAGACCGCGTGGCCAGGAGAACCGCCGTATGAGTCTGCAGTCGAGGTCGAGATCGTCGACCGCGACGCCGACTTCGCGGCGTTCGTGGCCGAGGACATCGCCGCACGTCGAGCGATCGAGGCCGCACTCGGGTTCGCCTCGTAGTCGCCCGCCTCGCCGTACACATCTGCTCCCCCCACCCGGTTGTCCACAGCCACGCCACCTCGTGCTCGGCGTACCCGCCGGCGGGCTTGACGGTGAAAGGCACGCCACTTCTCGAAAGGACTCCCCCATGCTGCTCGCCCACGCGGTGACCCTCGCGGAAGCCCGCTCCTACGTCGCCGCCCTGGCCGACGCCGCACTCACGACCGATGCGTCGATCGAGTACGACCGCGTGCTGCTCCAGATCGACTTCATCCACGGCGACTACGTCCCCGGCATCAGCCCGGTCCCGGTCACCGACCGGAACGTCCTCTTCGAGGTCGCCGAGTCGGCCATCGAGGACCTCGTCAGGCACGGCATCGACTCCCTGACCGTCGAGCTCGTCCTCGACATGCTGTGGGCCGCCCGAGAACAGGATGCGCCCTGATGTACGGCGAGACCAGCGGGATGCTCCGAGAGGCCCTGGGTGAACTGCTGCGCCAGCACCGCATCCAGCAACGCATCGGCGGCGCCGGCCTGCACACCGTCTCCGAGACCACGACTCCCGATGAGCGGAAGCTGATCGGTGAGCAGATCGCGCGCTACCGCTACGCCGTACTCGTCTGGAGCCACCAGGCGATGCGTGCCGCCAACCCGCGCATCAACCCCGAAGGCAGCACCGGCCGCACCCGTGGCCCCGCCGAGCAGCTGCGCTATCGCCAGGAAGCCACTCTCGGCGCGATCGAGGTCAACCTGCCGACGATGGACGAGCTGGTCACCGAGCAGCCGTTCGCGCTCGTCGACACTTGGCGTCGGGCGGCTCGTGCTTGCGTGCTCGGCGAGCACGACTTCGCCAACGGCGTCGGCTACGGCCGTCTGTCCGAAGCTCAGTGCCGGTCCGTCATCAAGGACGCCGCCGACGTGGTGCGTGCGGTCGTCAGCCTCGACCGTCGCTACGCCAACATCCCCGGCTGGCAGGCACTCAAGGAGCCGGGCCGCCTTGGACGTGCGGCCGAGTCGTGCGTGACATGGGCGGGATACGGCGAGTCGGACTACACCGTCGACCTTCGCGGATGGCGGCCCGAACCAACGCTGATTGAAGGACCCGGGCTGCCCGACATCACCGGCGTACTCCAGGCCCAGCACAACCTGCTCATCCACCTCGGGACATTCCCCACCGCCCACAACCTGCGTGTCGTGCTCGACTCCCAACGCATCGTCTCCCGCGAGACCGCCCGCCGACTCCAAACCGTCGACCCGACCGTCGCGGTCCGGTGGGAGCGGCGTGCTGAGACCTACGGGCGACTCGTCCACGAGACCCGTGACCTCGGCGGCATGGTCGGCAACGGCGGACCCGCCGCCGGTCAGGGCTCGGTCGCGGCCGTCCGCATGGAGAAGCTCGACCGCGGCGGACTCTCCGACGCCCCGCAAGTCCGACGGCTCCAGCGGGTCAGCGCGGGCATCGACGACCGGATCTGCAACGTCATCGAGCAGGGCGTCGCCCAGCGCCTCTACTTCCAGCGAATCAACGTCCCCGGACTCGACGACCACAACGGCGAACTCGTCCGAGTCACCCGGCAGAAGTTCGTGTCCATCACCTCGCCCGTGCAGACCGAACTGCTCACGATCGTGCGCAGCGACCTGCGGCCCACACCTATCCAACGAAAGGCGCCGAAAGGTGCGGCGCAAAGCCGCCTCGACTTCGAGGCCGCGCTGCACCATCGGCCACCACCGAGAGGAGCGAGCCCAGATGTCCCGTCGATCTGACACCCCGTCCACCGCGAGCAGCCGCGACAAGGAGATGCCCTTGGCCCTCGTCGTCCCGCTTCCCCAAGACCCCTTCCTCAACACCGATGACGCCTGTGGCTATCTCGGCGTCCCGAAGGCCACGCTCCTGACCTGGCGGGTCCGTCGACCCGGCTATGGCCCACGCGCAGTAAAGGCGGGCGGCAGGCTCAAGTACCGCCTGTCCGAGCTCGACCGGTGGCTCCGGGATCACGAGGAGTCGTTCGCACTCGGCGACGACAACGAAGGCGCCGACCCGGCCTCGGAGGGCGGCCGGCAGGTTCGGAGCCGCAGCCGCGCAAGCCGGGTGCGGGGTGGAGCCCTCCGAACAGCGCAGCCCTGACGGAGATCAGGTACACGAAAGGAACCAGAAATGGCCCGACAGAAGTTGGTGGTCGGCACCTACGGCGACATCAACTGCACACAGCGTGCCAACGCGACGTGGCTGGCTCGTGCCCGCTATTGCGATGTCGACGGCGTCGTCCGCGAGTACCGCAAGAGCGGCGAAACGAAGAACAAGGCACGGGCCAACCTCAAGGCATTCTTCGTCGAGCACACCGGCACGTTCGGCGATGGCGCCATCGCTCCCGACGACACGGTCCAGGAACTGCTCGATCTCTGGTTCGCCAAGATGGAGAATGCCGGCGACAGTCCCAACTCGGAGACCTTGGAGCGTTACCGCTATCACCTGCGCTGGGTGCTCGACAGTGACAAGACCGAGCACCCGCTGGGGGCCTACCAGTTGCGACACGTTCGGCCCGTCATCATCCAGGCGGCTCTGGACAGTGCCGGAGTCTCAGCGGACATGCGCAAGCGGATTCGCAGCGTCCTGGTGCGGGCCTTCAACATGGCGATCTTCCACGAGGCGCTCAACGGCAACCCGGCGACGGCCGTCCCTTCTGTCCCTGTCCCAAAGGTCAAGAAGAAGCCGGTGGCGGTCGAGGATCTCGAAGCGGTGCGTGCCGCTATCCGGGAGTGGGCGAACGCCGAGCGGCGCAATGGCCCCAAGAGTGTCGACCTCCCGGACATCGTCGACATGCTCATCGCCACCGGTATGCGGATCGGCGAGGTGCTCGCATTGCGCTGGTCCGACATCGAGCTGACTGCCCCTCCCGCGCGACACGACGACGCGACGTGGTTCCCGTGGCTGATGGTCAACGGCCAGATCACCTCCAAGGGCAAGCGGGTCGACTACGGCAAGACCCACGCCGCGATCCGCCCCATCGCACTCCCCGATTGGGCCGTTGCCCTCTTGCGCCGACGCAAGTTGGAGCAGCCACCGAACGACATCGACGCGGTCTTCGCCAGCCGCAATGGAACCTGGCACTTCCCCGGCAACGTCCAGAGTCGGCTGTGGCACATCCGCCAGCTCGACGAGTACGCCGACATCGCCGCGCTCCGCGACGTCTCACCGCACTCCTTCCGTCGGACGGTGGCGACCGAGATCGACGAGATCTACGACGCCGACGCCGCCAAGGATCAGCTCGGCCACACGTCCAAGACGGTCACCGAGCGGCACTACATCAACCGCCGGCTCGTGGTGCCGGACTACCGCGCCGCAACAGAGCGGCTTGCTCCTCGGGCTGAGCCCACCGACGATCCCGCAATCGAGCTCTGAGAGCCCTCAGACCGTCCGAACGGCCCGTGAGCCCCCTTCGCACCACGCGTCGGCGTACGGGCCGCTTTTCGCGTTCTCAGGGGACTCCAGGCCCGGCATCGCCCTGTGCGTCAGGCTGGGGTGGCACACCGCCACTGAGATCCTTCCCTCGCACGGGGCGAGAAGCGAGTCCTGCACGATGACGATGACCACGGCCGACACGATGGTCGGCATGAGCACCGACGACAAGCCCGCTGGCCCGCGGGCAGACCGGCCGAAGCGGCGCCGGTTCACCGCTGACTACAAGGCTGCGATCCTGGCCGAGTACGACGAGGCCGACCGCGAGCAGCGCGGGGTGATCCTGCGACGAGAGGGCCTCTATTCCTCTCACATCGCCGAGTGGCGCAAGGCTGCCGAGGCGGGTGCGAGTGCCGCGCTCGGCCCGGCAGCCGGCTCGGCGAGGTCGCGACGCGAACGCGAGCTCGACCGCGAGAACGCCCAACTGCGCGCACGCGCGGAGAAGGCCGAGGCCGAGCTCGCCCGGACTCAGGCGGCGCTGGATCTGGTGGGAAAAGCACACGCGCTCTTGGAGACGCTCTCCGAGAGCGTGGGCATCGAGACGCGGCCGAAGCGGTGATCGCACCGGCGGTCGCGCCGCTGGCCGAGGTCACCGATGTCGTCACGGCGTGCGGGCTGCTCGGCAGATCCCGAGCAAGCCACTACCGCGCGGTCAAGGAGGCCGAGCGGCGGGCCGCGTTGCCGTTCGGGCCAGAGCCAGCGCCGGCGCAAACGCCACGGCCGACGCCGCCGAACGCGCTCTCGAGCGCCGAGCGGGACCGGGTGTACGCGGCCTTGACCGAGCCGAGGTTCGCCGACAAAGCGGTCGCGCAGATCTGGGCGGTCCTGCTGGACGAGGGTACCTACCTGTGCTCGATCTCCACGATGCACCGGATCCGGCGCGAACACGGCCTGGCTGGCGAACGCCGGCGTCAGGCGACCCACCCGCCGAAGAAGAAGCCCTGAACTCCTCGCGACCCGGCCCGGGCAGGTCTGGTCGTGGGACATCACCAAACTCCGCGGTCCCGGCCGCGGCCTCTACTACGACCTGTATGTGGTGATCGACATCTTCTCTCGTTACGTCGTCGGCTGGACCGTCGCCGCGTGCGAGGACTCCGAGATCGCCATGGCCATGCTCGAGGACGCGATGGGCAGACACGAGATCCCCGAGGCCGTTCACGCCGACCGGGGCACCTCGATGACCTCCAAACCGGTCGCGCAACTGCTCCTCGACCTCGGGGTGACCAGGTCGCACTCGCGTCCGCACGTCTCGAACGACAACCCCTACAGCGAAGCCGCGTTCAAGACCTTGAAGTACGCGCCCGTCTTCCCGACCGAGTTCGGATCGCTGCAGGATGCGCGGGCGTTCTGCGAGGAGTTCTTCGCGTACTACCAACCACGAGCACCGCCATGGTGGGATCGGCCTGCACACGCCGGCGTCAGTCCACTACGGCACCGCCACCGAGATCCGGGCACAGCGTCAAGCCACACTCGACCAGGCCTACGCGGCCAACCCCGAACGCTTCACCCGCCGGCCACCGCTCGCGCCCAAGCTGCCGACCGCGGCCTGGATCAACCAGCCATCCCAGGAGGCCCTGATACAAACCGCCTGAGCATCGAATGTCTCACCACGCTTGACATCTTCCGTCGGGAGCGGTCTCCAACTCAAAGTGCGCCCAAAGTGCGCCCTATGCCCGGATTCTCGAAGTCGGCGCCAACACCCCGATTTGCATCACCGCAGGTCAGAGCCGGTCTTCGTCAGCAAAGCGACGCATTCGACGTGGTGCGTCATCGGGAAGAGGTCGAAGGCCTCGATCCTCCGCGCCCGGTACCCGTGCTCGGCGAAGAAGGCCAGGTCTCGCGCCAGCGCCGCCGGGTCGCAGGCGACGTACGCCGCCGCACGCGGCCGCCTCTCTGCAACGGCCGCCACCACGGCGCGACCGGCGCCGGCCCGCGGCGGGTCGAGGACCACCAGGTCGACGGGCTCGACCGGTCCGCGGGCGAGCACCTCACCGACGTCCCCGCTGACGACCCGCGCCCCCTCGCCGAGGTTGCGGCGCGCATGCTCGGTCGCCCGCCGGTCCCCCTCGACGAGCGTGACCGGGGCATCCGCCCCGACCCGGTCCTGCAGGAATCGCGCGAACAGCCCGACCCCGCCGTACAGGTCGAGCACCGACTCCCCCGGCTGCGGCTCGAGCGTCGAGAGCACCGACTCGACCAGCACCCGCGGCGCCTCCGGGTGCACCTGCCAGAAGCCGTCGGCCGCCCGGGTGAACTCGTGCCCCGCCTCCTCGGCCGTGCCCTCACCCACCACGACCGTCTCCACCCGATCCCCCGTCGAGTCGGCGCCAATTCCCCTCGAGTCGGCGTTAGTTGACGCCGACTCGGGGTGAACAAGCGCCGACTCGGCGGTGATGGGGCAGTCGGCGGAGGGAAGGGGGACGACCTCATGGGAGCGGTGGCGGCGCAGGCCGACGCGGCCGTCGGGGGTGGTGGCGAAGCGGGTGCGGGTACGCCAGCGCAGCCCGTCGTCGGGCCGGCCGGGCACCGGGACCGCTCGGACCTCCAGCCCCCGCACCAGCTCGTCCTCGGGGTCCATGCCGCCCAGCCGGACCAGCTGCTCGCGCACCACGGCCGTCTTCAGGTCGCGCTGGACCGGAAGCGCCACGTGCTGGAAGTCGCAGCCGCCGCAGAGCCCCGGACCCGCGACCGGGCACGGCGCCTCCACCCGCTCGGGGGACGGCTCGAGCACCTCGACGGCGTCCGCGCGCCAGAAGCGGTCCCGCGTTCCCCCCTCGGTGACCTCCAGCACGACCCGCTCCCCCGGCAGCGCGTGCCGGACGAAGACCACCCGGGACTGCCCGTCCTCGACGGGCACCCGCGCCACGCAGTGCCCGCCGTGGGCGACCGGGCCCACCTCGGCCTCCAGCCGCCGGCCGACGACCGAGTCGCCGCGGGTACGCCGCGCGCGGGTCGCCCGCCGCGGGGTCCGTCGGGTCAATCGTCCCAGCCCCAGTTGACCGAGTCCGAGGAGTCCTGCACCCGACCCCGGCGCAGGTCGCCGGCGTGCGGCCGGCTGAGCTCACGACGCGAGCGCTCCTTGGCCCGGGCCGAGGACCGCAGCTGGTAGGGCACGGAGATGACCATGACCCCGGGGGTGAACAGCAGCCGCCCCTTGAGCCGCAGGGCGTTCTGGTTGTGCAGCAGCTGCTCCCACCAGCGCCCCACGACGTACTCCGGGATATAGACCGCGACCACCCCGCGCGGGTTGGCCTTCCGGATCTCGGTGGCGTAGTCGACGATCGGCCGGGCGATCTCGCGGTACGGCGAGTGCAGGACCTTGAGCGGCACCGGGATCTGCCGCTCGTCCCATTCCTTGAGGAGCTGGTCGGTCTGCTTCTGGTCGATGGAGACCGCGACCGCCTCCAGGGCGTTGGGCCGCGCCGCGGTCGCGAAGGCCAGGGCGCGCAGAGTCGGCTTGTGCAGCTTGGAGACCAGCACGATGGCGTGCACCCGGGTCGGCAGCACCCGGTCCTCCTCGTCGGCCGCGAGCTCCACCTCGACGTTGTTGTAGTGCCCGTCGATCCCCTTCATGACCAGGAAGAAGAAGAGCATCGCCAAGATGGTGATCCACGCGCCGGAGAGGAACTTGGTGACCAGCACGATCACCAGGACCATCGCGGTCATGCCCAGGCCGAAGGTGTTGATCGCCCGGGCCCTCTGCATCCGCCGGCGGACGGCCGGGTCGTGCTCGGTCGCCAGGTGCCTCGTCCAGTGCCGGATCATCCCCAGCTGGCTGAGGTTGAAGGAGACGAAGACGCCGACGATGTAGAGCTGGATCAGCCGGGTCGTCTCGGCGTCGAAGACCTCGATCAGGATGATAGACATCACCGCGAGGAAGACGATGCCGTTGGAGTAGGCGAGCCGGTCCCCGCGCGCCCCCAACGACCGCGGCGCCAGGCCGTCGTTGGCCAGGATCGAGCCGAGCACCGGGAAGCCGTTGAAGGCGGTGTTCGCGGCCAGCACCAGGATCACGCCGGTCACCGTGACGACGAAGTAGAAGCCGGGCGGGAAGTGGTCGAAGACGCCGGCGGCGATCTGGGAAATCACCGGGTGCTGCTCGTAGCCCTCCGGGGCGCCCACGAGGCGCTCGAGCTCGCGCGGCTCGACGTACCGAATGCTCATCTGGTTGGCGAGCACGATGACGCTCATCATCATGCTGATGGCGATCAGCCCCAGGAGCAGCAGCGTGGTCGCGGCGTTGGCCGACTTCGGCCGCTTGAACGCCGGCACGCCGTTGGAGATCGCCTCGACGCCGGTGAGCGCCGCGCAGCCGGAGGAGAAGGCGCGCGCGAGGAGGAACACCAGGGCGGCCGTCGTCAGCGGCTCCTCCCACCCGGGGGCGGACTCGATCCGCAGGTTCGCGCTTTCGGCCTGCGGGAGCGAACCGGTCAGCAGTTGGAACAGGCCGTAGACGCACATGCCGAAGATGGCGAACATGAAGGCGTACGTCGGCACCGCGAAGAAGGTGCCCGACTCGCGCACGCCCCGCAGGTTCATCGCGGCCAGCAGCACCACCGCCACGCTGGCCACCGTCGCCTCGTGCCCGATGAGCGCGGGGATCGCCCCGGCGGCGTACTGCGCGGCCGAGGAGATCGACACCGCGACGGTGAGCACGTAGTCGACCAGCAGCGCACTGGCCACGGTCACCCCCGCGTTGCGCCCCAGGTTGACCGTGGCGACCTCGTAGTCGCCGCCGCCGGAGGGGTAGGCGTGCACCGTCTGCCGGTAGGACGCGACCACGGTGAGCATGACGATCGCGACGGCGAGGCCGATCTTCCACGAGAAGGCATAGGCCCACGCGCCGGAGATGGCCAACATGATGAAGACCTCGTCGGGCGCGTAGGCCACCGAGGACAGCGCGTCGGACGCGAAGACCGGCAGCGCGATCCGCTTGGGCAGCAGCGTCTCTCCCAGCTGGGAGCTGCGCAGCTTGCGACCCAGCAGGATCCGCTTGGAGACGTCACCGGCACCCACGAGGCGACAGGATACGGTGATCCTCGTGCATGTCGTGATCATGGGATGCGGCCGCGTCGGATCGACGCTCGCTCGCAGCCTGGAGGACCGCAACCACACCGTCTCGGTCATCGACTCCGAACCGGACGCCTTCCGCCGACTCGGGCCGTCGTTCAACGGCGACAAGGTGCTCGGGTACGGCTTCGACCAGGCGGTCCTGGAGAAGGCGGGGATCCGCCGCGCGGACGCATTCGCGGCCGTCTCCAGCGGCGACAACTCCAACATCATCGCGGCCCGGGTCGCCCGGGAGACCTTCGGCATCGGCCAGGTGGTGGCGCGGATCTACGACCCCGGCCGCGCGGAGGTCTACCAGCGGCTGGGCATCACCACGGTCGCCACGGTGAAGTGGACCTCCGACCAGGTGCTCCGCCGGCTGCTGCCCGCGGGCGCCGAGCCCGACTACCGCGACCCGTCGGGGACGATCCGGCTGGACCAGGTGCCGGTGCCCGAGGCGTGGGTGGGCCATCGCACCATCCACTTCCAGGAGCAGTCCCGCAGCCGGATCGCGTGGATCGACCGGCTCGGCGAGGGGATGCTGCCCAACCGGGACTCGGTGCTGCAGGAGGGCGACCTGATCCACCTGGTCATCCGGGAGGAGAACGCCGCACACACCTACGGGGTCCTCAAGAGCGGACCGGAGGAGAGCTGACATGCGGGTCGCCATCGCCGGCGCGGGTGCCGTGGGGCGCTCGATCGCCCGGGAGCTGATCGTCAACGGGCACGACGTACTCCTCATCGACAAGAAGGCCGACGCGATCAAGCCCGAGCGCGTCCCGGACGCCGAGTGGCTGCTCGCGGACTCCTGCGAGCTCTCATCGCTGGAGGAGGCGCGCCTCGAGCACTGCGACGTCGTCATCGCCGCGACCGGTGACGACAAGGTCAACCTGGTCACCTCGCTGCTGGCCAAGACCGAGTTCGGCGTGCCCCGCACCGTGGGCCGGGTCAACCACCCGAACAACGAGTGGCTGTTCACCGAGGCGTGGGGCGTCGACGTCAACGTCTCGACGCCGAGGATCATGTCGGCGCTGGTGGAGGAGGCGGTCAGCGTGGGCGACCTGGTCCGGCTGTTCACCTTCCGCCAGGGCAACGCCAACCTGGTCGAGCTGACGCTGCCGGCGGAGTCGCCGTACGTCGGGAAGCCCAACGGGCTGATCCCGCTCCCGGAGAACTGCGCACTGGTCACGATCCTGCGGGACGGGCAGGTCTACACCCCCGACGCGGAGCAGCCCATCGAGGCGGGCGACGAGCTGCTCTTCGTCGCCTCGCCGGAGTCCGAGGGCGAGCTGCAGTCGCTGCTGGCCCCGCGCGCGGCCAAGGAGTAGGTCGGGCCGTGTTCGCTCGCCGCAGCGTCATACGTCCCGGAGAACCGCTTCCTCTGTCGTGTCCGGGGACATCGGTGACACATATGTCTCAGGACATCGGTGACACTAGCGGTCTTGGGGTTGGTAGCGGCGGTTGTAGTCGAGGGTGAGGCTGCGGAGGAGCTCGTCGCCGGTGAAGATGGCAACGAAGGCGCCGGTGCGGAAGACGGTGACTGGCTTTCCGGCGTGTTTTCTTCCGAGGCCGATGAGGCGTCCGTCGAGGCCGACGGAGCCGGTGGCGCTGACCAGCTGTCGGGTCAGGATGGTGGTCGCCGGGGGTAGGTCGGGGACGGTGGCGAATGGGCCGAGGTCGAAGCGTTGGTGTGGGGTGAGCTTGGCGAGCACCTTGTTGCGGCGGTTGTTGTAGCCATCGCGGTACTCGTCGAGTAGTGCTTGGAATTCGGCGATGCTGCTGACTAAGGGACGCCGTTTGAGCCACTTTTGGACCCGCTGGTGGGCTCGCTCGTTCTTGCCGCAGGTTTGGGGGTGAGAGACCCGGGAGGTGATCGCGTGCACCCCGAGGTCGGTCAGGTTGCGCTCGAAGACACTGATCCACCCGCGTCGTTTGCCCGAGAACGCCGACCCGTTGTCGCTGAGCAGCTGGACGGGCAACCCGTAGCGTTCCACCGCCAGGCAGAAGGTCGCCCAGATGTCGCTGCCGTTCTCCGACACCGCTGCCTGCAGGGCCAAGTCCGTGCGCGAGCAGTCGTCGGTCAACTGCAGCACCGTGACCGTCTCGCCGGTGGCAAGCTGGTACTCAAACCCGTCGAACTGCCACAGCGCGTTGACCTCGCTGCGCTCGAAGCGCCGGGAGCCACGACGTGGCTTGCGTTGAGGAACCTTGACCAACTGGCCCCGCTGGTCGAAGACCCGATTGACCGTGGACCGAGCCGGCAACGGACGGTCGGCGGGCCAAGAGGAGGTCCCGGCCTCGATCTGTTCCTCCAACCGCATCAACACCGCGTCCGCGCCGTAGTCCCACCCCGCCTCGGCCTCGTGCTTACGGATCGCGATCAACACATCCTCAAGCGCGGCGGGGAGTCTTGTCGGTGAGCGCCGCGGGCGACGCGAGTCGGGGTAGAACCCCTCCACGCCACGGGCCCTGAACCGCTTCACATAGTCGTAGAACATCTTGCGGCTGATCCCCAGCTCGCGACAGATCCTCGACACGTTCTGCTTCGGACCCGGCGCGACGTGAGCAGCAACCGCTGCCGCCACCGCAGCATCCACGGCAACCCCATCTCTGGCCATCCCTGATAGTGACGACCAACCTCAGGTGTTACCGATGTCCCCGGACTTCAACTGTTACCGATGTGCTCGGACTTCACAGGAGAACCGCTTCCTCAGAACGTATGACGTCCCAGGGGAGGCGG
This sequence comes from Nocardioides rotundus, assembly GCF_019931675.1. GTDB lineage: Bacteria > Actinomycetota > Actinomycetes > Propionibacteriales > Nocardioidaceae > Nocardioides > Nocardioides rotundus. Next base: position 2,060,374 of record NZ_CP082922.1, read on the forward strand.
GCGTCAGGAGGCCGGCGGCGGCTGGCGTACGTCGACGGCGCGGTGCACGCTGCGCGGGTCGGCGACGGGCGTGTGGTTGCGCGCCAGCAGCCACGTCATGAGCGCCGCGGCTCCCAGCTTGAGCGGCCAGCCGAGGCCGTAGCGCAGGGTGCCGAGCAGGAGGACCGCCCGAGCCGGGTCGATGGCCTCGAAGTGGCCCATCAGCCACACCGGTCCTTGGAGCGCCACCCCGACGATGCTGGGCATCGCCATCGCCCAGGTCAGCCGGGTGCAGAGCGTGACGATCTGCGGGTCCTCCCGCCAGGCGGTGGGGTCCCCGGTCACGCTGCCGAGCATGAACCCGACGGCCGGCCAGCGGGTCAGGCAGCTGAGCGCGAGCAGCACGGACATGACGCTGCTGACCAGGATGCCGGGGAGGAAGAAGGCGAGCGCCTGGTCGTTGGCGTCCCCGCCCCCGCGCGCGGCCATCCACACGAACAGCCAGCCGATACCGATGCCGAACAGCGCGTTGAGCGCGAACTGCGGTGTGGAGCGCTGCACCACCCGCACCCCGAGAAGGACGGCGGCCAGGGCGATGCTGACCACCAGGGCGAGGCGTAGGTCGCGGGTCGCGAACCAGACGATGGTGAACAGGAGCGCCGGGACGCCGGCCTCGAGCATGCCGCGGCGCCCCCCGAGGGCCCGGGCCAGCTGGCCGCGGACGACCTGCTCGACGGTCTCCACGGTGGCAGGAGGCGGGGTGTCGCTCACGGGATCAGCTCATAGCGGGGGTTGTAGATCACCCGGTCCCGGTCGTGCCGGCCGATCCGCCCGCGCACCTGTATCGAGGCGCCAGGTGCGATCCCGGCGATCCGCCGCCGCCCCAGCCAGACCAGGTCGATCGCGCCGGTGCCGTCGTAGAGCTCGGCCTCCAGGGCGGGCACTCCCCCGCGCGGACGCAGGGTCACCGTGCGCAGGGTGCCGCGCAGCACGACCATCTCCCGGTCGGGGGCCTCGCCGATCGCGGTCGCTCCGCCGTGCTCGACGTACTCCTGGCGCAGGGCACGGTCGTGCTCCTCGGCGCTGTTGGCCCAGCGCGACAGGGCGCCGCGCAGCCGGCTCTTCTCGGGCATGGTTGAAATCCTAGGCGGTGGCCCGCGACCCGGCCCGGCTCACTCGGCCCGGCGGGCCTGGGGCGGCAGATGCAGCGGCAGCGCCTCGCCCACGGGCATCGCCTCGGTCCCCCGGTGGACCACCACGGCAGCGAGCGTGTCGTCCCACTCGGAGGTGTCCTCCTCGACGGCCGGACGGCCCAGGAAGGTCGCCCGCAGCAGCCAGCGGTCGCCGTTGATCCCGACGACCCGGGTCGGCGCGACCGCCTCCTCGCCCTCCGGCGTGGTCGCCGGCCGCCGGCACAGCAGCTCGGTGCCGAAGCGGCCCTCGCGCTCCGCGGCCTGGCCGCCGGCGCGCTGGGTCTCGGCAGCCAGCTGGGGGCGTACGTCGTCCCAGAGGTCGCCGTTGCGTGGAGCCGCGAAGGCGCGCACCTCGACCGCGCCGTCCGGGCCGACGATCAGCACCGCCTGGACGGTGCCGGACTGCTCGTCGACCTGCAGGCGCACCTCGCGCTCGGGGATCTGCCGCAGCCGCAGCGAGCCCAGGTCCACCAGCTCCTCGTCCTCAGGTACGTCGGCGGAGTCCTGCGGCCACCCCTCTCGGGGGGACGGCGCCTGCTCGGCCGCGGCGTCCGGGGTCTCCTCGGCGGGGACCTCCGGCTCAGACTTGCGTCGGAACTTCACTCGCTCTCCTCGCGCTCTCCGGTGGCGGGCCCGAACCCGCCGGTGGAACCGTAGCCGCCGGTGCCGCGGACCGACTCGGGCAGGGCCCCGACCTCCTCGAAGGCCACGCGCTCGACCCGCTGCACGACCATCTGGGCCACGCGGTCACCGCGCCGCAGCTCGACGGTCTCGTGCGGGTCGTGGTTGACCAGCAGCACCTTCACCTCGCCACGGTAGCCCGCGTCCACGGTGCCGGGTGTGTTGACGATGGACAGGCCGTGCCGCGCGGCCAGGCCCGAGCGCGGCTGGACGAAGGCGGCAAAGCCCTCGGGCAGGGCGATCGCGATCCCGGTGGGCACCAGGACCCGCTCGCCGGGGGCGAGGCTGACGTCGACGGCGGTGAGCAGGTCGGCCCCCGCGTCACCGGGGTGGGCGTACGACGGCAGCGGCAGGTCGGCGTCGAGGCGCTGCACGGCCACGCGGAGCGAGGGGGCGTCGGGGCTGTCGGGCACGGGCGGCATCCTACGGACGGGCGCTGCCGACCCACCTTCTAGGCTGACCCTCGTGACTTCGGCCCGCCTGCGCTTCGACGAGCGTCTCAGCGTCCCCCTCCGGTGGTGGGTCCAGGCGACCATGCTGGTCGCGAGCTTCTGGCTGGCCATGATCGTGGCGCTCCCCGCAGTGGCCGCGTGGGCGATCACCGCGGGCGTGGGCGCGCTGGCCGCGGCGCTGCTGCTGTGGTGGGGCTCGGCCCGGGTCCAGGTGGACGGCGACTGGTTCCGCGCCGGCCGCGCACGGATCCAGCCCAGGTACCTCGGCGAGGCGCGAGTGCTGGACGCCGAGGCTACCCGCCGCACCGCCGGTGTCGACGCCGATGCCCGCGCCTACCTGCTGATCCGGCCCTACCTCAAGCGGTCGGTGCGCGTGGAGCTGCGCGACCCCCGCGACGCCACGCCGTACTGGCTGGTGAGCAGCCGCCGACCCGAGCAGCTCGTGACCGCCCTCACGGGGGTGGTCGGCCACCCCGAGGACGCGGATAGGCTGGGCACCCCCCACTCACAGGAGGACTGAATGGCACAGGCAGAGCCGGCTCAGACGACCAAGGTCTGGCAGGCATTTTCCCTGGGGTCCGCGCTGCTCGCCGCGGCCGTGGCGAAGAAGGGGCTCAACACCTTCTGGCAGCGCGCCACCGGCAAGAACCCGCCCGCCAACCCGGCCGACCCCGACGTGGACGTCTGGGAGGCCGTCGCCTGGGCTGCGGTGAGCGGCACCGCGATCGCGATCGCCCGGATGTTCGCCGCGCGGCGTGCGGCCAACTACTACGTCCGCACCACCGGCAAGCTCCCCGGCGACCTGCGCCGGGACGACCAGGACGCGAAGTCCGCGCCCGCGGCGCAGTCCTGACCCACGACGCACACGAGGCCGCCACCGGCTCATCCGGTGGCGGCCTCGTTCGCGTGAAGTGGGGGGATCAGACGCAGTCGCGGCAGATCAGGTTCTTCTCATCGGCCAGCTGGCTGCGGTGGTGGACCAGGAAGCAGCTCATGCAGGTGAACTCGTCCTCCTGGCGCGGCTTGACCTCCACCGCGAGCTCCTCGTGGGAGAGGTCGGCCCCGGGCAGCTCGAACGACTCGGCGGCCTCCGCCTCGTCCTCATCGACCTTGCCCGAGTTCTTGTCGTGCCGACGAGCCTTGAGCTCCTCGATGCTCTCCTCTGAGGACTCTTCGTCGGTCTTGCGTGGTGCGTCGTAGTCAGTCGCCATCGTCGTCTTTCGCTTGCCGGGGTGTGGGGAATCGTGGAACCCGATGGTGTCGGCGCAGATTGTGCACCATCACGGCCCGGCGGCCAGCATCGGTCTCACGTGTCCGCCCCAACGAACGGGGCCGGGCTGCTATTCCGCCCCATGACCGGCGGTCGGCGCACCCCCCGGAGGGGTGCTGATCAGGCCGGGACCTCCACGCCCAGGGGCCGCGCGACCACGACGATGTTGCGGGTGTAGACACCGTTCCGCCACCCTGTGCAGGTCACCAGCACGAGCCGCCCGCGCCGCCGGTCCTGCGCGAAGACACTGGGTGCGCGCTGCGCCAGCTCGGCTCGGGACCACACCATGCGGCGGGTCACCTCATAGGTCATGGGCCGGCCGGTGGTGCCCAGTCGCACCTTGTTCCCGGGGCGCAGCCGGCCGAGGCGGTTCATCACCCCGCCGCCGGAGTGCACCGTGTGCCCGGTGAGGACCACCTGTCCGCGCTGCTGGCCGGGCCGGGCGCTGCTGCGCCACCAACCCACCTGGGAGGTGTTCGCCGGCGGGTCGAGCACGGCCTCGGCGGACACCTCGATCGGCACCACCTTCGCGCTCAGGCCGATCGCCGGCGCGCTGATCCGCGTGGGCGTCTGCGGAGCCGCCATGGCGGCGTACTCCACGTCCGGGCCGCGGTCGTCGGGCCAGATCACTCCGGCGAAGACCATCAGCAGGGACAGCGACACCAGGGTCGCGGTGATCCGGGAGGCCATCGGGCCCCTCAGGAGGTGGTACGGCGACCCGCCACCGCGCCGGCCAGGCCCGCAGCGATCACCAGACCGAGCAGCAGCCGGCCCACCAGGTCCCCGTCCTGCTGGGGGCGGGCGTCGGCCGAGGCACGCTCGACACCGGAGGTCACCGTCCGCGGAATGGGGGCGGGCTTGGGCGCCGGGGGCGCCGGGGCGGCCTTCGGCGGGGCGGGCTGGGCCGCCGGCTGGGCGACCGGCGCCCGGTCCGCGCTGACGCAGTGCGACCGGGCGATCTCGATGCCGGCGAGCGTGGGCGCGCCGAACTGCTTCGCCGCCGGCAGCACGTTGGCGTCCAGAGCGGTCACGGTGATCTCCCGGTCGCCGCGCACCTGCTTATTGAGGACGACGTCGAGGACGTTGTCCTGCAGCGGGGCGAGCTGGTCGGCGACCGGCTTCACGGCCTGGTCGACGATCTGCTTCCGGATCTCGTCGGTGAGTCCGTTGATCGGGTCCAGCTGGTCGCTGATGTTGACCCGGAGCGCGGCGAGGATCTGGTCGGCGATGACGTCGAGGTCGGTCGCCAGCCGGGTGTTCGGCGGCGGGTTCACCGGCACGTCGATGAGGTTGACGTCGTCGAACTGACCGCCCTCGAGGTAGACGCTCACGTCGGTCAGCTGGGAGGCTCCGCGGGCGCCGGCCCGGTCGGCGGTGCACTGGGACTGGATGGCGCCGAAGTCGGCGAGGATGCCGGGGTTGCCGAGCTCTCCCTGCAGCTGGGCGGTGCCCTGGGCGATCGCGTTCTCGACCTGGTCGGTCAGCGGCGCGGCAGCGTCCCCCAGCTCGCCGAGGATGGGCCCGAGCTCGGGCGGTGCGTTGTCCGGGTCGAGGATCGTGGAGAGGTCGAGCTGGGCGAGGGTGAGCGTCACGTTCCGGCCCGGGGTGAGGCAGTAGGAGTTGCCGACGCGCACCACGGAGCCGCCGTCCCCGGCGACGCCGGAGCAGGCGGCCGAGGAGCCGTTGGGGCGGGCGATCGCGTCCTGGGCGAGGACGCCGAGGTTGAGCGCGTCCTGCGCACCGAGCACGGCGACCGGCGGGTTCGTGGCGCCGGTCTTGGTGAGCCGGCTCCCGTCGTGCCGCGCCACCACGGTGCCGCTGTCCTGCGTCTGCCCGCCGATCGTGGCGCGGATGGCGCTTGCGTCGCCCTGGGCGACGGTGGCGGCCTGTCCGGGTGCGGTGCTGGTCACGACGAAGCCGGCGGCCATGCCGACGGCGACGACACGCGTGCTGCGGCGCATCGATCCCTCCCTGGTGATGCGGACATCGAATCTCCTCACCACAACGAGAGTCGTAACCCGAAGTTACGTCTGGTCTCGCGAGAGGGTCAGGCCGCTCTCGGCGAGAAGCTCCACGAACCGCTCGAAGCTCTCGGCCGGCGCGCACGCGAGCAGCTCCTTGCCGTAGGCACCGGGCAGCATCGCGGTCCGCGCGCCGGCCTCGCGCGCCACCAGGGCCCCGGCGGCGTAGTCCCAGGGGTTGACGCCCTCCTCTGCATAGGCGTCCGCGCTGCCCTCGGCCACATGGCACAGGTCCAGCGCGCACGCGCCCATCCGGCGCAGGTCCCGCACCTTCGGCAGCAGCCGGGCCAGGGCGGTCGCCTGCACGGCCCGCTGGTCGGCGTCGTAGCCGAAGCCGGTGAGGACGAGCGACTCCTGCAGGGGCGGTGCGGTGCGTACGGCGAGGGGCCGGCCGTCGCGGGCGGCGCCGCCGCCCAGGGAGGCGGAGTACTCCACGCCGGTCGCCACGTTGCGGACCACTCCGGCCACGACCTCGCCGTCGACCTCGGCCGCCACGGACACGGCGTACTCCGGGAGCCCGTAGAGGAAGTTCACGGTGCCGTCGATCGGGTCGACGACCCAGCGGACGCCGGTCTGCGACCCCGCGGTCTCGCCCCGCTCCTCCCCCAGGATCGCGTCACCGGGGCGCAGCTCGGCGAGCCGCTGCCTGATCAGGTCCTCGCTGGCACGGTCGGCGACCGTCACGACGTCCACGCTGCTGCTCTTGGTGTCGGCGACGTCCACCCGGCCGCGGGCGTGCTCGGCGACCAGCTCGGCCGCCTCGGCGGCGACCTCGCGGGCGACCGTGAGCAGCTCCTCCGGTGTGACGGTCATGCGCTCTGCTCCTGACCGAGAGCGGGGCGGGGCCCGCGGGGGTTGGCGCAGCACCCGGCAGGACACCGGTCCGGAAGGGCGAGGAAGCGGCCCACCGCCGGGCGCTCGGGTTCCTCCCCGCGCTCGGCGGCCGCGCGCTCGAGCAGCAGCTCGCGGACCATCGCCACGAACCGCGGGTCGATGCCGGGGGTGGCCGCGCGGACGAACGGCAGGCCGATCTCCTCCGCGGTGGCCGCGGCCTCGGTGTCGAGGTCGTAGACGACCTCCATGTGGTCGGAGACGAACCCGACGGGGATCACCACCGCCGCGGTCGCGCCCTGCTTCCGGATCGTCCGCAGGTGGTCGTTCACGTCCGGCTCGAGCCACGGCACCTGGGGAGGGCCGGAGCGGGAGCAGAAGACCAGGTCGCTCTCCATCCGCCGGGTGGTGCGCTTGCGGACGCGCTCGGTCACCGCGGCGACGGCGCTGCGGTGCTGCGCGACGTAGGCCCCGCCCACCGGCCCGCTGGCGTCGTTCATCGCCTCGGGGATGGAGTGGGTGACGAAGACGAGGTGCACGCGCTCCAGCGCGTCCGGCGGCAGCTCGGCCAGCGCGGTCAGGGTGGCGTCGACGACCGGCTCGATGAAGCCGGGATGGTTGAAGTAGAGCCGGAGCCGGTCCAGGACCGGGGCGCCCTCGACCTCCGCGACCGCGTCGGCGAGGTTCTCGCGGTACTGACGGCACGAGGAGTAGCTGGAGTAGGCCGAGGTGATGAAGCAGGCGGCCCGGCGCACCCCGTCGTCGCGCATCTGGCGCACGGTGTCGGCCAGGTAGGGGTCCCAGTTGCGGTTGCCCCAGTAGATCGGCAGGTCGAGGCCGGCCCCGGCCAGGTCCTCGCGCAGCGCGGCCAGGAAGTCGCGGTTGAGGTCGTTGATCGGGGAGCGTCCGCCGAAGCCGTAGTAGTGCTCGCCGACCTCCTCCAGCCGCTCCCGCGGGATGCCCCGGCCCCGCGTCACGTTCTCCAGGAACGGGACGACGTCCTCGGGCTTCTCCGGCCCGCCGAAGGAGACCAGGAGCAGCGCGTCGTACGGGCTCGCGTCGGGACTGCTCATGGGTCGATCCTAGGAGCGTCTCGAAGTGGCTCAGGAGCCGGTCACGGCCCTAGGCTCGCGCCGATGCTCACGACCTACCGTCGGGTGCTCGCCCACCCCGGCGCGCTCGCGTTCAGCGGCACCGGGCTGGTCGCCCGGCTCCCGCTCTCGATGATGGGCATCGGCATCGTGCTGCTGGTCTCCTCGGTGACCGGGTCCTACACCATCGCGGGCTCGGTGTCGGCGGTGTACGTCGTCGCCAACGCCGTCTTCGCGGTCGTGCAGGGGCGGCTGGTGGACTCCCTGGGCCAGCATCGGGTGCTGCCCGTCGCCGCGGTCCTCTTCGCGGTCGGCCTCGGCGGGATCATGGTGAGCGCCCAGGCGGGCTGGCCGCTGACCGCGACGTATGCCGCGGCATTCCTCAGCGGGGCGAGCCTGCCCCAGGTCGGCTCGTGCGTCCGAGCCCGGTGGGCCCATGTGCTGCACTCGCCGTCCGAGCGGCAGACCGCCTTCGCGCTGGAGGCCGTCTTCGACGAGGTGGTCTTCGTCGCCGGCCCGGTGCTCGTGGCGATGCTCGCGACCGGGGTGCACCCGCTCGCGGGTCTCGCGGTGGCCCTGGTCGTCGGTCTGTTCGGCCCCCTGGCGCTGGCCGCCCAGCGCGGGACCGAGCCGCCGGTCCACCCGGTCCACCACGAGGACGGGACGCGCCCCGGCATGGTGTGGGGCGTCGTGGCGCCGCTGACCGGCGCGATGCTCGGCATGGGCGTGCTGTTCGGAGCGACCGAGGTCGCCACCATCGCCCTCGCCGAGAGCCAGGACGCGGCCCGATGGTCGGGCGTCCTGCTGGCCGCCTTCGCCGCCGGGAGCCTCCTGGCCGGCGTCGTCACCGGGGCCGTCGCCTGGCGCCGCGGGCCCGCGGCGCGCCTCGTGCTCGGGTCGCTGGGGCTGCTCGTCGCGTTCGGCCCCACTCCCTTCCTCGATTCGCTGCCCGTGCTCGGCGGCTGGCTGCTCGTCTGCGGCCTGTCGGTCTCGCCGGTGCTGATCGCGGGGATGTCGCTCGTGGAGCAGGCCTCCCCCGCCCGCCGGCTGACCGAGGCCATGGGCATCCTGCACACCGGCCTGGCCGCGGGGGTGGCGCTCGGTGCGGCGGTGGCCGGCGCCGTGGTGGACCGCCTGGGCGCCGGGCCGGCCTACTGGGTCTCCGTGGCCGCGGCCGTCGTCGCGGTCCTCTGCTCGCTGGCGGCCCGGCAGCGAGCCTGACCTCCGCCCGGGACGCGGGATCAGACGTTGGCCGGTCCAGACATCGGCGCGGACCAGCGGCGCCACATCGCCAAGAGCCGCCAGCTCAGGCACAGGCCGGCGCCGCCGAGCGCGACGACGCCGAACGGGAGCCCGGCCCGGTCGAGCAGCACCGCCACGAGCGCCCCGGCGAGGGCGGGGGTGGCATAGAGCTCGCCGGCGAAGATGGTGGGGACGCGGCCGGAGAGGACGTCGCGCAGGATGCCGCCGCCGATCCCGGTGACCATGCCCATCAGGGCTGCCGGGAGCGGACCGAGGCCGTAGGCGGTGGCCTTGAGCGCGCCGGTGACGCAGAACAGCGCGAGCCCGAAGGCGTCGAAGACGTTGATCAGCCGCTCCTGCCGGCCGATCGCGGGGTGAAAGGCGAAGACCAGCACCCCGGCGGCCATCGGCACCAGGAGATAGCGCCAGTCGGCCAGCGCGGCCGGCGGGGTCGCGTCGATCAGCACGTCGCGCAGGAACCCGCCGCCGAGGCCGGTGGCCCCGGCGAGCACGAGGACGCCGAAGAGGTCGAGCTGCTTGCGCACCGCCATCAGGCCGCCGGAGATCGCGAAGACGAAGATGCCGAGCAGGTCGAGCACGATGAACGACGCGGGGACCACATGGGAACGCTATCGCCCGCCGCCCGGCTCGCCGCCACCGCTGCGGGCGGCGCAGCGGCGCGCTGGCGTAGGCTCGGCGCCACCAAGACCAGAACACGTGGGACCAAGGAGCTCGACCACCGATGGCGCACCTGACGCTCGCAGGAATGAGCGAGGACGGGCGGCGTCTGCTGCTGGTGGACGACCAGGGGAACGAGCACACCCTGGACGCGGATGCGACGCTCCGCAGGGCCCTGCGTGGAGAGCACGAACGCCTCGGCCAGTTGGAGATCGATATGGACAGCGCCCTCCGCCCCCGCGACATCCAGGCTCGCATCCGCGCCGGCGAGACCCCGGAGGCGGTCGCGCAAGCGGCTCAGACGACCGTGGACCGGATCATGCCGTTCGCCAACCCGGTGCTCGCCGAGCGGGCCCACGTCGCGGACCGCGCGCAGCGGGCGTCCGTACGCCGGCCCGCGGGCGAGGCGGGCGCGCGCACGCTCGGCGACGCGGTCGGCCGGCACCTGCGCGGTCTCAACGTCGCCGAGGACACCGTCGAGTGGGACGCGTGGCGGCGCGAGGACGGCCGCTGGAGCCTGTCGGCGGCCTTCGCGACGTCGGCCCGCAAGGGCACCGCGTCGTTCTCCTTCGACGCCCCCGGCAACTTCGTCACGATCGAGAACGAGGACGCCAAGTGGCTCGTCGGCGAGCAGGTGGACAAGCCGCGCTCGACCGGGACCCGACAGCCGCGTCAGCGGCGCCTGTCCTCGGTGGCCGCCGACGAGCTACCGCTGGGCGAGGACGCCATCGAGATGGTCTCCGACGAGCCCGCGGCCACCGAGGACGCCCAGGCCGCGGCTCCCACCGAGGACACCGTCGACCTCGACGAGACCGCCGCACGGGTCCGGCGCGGCGAGCCCGTCCGGGAGCCTGCGGCGGGCGAGGCCGCGGAGCCCGAGGTCGTGGCGGAGCCCGAGCGCTCGGAGGAGCCCGCCTCCGACGCGTTCCTCGCCTCCGCGTTCCGCCGGCAAAACCCTGCGGGAGCGCGCGAGACCCCCTCGCCCGGGACCGAGGCGAACCCCGACGACGCCGTCGATGGTGCCTCGCCGGTCGACAGCGAGCCGGTGCACGAGGCTCGCGATGCCGAGGCCGGTGGCGACGGCGCGGCGACCGAGGACTCGCGGAGCGCCGAGGAGGCGGACCCCGCCCCCGCACGCCGTCAGGTGAGCAAGAAGCGCGGTCGTGCGTCGGTGCCCAGCTGGGACGAGATCATGTTCGGCGGGTCGGACAAGGAGTCCTGACTCACCCGCGCTCGACTGGCCGGTCCGGGTCGCTGATCCAGCCGGACCAGGACCCGGGGTAGAGCGCGGACCGCACGCCGGCGAGCTCCATCGCCAGGACGTCCAGGCAGGCGGTGACGCCGGAGCCGCAGTAGGCCGCGACGTCGGCACCGGGCACGGCGCCGACGGCGGCATAGATCTCGGCCAGTTCCTCCCGTGAGCGCAGGCCGCCGCCGGGACGCAGGTTGTCGGTGGTCGGCACGTTGACGGCGCCCGGGATCCGGCCCGCCACCGGGTCGACCGGCTCGGACTCGCCGCGGTAGCGCTCGGGAGCGCGAGCGTCCACCAGTACGTCGACCCCCGCGACCTCCGCCGGCCCGACCACCGGCATCCCGCCGGGCCGCGCCACGAAGTCCCCCGGAGCGACCTCGCCCGGCCCCGTCTCCACGGTCCGCGGGCCCTCCACCCACGCCGCCCAGCCGCCATCGAGGAGCCGGACATCAGGGTGGCCGTGGTGTCGCAGCAGCCACCAGGCCCGCGCGGCCGCGTGGCCCTGCCGTCGTCGTACACCACCACCGGCCGGTCGCCGGAGACCCCGGCTTGCCGCATCGCCTCGGCGAACCGCTCCGGCTCGGGCAGCGGGTGTCGCCCGCCCGGCCCCGGCGGAGCTGCGAGGTCGGCGTCCAGGTCGACGTAGACCGCCCCCGGGACGTGCCCGGCCTCGTAGTCCGGGCGTCCCGGCGGCCCGCCCAGGCGGTAGCGCACGTCCAGCACGCTCACCCGGCCCTCGGCCACGGCGGCGACCAGCTCCTCCACGGTGATCAGCGGCGACGTCATGGCCTCATCCTGCCCCCGCGGGCGTCGGCGCGCTGTGACAGGATCTCGGTCCGTGGCCGAACTGCACTTCTTCACCGGAACGATGGACTCGGGCAAGAGCACCCTGGCCCTGCAGACCAACCACAACCACGCGGTGCGCGGCCGCTCCGGACGGGTCTTCACCGTCCACGACCGCGCCGGGGAGTCGGTGCTCTCCAGCCGCCTCGGCCTCACGATGGACGCGATCGAGGTGCCGGAGGACTTCAGCTTCTGGCGCTACGTCGTCGACGAGCTCACCCACGGCGGGCGGATCGACTACCTGATCTGCGACGAGGCCCAGTTCTACACCCCCGACCAGATCGACGAGCTCGCCAAGGTGGTCGACGAGCTGCAGATCGACGTCTTCGCCTTCGGCATCCTCACCGACTTCCGCAGCCGGCTCTTCCCGGGCAGCGCCCGGCTGGTGGAGCTGGCCGACCGGATGGAGGTGCTGCAGGTCGAGGCGCTGTGCTGGTGCGGGAAGCGCGCCACCCACAACGCCCGCACCGAGGACGGCGTGATGGTCGTCGAGGGCGAGGTGATCGTCGTCGGCGACGTGGACCACCACGACGCCGCGGATCCCGGCCCGGCCCCCGAGGTCGCCTACGAGGTGCTCTGCCGTCAGCACCACCGCCGCCGGCTCACCGCGGCGCGCGCTCGCGCCGTGAGCCTGGCCCCCGAGCCGCTGCCGTTCGGCTGAGGCGCCGTACTCCCCCCCTCAGGCGACGATCATCGGGATCAGCATCTCGGCCGGCGTCAGCGACCCGTGCAGGCCGACCAGGGTGGTCTCGTAGCCGAAGTCCACCGACGACATCACCCCGAGGTCGCCGCGCGCGGCGACCACCACGTCGCCCAGCCGCGGCAGCACCGCGGACGTGGCGGGCCCGAACCAGCCGCGCGCCAGCGCCTCCTCGCGGGGCAGCACCTCGGCCCGCTCCCCCAGCGTCCCGCGCCAGGCGTCGACCACGTCGGGCACCGCGCCGCTGCGGCAGTAGACGTGGCGGAACCGCGCCTCGCCACCCAGCAGCACCACCCCGTCGCGCATCTCCGGGTGCTGGTCGACGTCGACCCGGGACGACGCCGGGCTGTCCACCATGCCGTGGTCGGCGACCACGAGGAGGCGTACGGCGGCCGGCAGGGCCTCCCGCAGCTGCTCGGCCTGGGCGTCCACCGCGGCGAGCTGCTGCAGCCACTGCGAGCTCGCGACCCCGTAGCGATGGCCGGTCCAGTCCAGGTCGCCCTCGTAGGCATAGGTCAGCGAAGGCGTGCGGGACGCCGCGGCGACGCAGGCCGCGATCCGCTCGCCGACCCGGTCGGCGCCGACGTACTCCGCACCCCGGTTCGAGGCCACCGTGAGCCCGGACCCCGCGAACTCGCGCTTGTTGACCACCGTCACCCGGGCGCCCGCCGAGGCCAGCCGGTCGAAGGCAGTGGTGTGCGGCTGCCACTCGATCGGGTCGACCTTGGCGTCCCAGAACAGGGCGTTGAGCAGGTGGTCGCTGCCGGGGATGCGGGAGGTGAATCCCACCAGCCCGTGCGTGCCGGGCGCGAGCGCGGTGCCGAGGGAGGTCAGCGAGGTGGCCGTGGTGGAGGGGACCGTGGCGGTGCCGGGCGCCTGCTCCCGCATCAGCTCGGCGAGGAACGGCGCCGCGTGGGCGTGCCGGATCAGCAGCTCCGACCCCAGCCCGTCGACCAGCAGGACGACGTAGCCCGGCGCCGGCGGCAGGACCAGCGCGGTCTCGACCCCGGGCAGCGGGGTGCCGAGCGCGGCGGCGACCGCGGGGACGACGTCACTGAGCGACCGCTGGTGGTAGGCCGGCTCGACGAACCCGCTCATGCGCCCCGGGTCCGCGCGGACAGCGCGCCGGCGAAGGCGAGGAGTCGCGGCACCGCGTCCTGGCCGTCGGCGGCCGCCGACACCCGCAGGGAGAAGTCGTCGCCGGCCAGCATGCCGGTGTAGCCGTGGTCGGCCTCGCAGTCGGGGTCGCTGCAGGCGGCCGGCTCCAGGTCCAGCCGGGACACACCGCCCCAGCTCACCGTCAGCACCGCCTCGGCGGGCGGCCGTGGGCCGCGCGTCGGGTTGGCGACCATCCGGGTCACGACCACCGAGCGCACCGAGGACAGGGTGATCGCCTCGGTGGAGGTGGACGTGTAGGGCTCGGGCAGCAGGTCGTCGCCCGCGTGCTCGTCGGTGTGCCCCAGCACCAGGCGGGTCGGCGTCAGCACGACCACGGTGAGGTGGCGTCGTACCTCGTCCCGGTCGAAGGTCGGCTCGTGGTGCACGAAGAAGGACTCGACGACCTCGCCGCCCAGCGCCGTCTCGACGCCCTCGGTCACCACCTCGGGGTAGTAGCCGGTGCGCTCGAGCGCCTGCTTCAGCTCCGGGAGCCGGTCTCGACCCGTGCCCGGAGTCTCGGTGGGAGTACGACGCATACGGCGCAGTCTGGCACGGGCCACCCGGACACCGGTTCACCTGACCCGAACGGGCCCCCGCGGCACCACCCGCCCGCGCCGTCGTCGCGTCCGCCTCAGCCGGGCAGCGTGTCCCCCGGCGGGCTGGTGAGCCGGCGGACGAACCAGTCCGACCGGGCGTCGGCGACCGGCTCGACCCGGATCGCGCTCTCCAGCACGGCGTACCCGTCGGCGTTGACCAGGACCAGCCCGAGGTCGAGCGAGCGCACCTGGGGGAGATCGTTCTGCAGCTGCGAGACGCGCAGGATGAGGTCCTCCACCGCCGCGACGTCGACGATCTCCGACCCGCGGTAGCCGAACAGCAGCGGCGAGGCCTTGACCTCGCGGACCATGTCGCTGGCGTCGGTCGGCGACAGCGGCGGGATCCGGTAGGCGCGGTCGCCCAGGAGGTCGGTCATCGGCCCGGAGATGCCGAAGGAGACGACCGGTCCGAAGAGCGGGTCCTCCAGGGAGGAGATCGCGACCGGCACGCCCGGCGGGGCGTTGCGCTGCACGACGAAGCCGGCGTCCTGCGGGTCGACGATCAGCTGCGTCAGGGTCTTCCACGCGTCCCGCATCGCCGCGGCGCTCTCGATGTTGCGCCACACGTGCGCCATGTCCGGACGGTGTCGCAGCCGCTCGTGGGTCGCCTTGAGGACGACGTCCCAGCCCAGGTCCTCCCCCGCGGCGACCGCCTCGTCGACCGTCGCCACCGGCCGGGCCAGCCACAGGTCGATGCCGTAGGCGCCCAGCAGCGCCGCTCGCTCGGTCTCGTCCAGCTCGCAGCCCTCGGGATGCTCGATGAGCACCTCGCCGACCAGCCGCTTGGCGCCCGCCTCGTCCACCTCGACCTGCGGATCGGCGGCCACCTCGCCGGGGTGGCGCAGCCACAGGGAGTAGTCCACCACCCGGGCCAGCGCCCAGACGGCCGCCTCGACGGCGGCGTACGACGGCACTGACCCCCGACCGGCGGTGTTGCCGGCCACGTCGGGGACCCGGAGCAGCTCGGGGATGCCCTCGGCCGCCAGGAAGGTGGAGACCAGCGGCTTGTCCGACTGCTCCCCTACCGCGGCCAGCACGTTCGCCACGTCCTCGCCGCTCACGTTCACCGGCGGGATGTAGACCGCGACGACCGAGTCGACCTCGGGGTCGTCGATCGCGGCGTCCAGCGCGTCCTCGAACTCCTCCCCGCCCGCGTCGGCCCCCAGGGAGTCCGAGCGGTTGACCACCAGCCCGGCCGCGGTGGCCGCGTCCGTGGCCAGCAGACCCAGCGCGTCGGAGTTGCCGACGATCGCGACCCGCCGGCCGCGGGGCAGCTGCTGGTGCGCCAGGAGCTGGGCGACGTCGAACATCTCGTCCAGGGTGTCGACCTGGATCACGCCGGACTGACGGAACATCGCGTCCACGGCCTCCGGCGGCGCGCCGATGCGTCGTACGGCGTGGCCCATCGGGACGCCCTGCGTGGTCCGCCCCGAGCGCACCGCCACGATCGGCTTGCGCCGGGAGACACGGCGGGTGATCCGGGAGAACTTGCGCGGGTTGCCGATCGACTCCAGATACAGCAGGACGACCTCGGTGCTCTCGTCCTCCTCCCAGTACTGCAGCAGGTCGTTGCCCGACAGGTCGGCCCGGTTGCCCGCCGAGACGAAGGTCGACAGGCCCAGGCCGCGCTTGTCCACCCGCTCCAGGATCGCCGAGCCCAGGGCGCCGGACTGACAGAAGAAGCCGGCCCGGCCCCGCGGCGGCATGATCGGGGACAGCGAGGCGTTGAGCTGCACGCTCGGATCGGTGTTGATCAGCCCCAGCGCGTTCGGCCCGACCAGCCGCAGGCCGTAGGACCGGGCCAGCCCGACCATCTTCCGCTGCCGCTGGCGACCGGCCTCACCGGTCTCGGCGAACCCGGAGGAGATGACCACGAGGCCGTGCACGCCCTTGGCCGCGCAGTCCAGGACGACCTCCTGCACCGCCTCGGCGGGTACGGCGACCACGGCGAGGTCCACCGAGTCCGGGATGTCGTTGACGTTGCCGTAGGCCGGCATCCCCGACACCGACGTCGAGGAGTTGTTGACCACGTAGACCCGCCCGGTGAAGTCGGCCAGCAGCAGGTTGCGCAGCAGCACCTGGCCGATGCTCTCGGTCCGGCGGGAGGCGCCGATCACGGCCACCGAGCTCGGCCGGAAGAACTTCTCGATCGAGGCGGCCTCGGCCCGGTGCTCCCGCTGCTCCATGACGTGCAGGGCGGTGTCGGTCGGGTCGATGCTGAACTCCAGCATCATCACGCCGTCCTCATACCCGCTGGTGACCTGGTATCCAGCGTCGCGGAAGGTCGAGATCATCGCGTGGTTGTCGGGCAGCACCTCGGCCACGAACCGCTCGATCCCGCGCTCCCGCCCGGTCTGCGCCAGGTGCTCCAGCAGCAGCTGGCCGATCCCGCGCCCCTGATGGGCGTCCTCGACCAGGAACGCCACCTCCGCCTCGGCGGGCTTGATCTTGTCCCAGCGGCCCACGGCGATCATCTGGCCGCCGACCAGCACGATGAGGGCCACCCGGTCGACGAAGTCGACGTGGGTGAAGCGGTAGACGTCCTTCGGGGACAGGTTCGGCATCGGTGCGAAGAAGCGGTAGTACTTCGACCGGTCCGAGACCCGGGAGTAGAACTGGACCAGCAGGTCGGCGTCCTCGGGCCGGATCGGCCGGATGTGCGCCGTACGCCCGTCGCGCAGCAGCACGTCGGCCTCCCAGTGCCGCGGTGGCGGGGCCACGATCTCGCCGGTGCTCTCGGGCTCCTCCTGGGGCTGCTGGGGGGTGCTCACGGGTCCGAATCTAGTCCAAGGACCTACCGGCGGCGTGCCCGCCGGTGAACCCGGGACGACACCGGAGAGAATGCGCCCATGGCAACACGCAGCAAGGTCCCGCCGCCGGAGGACTTCGAGGAGAACATCCTCGACACCGACATCCGGGACGAGATGGAGACGTCCTTCCTGGAGTACGCCTACTCCGTCATCTACTCCCGCGCCCTCCCCGACGCCCGGGACGGTCTGAAGCCGGTCCAGCGGCGGATCCTCTACACGATGGATCAGATGAGCCTGCGCCCCGACCGCGGGCACGTGAAGTCCGCGCGCGTGGTCGGTGAGGTCATGGGTCGTCTGCACCCGCACGGCGACGGCGCGATCTACGACGCCCTGGTGCGGATGGCGCAGAGTTGGTCGATGCGGCTGCCGATGGTCGACGGCCACGGCAACTTCGGGTCGCTGGACAGCGGCCCCGCGGCGATGCGCTACACCGAGTGCCGGATGGGCCCGGCGGCGGTGGCGATGACCGGGTCGATCGAGGAGGACACGGTCGACTTCAAGCCCAACTACGACTCCCGGGAGTACGAGCCCACCGTCCTCCCCGCCGCGATCCCCAACCTGGTGGTCAACGGCACGACCGGCATCGCCGTCGGCATGGCCACCAACATGGCGCCGCACAACCTGGTCGAGGTCGTGCAGGCGCTGCGACACCTGATCAAGAGGCCCGACGCCTCGGTCGACGACCTGATGCGGTTCGTGCCCGGCCCCGACCTGCCGTCGGGCGGCAAGATCGTCGGCCTGGACGGGATCCGGGACGCCTACGAGGCCGGGCGCGGCAGCTTCCGGATGCGGGCCACCGCCCGGGTCGAGACCGTCGGGCGCCGCAAGGGCATCGTGATCACCGAGCTCCCCTACGCCGTCGGCGTGGAGAAGGTCACCGAGCGGATCAAGGCCCTGGTCCAGGCCAAGAAGCTCTCCGGCATCGCCGACATCAAGGACCTCTCCGACCGCGCCCAGGGGCTGCGGCTGGTGATCGAGGTGAAGAACGGCATCAACCCCGACGTGCTGCTCGAGCAGCTCTACAAGCAGACGCCGCTGGAGGAGTCGTTCTCCATCAACGCCGTCGCCCTGGTCGACGGGCAGCCCCGCACGCTGGGCCTGCGCGAGCTGCTCCAGGTCTTCTTGGACCACCGCTTCGACGTGGTGCGCCGCCGTACGGCGTTCCGCCGGGCCAAGGCCGCCGACCGGCTGCACCTGGTCGAGGGGCTGCTCATCGCGATCCTGGACATCGACGAGGTGATCCAGCTGATCCGCTCCAGCGAGGACGCCGGCGAGGCCCGCGAGCGGCTGATGTCGGTCTTCGACCTGACCGAGCCGCAGGCCACCTACATCCTGGAGATGCAGCTGCGCCGGCTGACGAAGTTCTCCCGGATCGAGCTGGAGAAGGAGCAGTCCGAGCTGGAGCGGGAGATCGAGGAGCTGGACGCGATCCTCGCCGACGAGGCGCTGCTGAAGAAGGTCGTCTCCGACGAGCTCGGCGAGGTCGCCAAGACCTACGGCACCCCCCGCCGCACCGTGCTGCTCGCCTCGGCGGGCAGCCAGGCCACCGCGGCCGCGGCCACCCCGCTGGAGGTCGCCGACGACCCCTGCTTCGCCTTCCTCTCCGCCACCGGGCTGCTGGCCCGCTCGGCGAACGCCGACGCCCCCGGCACCGGCGAGGGCCGCACCAACCACGACGTGGTCGCCTCGGTGGTGCTGACCACCAAGCGCGGCGAGATCGGGGTGATCACCACCCGCGGCCGGCTGCTCAAGCTGGACGTGCTGGACCTGCCGGAGCTGCCGCCGTCGGCCAACGACCCGAACCTCCAGGGCGGGCTGCCGGTCACCGAGATGCTGGTCCTCGACGGGGAGGAGCGCGCACTGGCGCTCACCTCGCTCGGCTCCGAGGGCCCCGGGCTCGCGCTCGGGACCCGGCACGGCGTGGTCAAGCGGGTCAACCCCGAGGTGCTCGGCCGCCCGGAGTGGGAGGTGATCTCGCTCAAGGACGACGACGAGCTGGTCGGCGCCGTCGAGCTCACGACGGGCGAGGAGGAGTGCTGCTTCATCACCTCCGACGCCGCGCTGCTCCACTTCAGCGCCTCGCTGGTCCGGCCCCAGGGTCGCGGCGGCGGGGGCATCGCGGGCGTGAAGCTGGGGGCGGGGCACAGCGCCGTCTCCTTCGGCGCCTTCGACCCCTCCGACGCGGTCGTGGTCACCGCGGCCGGCTCCTCGACCGCCCTCCCGGGCACCGAGGCCGGGTCGGTGAAGGTGACCCCGTTCGGCGAGTACCCCGCGAAGGGGCGGGCCACCGGCGGCGTGCGGTGCCATCGCTTCCTCAAGGGCGAGGACACGCTGGTCTTCGCGTGGGCCGGGCCGGCGCCGGCTCGGGCCTGTGCGGCCAGCGGCGCCCCGGTCGAGCTGCCGGACGCGACGGGCAAGCGCGACGGCAGCGGTGTGCCGGGGAGCCAACCGATCGCGGCCTGTGCGGGACCGGTGGCCGCTCGGGTCCCCGCCGATGCCGGTGTGGAAGGCTGAGGCCATGCGCGTGCGCCGTACTCTCGCCGTCGTCGCCTCCCTCCCCCTCCTGCTCGCCGCCGCCGGATGCTCCGGTGACGACGGCGGCGAGGGAGCCGCGGAGCGCAGCCCCGAGCAGGTCGTCGCGGCGGCCGCACGGACGCTGGACTCCACCTCGGGAGTGCGGCTGCGGCTGAGCACGCCCTCCCTGCCCGAGGGCGTGGACGGGATCACGGCAGCGGACGGCGTGGCCACGAACGCGCCCGCCTTCGACGGCACGATCAGCGTCAACTTCGCGGGCACGGCCGTGGAGGTCCCGGTCGTGGCGGTCGACGACACGGTCTACGCCCAGCTGCCGCTGACCACGGGCTGGTCGAAGATCGACCCGAAGGAGTACGGCGCGCCCGACCCCGCCGGCCTGATCACCGGCGACTCCGGCTTCTCCTCCCTGCTGCCCGCCACCTCCGGGGTGCGGGAGGGGCGCAGCGTGCGCGGCGGCACCGACAACTCCGAGGTGCTGACCACCTACACCGGGTCGGTGCCGGGCACGGCGATGAAGAAGGTGATCCCCAGCAGCTCCGGCGACTCCTTCGACGTGGAGTACCAGATCACCGATGACGACGAGCTGCGCGAGGCCAGCTTCACCGGCGTCTTCTACCCCTCGGCGCCGGAGATGACCTACCAACTCAACCTCGACGAGTACGGCGTGACCCAGCAGATCACCGCCCCCACGACCGCCAGCCGGGGCTGATGCCGGCCCGGGTGCTGCTGGCCCTCGCCTCGGTGGCGGTGGCCTTCGCGGCCGCGGACACCTATGTCGTGGTGCTCGCGCTGCCGGACATGATGGGCAGCGTCGGCATCCCGATCGACGAGCTCCAGCGGGCGGCCCCGATCGTCTCCGGGTTCCTCCTGGGGTACGTCGCCATGCTGCCGATGATCGGCCGGATCGCGGATCTGCGCGGCCGGGTGCCGGTGCTCGTGATGGGGCTGGTCGTCTTCGCCGTCGGGTCGCTGGCGACGGCCGTGGCCTACGACCTGCCGTCCATGGTGGCGGGCCGGTTCCTGCAGGGGGTCGGGGGTGGGGCCCTGGTGCCCGCCACGCTCGGGCTGGTCGCGGACCTGTATCCCGCCCACCGCCGCGGGCTGCCGCTCGGCATCGTGTCCGCGGTGCAGGAGATCGGCTCGGTCCTGGGGCCGTTGCTGGGCGCGGTCGTGTTGGCGGTGGCCGACTGGCGGGCGATCTTCGTGCTGAACCTGGCCGTGGGCGTGGTGCTGGCCGTGGCCATCCGAGCCGCCGCTCCCGCCCCCGAGCCGCGCACCGGGCGGTTCGACTGGCCGGGGCTCCTGCTGCTGATCGTGGCGACGGTCGCCCTCGCGCTGGTGTTCCTGCGCCCGGCGATGATCATGCAGGACCTGACCTGGGGCGCCCTCTATGTGCCGTTCACCGAGGGCGGAGACCGGTGGCTGACCCCGATGGGGGCGATCGCCGGCGTCGCCGTACTCCTCACCGTCGTGCGCTGGCTGACCGCGCAGCGGCCGTTGGTCGACCTGCGCGCCTGGTTCGCTGCGGCTCGCGAGGCGGACCTGGTCGGCTCGCTGCTGGCAGGGGTGGCCCTGGGTGGGGTGATCCTGGCGTTCGCCACCGCGGATCCGGAGGTTCAGGTCTTCAGCGAGAACGGGCTCTGGTTCCTGCTCGGAGCGGCCGTGGCCGCGGTCCTGTTCGCCGTCCACCTGCGTCGAGCGGAGGCTCCGCTGGTCCCGCGCGGGGCGCTGGTTGCCCGGCCGGCGTGGGGTGCGCTGCTGGTCAGCTTCTTCGTCGGCGCCGCGCTCATCGCCGCGCTGATCGACATCCCGCTGTTCGCCCGGACCACGATCTATCCCGACTCCCAGTTGGATGCCGCGCTGGTCCTGGTCCGCTTCCTCGTCGCGCTCCCGGTGGGCGCCGTGATCGGGGGCTACCTCACCCGCGTTCTGCCCGCGGGCGTCGTGACGGCTGTCGGGATGATCCTGGCCGCCGTGGCGTTCGTGCTGATGTCGCAGTGGGGGCTGGAGTCGCTGCGGGCGCCCTCGGCGACGGTGGCGCTGGTGCTGGGCGGGCTGGGCTTCGGGCTGGCGCTGGCGCCGGTCAACGCCGCCGCGCTGGCCAGCACCGACGACGACAGCCACGGGCTGGTCAGCGCGCTGGTGGTGGTGTGCCGGATGGTCGGCATGCTGGTCGGGATCTCGGCGCTCACCACCCTGGGCCTGCGCCGCTACTACGCCGAGCAGGCCGCCGTACCTCCCCTCCAGGACGTCTGCGGCGGCCGGAGCCGGTGCGCGGAGTACACCGAGCTGCTCAAGCTCGCCGGCATCGCGCAGGAGCAGACCGTCTTCCTCGGCGCCGCCGCCTGCGCCACCCTGGCCGCCCTCCTCGCCCTCCTCCTCTTCCGCGGCGCCCCCACCCGCCAGGCAACAACCCCTCCCACCCCCGTCTGACCCCCTGACTGCCGAGTCGGCGCTACTTCACCTCCAGTCGGCGGGAGGAGGTACGGCGGCCCAGCCAGCGCAGCTGCTCGGGTAGCAGGCGGGTGCTGAAGCCCGGGGAATGCCCGCCGGGGGCCACGCGTACGTCGACCTCCCGCCGCTCTGCCCACGCCCGAACCGCGGGCAGGAAGGGGTCGCTGCGCCCCACGTCGATCCGGATCGGCGCCCGCAGCGGGTCCGCGAGCAGCTCCATCTGCCGCCGCCAGTCCGCGCCGGTGTCGAACGCGCCGGGGATCGTCCCCTCCGCGGCCCGCCAGGACGGCCAGATCGCCGGGCTCGACATCAGGACCGGCCCACTGCGGCTGCCGGACGCCTCCAGCCGGGAGGCGAGCAGCAGCGCACCGAAGCCGCCCATCGACCAGCCGAACCAGGCGGGCCGCGCGGTGTCGACGCCCCGCTCGGCCAACAGCGGCAAGAAGGCGTCCAACACCAGGGCCCCGGTGTCCGAGCCGTCGTCGCGCGCGTGCCAGTACGAGCTCTCCGCGTCGATCGCCGCCAGCGCCATGCGCAACCCGGCTCGCTCGGCCGCGGCCACCACACCGCGGTCCTGCAACACCTGCTCAGCGCTCTGCGCGGTTCCGTGCAACAGCACGATCAGGGGTACGGCGCCTCCGCCGGGCGGCCGGGCCAGGAACCAGCCGGCCGCGCCCCCGACGGCGTACTCGCTCTCCAGCGTGCCCTGCTCGACCCGCCACGACCCACCATCTTCGGAGCACGCCGCGCCCGGGGCACCGACGGCGCCGAGCCCGAGGGCCGCCAGCAGGGCCCGGCGACTCAGCGACGGTGTGGGCATGGACACCATGGTCGCACCCGAGGAGCCTGCACTACGGTCGGCCTGTGAGCGACTTCGAGGACCTGCTGGACGCCAACCGTGCCTACGCCGCCGAGTTCACCGACTCCGACTTCGACGGTGTGGCCCGCGCAGGCGTCGCCATCGTGACCTGCATGGACAGCCGGATCGACCCGCTGCGGATGCTCGGGCTGAGCCACGGCGACGCCAAGATGTTCCGCAACCCGGGCGGCCGGGTCACCCCCGAGGCGCTCGAGGCCCTGGTCCTCGGCGCGCACCTCCTCGGCGTGGACCGGGTGCTGATCGTGCCGCACACCCGCTGCGCGGTGGCCTCCTCGAGCGAGGCCGAGCTGCGGGAGCGGGTCAGCGAGTCCTCGGGACAGGACGCCACCTGGATGCGCTTCGGGGTGATCGACGACCAGCGCGCCGCCCTCGGCGAGGACGTGCGCAAGGTCCGCTCGCACCCCCTGATCCCGGAGAGCGTGAAGGTCGGGGGCTTCCTCTACGACGTCGACACGGGCCTGCTGGAGCAGGTCGTCTAGGACTGCGCCCGCCAGTCGTCGTCGACGCACTGGCAGAAGTCCCCGCTCGCCCGCGTGGCCCCGCTCAGCCGCCCGCCGAACGCGAGGTTGTGCCCGCGCGTCTACGCATGGCCCGGGCACGCGGGTGGGGCCGATGGCCCGGTGAGCAAGCCGGGTGGGTCGCCTACGACCGCGGCCGCCAGGCGCGCGCTTCTCGCTCGACGGTACGGCGCAGCAGGTGCAGCCCGACCGCCTGGATCAGCAGCACCCCGGCCAGCACCGCCAGCAGGATCGGCAGGTCGCTGGCCAGGACCTGGTCGTTGCCCGCGGCATCGGTGACCGTCACCGGGTCGCGCTGGGTCACGAGCACGGCGACGACCGCGGCCAGGGCCGCGCCCGCGTAGAGCCCGACGGTCACCCGGCTCAGCACCCGCCAGCCCAGCCCATCGCTCCTCCTGGTCTCCGTCTGCTCGCTCACGACCGCACCTCCACGGGCTGCCCCTCGTTCCGCAGCATCCCGACAGCCGCCACCCACAAGAACAGCGCGCTCACAGCAAGGCACTGCCCGACCCGCTGCAACACCCGAACGCCGAACCTCGGTGTCTGCCCGTCCATGCCGTGCACCTTCCCCCGTGCCCGCCGCCCCGACGCGACAGGACCTCGTGCGGGAACATACACCCGCGCACCGGTCGGCGGCGGGACCTCGCCGCACACCCCGGCCCTCACGCGTCCAGCGCCTCCACGTCGACCTCGTAGGCGCCCTGGACCAGGAACTCCTTGCGCGGCGCGACCTCGGAGCCCATCAGCAGCTCGAAGACCTCCGCGGCGGCCTCGGCGTCCTCGGCGGTGAGCCGCCGCAGGGTCCGGTGCCGGGGGTCCATGGTGGTCTCGGCGAGCTGATCGGCGTCCATCTCGCCCAGCCCCTTGTAGCGCTGGACCGGGTCCTTCCACCGCACGCCCTTCTTCTTCAGCTCCGCCAGCTTCCGCTGCAGCTCGACGTCGGAGTAGGTGTAGACGTACTTGTCCATCCCGCGCTTGGGGTTGGTCAGCTCGATCCGGTGCAGCGGCGGCACGGCGGAGAAGATCCGCCCCTGGGTGACCAGATCCGGCATGTACTTGAAGAACAGCGTGGCCAGCAGGCACCGGATGTGCGCCCCGTCGGAGTCCGCGTCGGCCATGAAGATGATCCGGCCGTAGCGGGCGGCGTCGATCTCGAAGGTCCGCCCCGAGCCGGCGCCGACGACCTGGATGATCGAGGCGCACTCGGCGTTCTTGAGCATGTCGGCCACCGAGGCCTTCTGCACGTTGAGGATCTTGCCGCGGATCGGCAGCAGCGCCTGGAACTCGGAGTTCCGCGCCGCCAGCGCGGTGCCGAGCGCCGAGTCGCCCTCGACGATGAACAGCTCGGTGCGCTCGTTGTCGGCCGACCGGCAGTCCCGCAGCTTGGCCGGCAGCGCGGAGGACTCCAGGGCGTTCTTCCGCCGCTGGGTCTCCTTGTGCTGCCGGGCGGCCTGCCGCACCTTGGCGGCGTTGGCGACCTTCTCCATCACCAGCTTGGCCTGCGCCTTCTCCGCACGCTTGCTGGAGGTGAGGAACTTCCCGAGCTCGGCCAGCACGATCTTGCGTACGGCGGAGCGCACGGCCGGCGTGCCGAGGATCTCCTTGGTCTGCCCCTCGAACTGCGGCTCGGCGAGCCGCACCGCCACGACCGCGGTCATCCCCTCGAGCACGTCGTCCTTGACGACGTCGGCGTCGTTGACCTTCAACGCCTTGGTGGACCGCATCGCGTCGTTGAACGCCTTGGTCAGCGCGGCCTCGAAGCCGGCGACGTGGGTGCCGCCCTTCGGGGTGGCGATCACGTTGACGAAGGAGCGCACGGCGCTCTCATAGCCGGTGCCCCACCGCACGGCCACGCCCACACCGAGCTCGCGCTCGACGTCCTGCGGGGTCATGTGGCCCTGCTCGTCCAGCAGCGGGACGGTCTCGGTGAAGGTGTCGGAGCCCTGGAGCCGCAGCACCCCGGTCACGGGCTCGTCGTGGGCGAGGAACTCGGCGAACTCGGCGATGCCGCCGTCGTGGCGGAACTTCTCCTCGCTCCAGGTCTCGCCCCGCTGGTCGCGCACGACCAGCTCGAGCCCGGGCACGATGAAGGAGGTCTGCCGAGCCCGCCCCAGCAGCCCCTCGAGGTCGATGCCGGCGTCCTTGGTGAAGATCTGCCGATCCGGCCAGAACCGGATCCGGGTGCCGGTCTTGCCCTTGGCGACCCGCTTGCCCTTGCGGGTCAGGCCCGACTTCGCCTCGAACGGCGCGTCCGGCCCGTCGCCGGAGAACACGCCGGGGACGCCGCGGCGGAAGCTGATGCCCTGCTGGCTGGGCGAGCGGTCGACGTCGATGTCCATCCGGGCGGCCAGGGCGTTGACGACCGACAGGCCGACGCCGTGCAGGCCGCCGCTGGCGTTGTAGGAGCCGCCGCCGAACTTGCCGCCGGCGTGCAGCTTGGTCGCGACCACCTCGACGCCGGGCAGCCCGGTCTTGGGCTCCTTGTCGGTCGGGATGCCCCGGCCGTCGTCGTACACCTCCACCGAGCCGTCGGCGTGCAGCGTCACCTCGACCCGCTTGGCGTGGTCGCCCAGCGCCTCGTCCACCCCGTTGTCGATGATCTCCCAGACGCAGTGCATGAGACCGCGGGTGTCGGTGGAGCCGATGTACATCCCCGGCCGCTTGCGGACCGCTTCGAGGCCCTCGAGCACGAGGAGATGGGCGGCGTTGTAGGTGTTGTCGGCGATGGTGCTGCTCCTGGCGGTGCACGTCCCGGCCGGGCCGGGGCGAAGGGGTCGTCGTACCCCTCGAACATACCGGCGACACGCCGGCACTCCGTGAAGGCACGCTGCCCGACCCGTGGCAACCCGCGGGCTACGGTGAGCGTCACAACAGCACACAGGCACGATCGCCGCCCGATCCGTCTCGATCTGGGGACAAACCCGGACGGCGCAGCACTCCTCATGATGAGATGGGTGTGTCCCTGGGCACAGGGACCCGCACGGGGAATCTTTCACCGTGCTGGGTACGTTGGACCCGGTGACACCGATGGAAGAAAAGAGGCCGATGTGACTACTGCCGTTGCCCCCGCAGCCGCACTGACGGCGTCTGACCGCTGCGACCGTTGCGGCGCGCAGGCCTACCTTCGCGTCGAGCTCCAGAGCGGTGGAGAGCTGCTCTTCTGCGCTCACCACGCACGCGAGCACGGCGATGCGCTGCGCGAGATCGCCAGCCACGTGCAGGACGAGACCCACAAGCTGGAGAACACGCCCGCGTCGGCCCCCGAGGACGAGCGCTGAGTCTCCCCCGAGACCGCACGGGAGCCCCGGACCGCCTCGGTCCGGGGCTCCCGGCATTTTCGGGTGCCGCTGTGCGATAGTCGCGGCGTGACCGCCCTGGAGATCGTCGTCGCGCTCGCCATCGTCGTCGGCATCGCCGGCATCATCGTGCCGGTCCTGCCCGGGGTACTGCTGGTCGGCGGCGTCATGGTGGTGTGGGCGATCGACAAGGGCACCTCGACCGCCTGGTGGTTCCTGGCCGCGGCGATCGGCGTCCTGCTGGTCGGCCAGGTGGTGAAGTACCTCGTCCCGGGCCGGCGGCTCAAGGCCACCGTGCCCACACGCACCCTGCTCATCGGCGCCGTCGGCGCGGTCGTCGGCTTCTTCGTCATCCCGGTGGTCGGCGCCCTCCTCGGCTTCCCGCTGGGGGTCTACGTCGCGGAGAGGATCCGGGTCGGCGGCTCCGAGGCCGGCCGGTCCACCGTCGCGGCGCTGCGCGCCGTCGGACTGAGCATCCTGATCGAGCTGCTCTCGGCGGTCGTCGCGACCGGGGTGTGGGTCGCCGGGGTGCTGAACACCGCGCCGTGAGCGTCCTGCTGGCGCTAGGCGCCGCGCTCGCCTACGGGCTGAGCGACTTCGTGGGCGGGGTGGTCTCCCAGCGGGTGAGCGCCTGGACGGTCGCGCTGGTGGCGCAGCTCGGCGGCGGGGTCGTCGTCCTGGTGGCCGGGCTCCTGCTGCCCGGCGACCCCACCGCCGCCGATCTGGGGTGGGCGCTGGTCGCGGGCGTGGCCAACGGCTTCGGTACGGCGTTCCTCTACCGCGGGCTCTCCTCGGGCCGGATGGGCGTGGTGGCACCGGTGTCGGGCGTCGGCGCGGCGATGGTGCCGGTGCTGGCCGGGGTCGGCCTCGGTGAGCGGCCGGCCCTGCTGGTCTGGCTCGGCATCGTGCTGGCCCTCCCGGGCATCTGGCTGGTCTCCCGGGAACCGGACTCCACCGCGTCCGGCGACGTCCCCCGTGCCGCCGCGGGCGGGCTGGGCGACGGCCTCCTGGCCGGGCTCGGCTTCGGCCTGCTCTTCGTCGCCCTCGCCCAGATCGGCGAGGAGGCGGGGCTGCTTCCCCTGGCCCTCAACCAGGTCGTCGGCGGACTGGTCGTGGTCGCGGTCGCGATGTCACTCCGCCAGCCCTGGCTCCCCCGGCGCCCGCTGGCGGCCGTCGGCGCCGTCAGCGGCGTGCTCGGCGCGACCGCCACCCTGGCCTTCATGATCGCCAGCCACGGCGCCTACCTCTCCGTCACCGCCGTCATCACCTCGCTCTACCCCGCCTTCACCGTGCTGCTCGCCTCCACCGTGCTTCGCGAGCCGATCCACCGGTCGCAGGGCGTCGGCATGGTGCTGTGCGGCGTCGCCGTCACCTGCGTCGCCCTGGGGTAGCCGGCGCTACCGTGACCGGCATGCAGGGAGTACGGCGAACCGCGGCGGCCGGCGTACTCCTGCTGCTCACCGTTTGCACCGCATCGCCGTCGGACCCCCGCGTCCCCGAGCACGGGAGTCCATGCGGCCCTTGACAGGGGTCACGCCCGGAGTACTTTGAAAACCTCGACCACCTCGGGCCGAGGTTAGACGCGGGGGTGTTCTCGGCGTGGTTTCGCAGGTTGTCTCATCGTTCGGCAGTTCCAAGACTCGTCGCCTCGGCGCCGGGTTCACGGCCGCGGCTTTAGCGGCGACAGCGTGGCTGATCAACCCGGACGGGCCCACGGTCAGTGCGGCGCGCGCGGCAGTCGATCCATCGACGCCGGTGCTGGCCACCGGCACCGTCCTCGATGACGGCAGACGCCAGAGTGGGGTGAAGGTCTCGATGGTGGCGAACCCGTCCCTGGCCGCGATGGATCGTGCCGGTGACAAGGGGGTCGCGATGCGCCCGATCGCGACGACCGTCACAGCAGCCGACGGCAGCTACCGCATCTGGGGCTCCCTGAAAGACCTGCCGCCGAACTACCGCGGCCCCAAGGGCGAGGTCGACGTCGACCTGGTCTTCGACGACGGCGGCACCGGCACCACGTGGAGCTACACGCTCTTCCCGGAGGGAACCGACGACCCGGGCATCACCGCTCCCGTGCCTGACGGGCGGGTTGCCCGGCTTGAGCCCGACGGAAGTACCAACGGGCGCACGCTGGCTCCCGTCCTGGCCGTCGATCTGGGCCGGAGCAAGGTCTGGGCCGCAGGCGGGAACTCTGTTGACGTGCCGGCGTCCGCGCGCACAGCGGCCTTCGATCCGCTGGCGCTCGCCCGGCGACCAGGCGTTGAGGTGGCTCGAAGCCGCACCGCGCAGCTGACCAGCATGGCGGTCGCCCGGTTGGGACCGGAGTCAAACCGCGCGAGTAGCGAGTCTGCCGCGCAGGAGGCTGCCGTCTGCGTCACCTGGTGGAACGGGTGGCGTCGCAGGCGCCCGGAGAAGTTCGTGACCACGCACGGCTGGCGGTATGCCAAGGCTACGCTGCGGCAAGGGATGGACGAGGAGACCAAGCACACCCTCGGCGTCGCTGTTGATTCCGGCGACGGCTGGAAGGCGGGCGGCACCCTGAGCCGGACGTACAAGACCGGAATTACGGTCACCAGCCCGGGACTGACCGACCACATCATGTACAACCGGATCAACTACCGGCGCAAGTTCAACACGTGCGCGCCGACCAAGTGGGTTCCCTACAGCGTCTACGACTTCAACACCGACAAGAAGCGCACCTACAACGCGCTGTACCACAACTGCACACGCAGGGGTAAGGGCGTGACCTGGAGCACCGCGGAAGCTAGGAACGTCACCTACGGCGGCGGTATGGACATCGGCCCGATCTCGCTCTCCGCGCAGGCCGGGTACGGTCAGGACGTGCGGGTCTCGTTCAAGTTCCAGCGCCGAGGAAAGATCTGCGGCAACCGCAAGACTGGCCCGGCGAACTCCCCCAGAGTCAGCGCCGGACCGAGGTGAAGCGACTCACGGGCGTCGTGGCGGTCCTCCTCATCGCCGTGACCGGATGCGACTCAACGGGAGGTGAAGTCGACCCTGGGCCAGGAGCTCGTCCGCCACAGCTGGTCTCACCCGGAGCCAACCCGATGGAATCGCAGTTGCCCGCCAAGAGGCCCGGCCAGCCCTGGGTCCACGGCACCTACGTCATCTGCCTGGACCGACCCGGCACGGTGAAGGTCACCGACGTCAGGTTCGAGTCCGGAAATCTCGACGTCACCGACTGGGCAATACGTCCCAACCCCGCCGCCGAGGGGAGGCTCCTCGCCGGCGACGTCCCTGGGAGGTTCGCCAGCCAGAACATCAAGAGCACCGGCACGACCCTGACTCGTGTCTGCGACAGCCAGGGAGCGAACACCTACGAGGTAGTGCTCCAGCTGCGCGCCGGCAAGACCACCACCCAAGGCACGAACATCGAAGTGCTCTACACCAGCGGCGGGCGCGAACAGACGCTCACGCTCCCGGACCGAGTCGTGATGTGCATGCGGCCCGAACGGCCCAACTGCGCATGACCTACCCAGGCGTCTACTACTGAACCGACACCCCTGGTCGCCGTGGTCTGGCAGAAAGCTAGAACGCCGGGCCGGGGCCGTTCCACCCCGGATTCGCCCCGGCATAGCCCCCGCCGGAACCGCCGCCGTCTGCGTCGCGCAATCCGCCGCCCAGGGCCGCCCTGGCTGGGTCCGGTCGTCGGCGAGGGTCCGACGGTGCGGGTCGGCGACGCGTCGACGCATCAGTCCAGGTAGTCGCGCAGCACCTGGGAGCGGCTGGGGTGCCGCAGCTTGGACATGGTCTTGGACTCGATCTGCCGGATCCGCTCACGGGTCACGCCGTAGACCTTGCCGATCTCGTCCAGCGTCTTGGGCTGGCCGTCGGTGAGGCCGAACCGCATCGACACCACGCCGGCCTCGCGCTCGGACAGCGTGTCCAGGACGGCGTGCAGCTGCTCCTGCAGCAGGGTGAAGCTGACCGCGTCGGCCGGGACGATCGCCTCGGAGTCCTCGATCAGGTCGCCGAACTCGGAGTCGCCGTCCTCGCCCAGCGGGGTGTGCAGGGAGATCGGCTCGCGGCCGTACTTCTGCACCTCGATGACCTTCTCGGGGGTCATGTCGAGCTCCTGGGCCAGCTCCTCCGGAGTGGGCTCGCGGCCCAGGTCCTGCAGCATCTGCCGCTGGACGCGGGCGAGCTTGTTGATGACCTCGACCATGTGGACCGGGATCCGGATGGTGCGGGCCTGGTCGGCCATCGCCCGGGTGATCGCCTGCCGGATCCACCAGGTGGCGTAGGTCGAGAACTTGTAGCCCTTGGTGTAGTCGAACTTCTCGACCGCACGGATCAGGCCGAGGTTGCCCTCCTGGATCAGGTCGAGGAAGAGCATGCCGCGGCCGGTGTAGCGCTTGGCCAGCGAGACCACCAGGCGCAGGTTCGCCTCGAGCAGGTGGTTCTTGGCCCGGCGACCGTCCTCGGCGATCCACTCGAGCTCCTCGAAGACCTTCGGCGTGATCTTCCCGCCCTTGGCGAGCTTCTCCTCGCTGAAGAGGCCGGCCTCGATCCGCTTGGCGAGCTCGACCTCCATCTCGGCGTTGAGGAGCGGGACCTTGCCGATCTGCTTGAGGTAGTCCTTGACCGGGTCGGCGGTCGCACCGGCGACCATGACCTGCTGCTCGGGCTCGTCGGTGTCGTCCGCGGCGGAGACGACGAACGACGCCTCCTTCTCGTCCTGCTTGATGCTCGGGTCGGTCGCGACGTCCTTCTCGAACTGCTCGTCGGAGATGTCCGGCAGCACCTTCTTGCCGTCGGGGCCGACGACCGGCTCCGCGGGCGCAGCGGGCGCCGTCTTCTTCGCCGCGGCCTTCTTGGCCGGAGCCGTGGCCTCCGCCTTCTTCGCAGGAGCCGCCTTCTTCGCCGCGGCCTTCTTGGCCGGGGCCTTCTTGGCGGGCGCCTTCTTCTCCGCGGGCTTGTCGGCCGACGCCTTCTTGGCCGCGGACTTGGCGGCCGGCTTCTTGGTGGTGCTCGACCGGGCGGCGGCCACCAGGCCGGGCTCGGCGGCCGGCACATGCACAGTGATGTCGAGGGAGCCCAGGTGGGCCAGCAGCGACTTGAGCTGCTGCGGCTGGACCGCAGCCTCCTCGCTGGCGCGCCGCACCTGCTCAGGCGTGACGTGGCCACGCTCACGGCCATCCCGGACCAGGCCCTCGAGTGCCGGGTGGGACAGGACTTCAGCAGGAAGGTTCTTGCGTGCGTGCGAGGACACGAACACCTCTCGTCAGCGACTTCGGGGCGCGGCCAAGCCCGGGTACGTCAAGAGCCGCGTCGTTCATTGTGCCACGGGCTCAAGGCGTTCGGTGACTCCGGGCACTCACGTCGAGGAGCACCGTGCCGATCAGGCCCGCGCCGCGGCCTTCTTCTGCTTCTTGGTCTCGCGCACCTTCTGCAGACTGGCCTCGTCGACCACGTCGGCGACCGACTGGTAGCCCTCCTCCGCGTAGCCGGCCGCCGCGGCCTCCCAGCCCTCGGGGCGCACGCCGAGCTGCTTGGCCAGCAGCGCCACCAGGATCTGCGACTTCTGCTTGCCGAAGCCGGGCATGGCCTGGATCCGCTTCAGCAGGTCCCGGCCGTCGGCGGCGCCGGTCCACAGCGCGGTCGTGTCGCCGTCGTACTCCTCGACGATGTGGGCCGCCAGCTGCTGCATCCGCTCGGCCATCGACCCGGGGAAGCGATGGATCGCCGGCGGGGTGCTGGCCAGCTCCTTGAAGCGCGCGGGGTCCGCGGCCGCGATCGCCTCCGGCTCCAGGCTGCCGAAGCGGTCCAGCACCTTCGCCGGGCCCGCGAAGGCCGACTCCATCGGGAACTGCTGGTCCAGCATCATCCCCGCAACGAGGGCGAAGGGGTGCTCGTCCAGCACCCGGTCGGCGTCAGCGTCCTGCGCGATGTGAAAGCCCATGCCCGCATGCTCTCATGCCGGCCGGGCGGGTCAGTCCGCCTTGACCGAGAGCACCGGGCAGGTGGCGTCCAGCAGGATCCGCTGCGCGTTCGAGCCCAGGATCAGCTTCCCGACCGGGGACCGACGGCGCAGTCCGATGACCACCAACTCGGCGTCGACGTCCTTGGCCAGGGCGAGCAGGTCCTCCGACGGGTCGAAGCCGCGCACCAGCTGGCGCACCTCGTGCTCCACACCGGACTGCTCGAGCTTGGCCTTCACCGCGGCCATCTGCTCGTCGGCCTGCGCGCTGGCCTGGCCGTCGAAGCTGTCACCGCCACGGTGGGAGTTGACCACCACGATCCGGGAACCGCGGAGCTTCGCCTCCTCGATGGCGCGGTCCAGTGCCGCCTCGCCCTCCGCCTTGGGCACGTAGCCCACCACGATCGTCCCCACGGACCTCGCCTCCTCAGCGCCTCATCGGTGACTGTGGCGCACGCTACCGGAGTCGGCGCGCGGACGGGAGCACCCCGGCCTGTGGAGAGCAGCGCGTCGCAGCCCCCTGCTGCGGCAGGCTGGTGCCGATGGAGTACGACGCCGCCCTGGACCGCGCGCTGCGAGCCGCGGTGATCTCGCTGCGCGCCCGCAGCGCCCGCCGGCGCCCTCCCCCGGTGCTGCATGCGGGCTTCCCCGAGGGCGCCCTGGTGACGGTGGACGCGCACCACGGCGGCGACGCCACCGCCTGGGACCACGGGCTGCGCACCGAGATCGCCTCCGCGCTGATCTCCGCGGCCGGCGCCCGGTGCGCCCTCGTCTGGCTGACTCGACCGGGGATGCCCACCTGGCACGACCAGGACGCCGCATGGACCGGCCCGGTCCGTGCGGCCTGGGCCGAGCACGGGGTCGCCGACGGACGCTTCGCGGTCGTCACCCCGCGCGGGTGGTACGACCCCGTCAGCGGTGCCGGCCGCCGGTGGCGGCGGCCCCGGGAGCACGACTAGGCCGAGCGTCAGTCCCAGGTGTGCACGGGCTCGTTGGAGTGCATGTGCTCGCGGTACTCCTGCAGCACGGCCCGCAGGGCGTCGTACCGCTTCTCCGAGCCGCGCTCGTGCATCTTGCGGACGAACCACTCCGCGCCGTTGGTGCCGGTCAGGCAGCGCTGCTCGATCACGCCGAGCAGCCGGTCCCGGTCCTCCGCCGGGACGCCCCACGCCTGGAGACCCTCGTAGGCCAGGGGCAGCAGCCGGCGCAGGATCAGCTCGGTCGCCCGGACCTGGCCGACGCCGGGCCAGTAGATCTGGGCGTCGATGCCCTGCTGGGCGGCCACGTGGAAGTTCTCCTCCGCGGCGGAGAACGACATCTGCGACCAGATCGGCCGCTCGCTCTCGGCCAGGCTGCGCACCAGGCCGTAGAAGAACGCGGCGTTGGCCATCATGTCGACCACCGTGGGCCCGGCGGCGAGGAGCCGGTTCTCCACCCGCAGGTGCGGCGACCCGTCGGCGATGTCGTAGATCGGCCGGTTCCAGCGGTAGATGGTGCCGTTGTGCAGCCGCAGCTCGTGCAGCCCCGGGACGCCGCCCTCCTCAAGCACCTGGAGCGGGTCCTCGTCGTCGGTGATCGGCAGCAGCGCGGGGAAGTAGCGGACGTTCTCCTCGAACAGGTCGAAGACCGAGGTGATCCACCGCTCGCCGAACCACACCCGCGGGCGCACCCCCTGGGCCTTGAGCTCCTCCGAGCGGGTGTCGGTGGCCTGCTCGAACAGCGGGATCCGGGTCTCGGGCCACAGCTCCTTGCCGAGCAGGTACGGCGAGTTCGCGCCCACCGCGAGCTGCGCTCCCGCGATGACCTGCGAGGCGTTCCAATACTCGGCGAACTCGTCGGGCGAGGTCTGGATGTGGAACTGCGTGCTGGTAGCCGCGGCCTCGGGCAGGATCGAGTCCGAGGTCGTGGAGAGCCGCTCCGCGCCGGAGATGTTGATCTCGATGTCCTCGCCGCGGGCGGCGAGGATCTGCTCGCTCAGCAGCGCATAGCGGGGGTTGGCGCTGATCGAGGAGGGGGTCATGTGCCCCTCGCCGAGCGTGGGGAGGATGCCGATCATCACCAGGTGGGCCCCGACCTGCGCGGACTTGTCCTCCGCGTCGTTGAGGCTGCGCCGCAGCGAGCGCTCGAACTCCGCCAGCCCGTCCTCGCGCAGCTTGCGCGGCGGCACGTTGATCTCGATGTTGAACTGGCCCAGCTCGGTCTGGAAGTCCGGGTCGGCGATCTGCTCGAGCACCTCGGCGTTCTTCAGCGCCGGGTTCCCGCTCTCGTCGACCAGGTTCAGCTCGACCTCGAGCCCGGTCATCGGGTCGTCGGTGTCGAAGGCCGCCTCCCGGAGCATCCGGGCGAACACGTCGAGGCAGCGCCGGACCTTCTCCCGGTGCCGTGTCCGGTCGGCCCGGGTGAACTGCTGTGACTCGACCTCTTCGCCCATGCAGGAACCCTAGGCGCGGGGCGGGGCCCCGGCACAAGCCCTCGATGGGATGGATCAGCCCGCCTCCCCTCTCCTCCTGCCGCCGGCGAAGTCGTCCCACGCACTCGGCGGCACCGCCCCTGTCAGCAGTCGGCGCACCAACGCGACCATCCGGGCGTCCCGCGGGGACGGGGTCGCTCGATCGAAGGCGCACCAGGCCAGCGCGCCGTTGCCCGCCAGCCAGGCCGAGAGCGTCACCAGCAGCGCGGGCCGGGTACGGCGACTCGGCGGAGCCGACACCAGCACCGACGTCCACAGGCGCAGCTGGGCCAGGGTGTCGGAGCGGTGCAGTCCGCACCACGTGCTCTCCCAGACGGCCCTGTGGTCCAGAGCGGCGAGCAGCCAGGCCACCTCCGGGACCTCCGGCTCTCGCCCCTCCTCACGACAGCGAGCCGCCAGCGCGTCCACCGAGCCCGGCCCGCTCGCTGGCAGGTCGCTCCTCCCCCGCAGCAAGGTCTCGACCTCACGGATCCGCTCAGGTCGCGGGTCGAGGCTGCGGGCCAGCTCCTCCCGCGAGCCGAAGATGACCCGCCCCTCCATCACCGCCGCCGCCAGGAAGGGGTGGGCCTGGACGTCGTATCCGACGCCCTCGTCATGGCCCAGCGGCACCACGCCGCGCATGAGCGGCCAC
The DNA here is from genome assembly GCF_019931675.1 of Nocardioides rotundus. Lineage (GTDB taxonomy): Bacteria > Actinomycetota > Actinomycetes > Propionibacteriales > Nocardioidaceae > Nocardioides > Nocardioides rotundus. The sequence continues at coordinate 2,095,893 of NZ_CP082922.1, forward strand.
CATCGCCGGCCGTCGGCCCGCAGCACGTGCAATACGTCGATCCCGGCGGCTGCGAAGGCGAGCTCCAGCGCGTGGGCACACCTTCCCGCAAGTCCCGGCTCTGCCGCATGGATCACGATGATCAGCTCCCGGACCCCGTGACGCCGGCTCGGCTCCAGCAGTGCCTGCACCAGAGCGGGCACGCCGTGGGAGTCAGGGGGCAGGCCGACCCGGGCGTGGAACGACGGGCGCCCGCCGAAGCCGAGCAGGGTCACCGACTCCTCGGGGTGGAAGCCGAGCACGATCGGCACCAGGGCGAGTGCGTCCTCCGGCTCGGCGGCACGAAGGGTCAGGGGCGGGTCGGGTCTCGTCGTCATGGGAGCAGTTCTCCCCCATTCCGGCGCCCGCCGACAGCCACCCGGACCACGCCTGTGGACAACCCGGCTCCGGAGACCCCCTGTGGACGGGAGGTGGCCCCGAGCCGCGGACGACCCCGTCCCCGGGAGCCGGTAGTTTCAGCCTCGATGAAGCGCACCACCGCCTCGGTCCTCCACCTGGACCTCGATGCGTTCTTCGCCGCCGTCGAGCAGCGCGACAAGCCCAGCCTGCGCGGCAAGCCCGTCGTCGTCGGCGGGGTCGGCGGGCGCGGGGTGGTCTCGACGGCGTCCTATGAGGCGCGGGTGTACGGCGTCCGCTCGGCCATGTCCACCCGCGAGGCACGCGCGCGCTGCCCGCACGCGGCGTACCTCTCCGGCCGCTTCCACGCCTACCGCGCCACCAGCGCCCAGGTGATGCAGGTGCTGCGCGACGTCTCGCCGCTGGTGGAGCCGCTCAGCCTGGACGAGGCGTTCGTCGACCTGGCTCCGGCCGGGCTGGCCGACTACGACACCGAGACGCTGACCGGCTTCGCCCACGCGCTGCGAGCGCGGGTCAAGGAGGTGACCGGCGGGCTCACGGCCAGCGTCGGCATCGCCACCTCGAAGTTCGTCGCCAAGATCGCCAGCGACCTGGACAAGCCCGACGGCCTGGTCGTGGTCCCTGCCGGGACCGAGCAGGCGCTGCTGCGGCCGATGTCGGTCACCGTCATCCCCGGCGTGGGCCCGGCGACCGCCGAGCGGTTGCGGCGGGCAGGCATCCACACCATCGAGGAGCTCGAGGCGGTCTCGCTGGAGGAGCTGGTGCGGCTGGTGGGCAAGGCGCACGGCGCCGGGCTCTACTCCCTGGCCCGCGCGGACGACGACCGGCCGGTCCAGGCGGAGCGGGAGACCAAGTCGGTCAGCGTCGAGGGCACCTACGACACTGACCTGGCCGACCGGAAGCTGATGGAGGGGCTGCTCACCCGGCAGGCCGGCCAGGTCGCCGACCGGCTGCGCAAGGCGGGGCTCTCGGGGCGCACGGTGAGCATCAAGGTGCGCCTGCACAACTTCACCACCCTCAGCCGGTCCGCCACGCTCCCCTCGCCCACCGACCACGGCCCGACCGTGGCCCGGGTCGCGCGCAGCCTGCTGGCCGACCTGGACACCTCCGGCGGCGTCCGGCTGCTCGGGGTCGGCGTGAGCGGGCTGGCCGACTGGATCCAGGAGGACCTGTTCGGCTCCGAGGCCGACGAGCCCGAGCCCGAGGTGGAGCTGCCGCAGGAGCCGGTCCGCCGTGCGTGGGCGCCGGGCATGGACGTCGTGCACACCGAGCACGGCCGCGGCTGGGTGTGGGGCTCGGGACGCGGCGTGGTCACGGTGCGGTTCGAGACGATGCAGACGTCGCCGGGGCCGGTGCGGTCCTTCAAGGCCGACGACCCGGCGCTGGCGCCGTACCTCCCCGACGCGGGCGAACAGCCCGACGAGCCGACCGGGGCTTGACCGCCGCCCCGACACCTGCCGAAATGAGGTGAGGGGCTCCTGGTGGTATGAGCACCGGGAGCCCCTCGGGGTGGTCGACAGTGGTGACGCGCCGACCGATCCTGCAGGTCTCTCGGCTCCGACATCCCCGTCACCGGGACGTCGCCGGTGCAAGCACCGGAGTGAACCGTCTTTCCTCTCGGATCCCCGCCTCCGGCGAACCGGAATCGGTAGAAGTTTTCTACGCCAGGGCGCCGACCGGACACAAGGGGTTCAGCCGAGATTTCCGGGGAATTTCCGAAACGCGGCGTGTCCTCCACAGAACGGCCCTCACCGTCCACAGGACCGGCCGCCTCCTCCACAGGAATCCCGCCCGCCTGTGGACGCGGACCTGCCGCGTACGCTCCCCGCATGAGCACCTCCTCGGACACCTCGACCGCGCGCGCCACCGGGCGGGAGGACCTCGCCCCGCCCGTCGCCGAGCGCCGGCCGGTGACCACCGAGCACCACGGCCGCAGCCGCACCGACGACTACGACTGGCTGCGGGACAAGGACGACCCGGCCGTGCGCGCCTACCTCGACGCCGAGAACGAGCACACCCGGGGGCGCACCGCGCACCTGGCCGACCTGCGCCAGACGCTCTTCGAGGAGGTCAAGGACCGCACCCGCGAGACCGACCTGTCGGTGCCCACCCGGGTCCGCGGCCACTGGTACTACTCGCGCTCCTTCGAGGGCAAGGAGTACGGCGCCTCCTGCCGCGTCCCCGTCCGCGGCGACGACGACTGGCACGCCCCCATCCCCGCCGAGGACTCCGCCCCCGACCAGCCCGCGCTCCCGGGCGAGCAGGTCCTGCTGGACCTCAACGAGCTCGCCGAGGGCCACGAGTTCTTCTCCCTGGGCGGCTCGACGGTCAGCCCCGACGACCGGCTGCTCGCCTACTCCACCGACACCACCGGCGACGAGCGCTACACCGTGCGGGTCAAGGACCTGGAGAGCGGCGAGCTGCTCCCCGACGAGCTGACCGGCGTCCTGGGCGGGGTGACCTGGGCGCCCGACGGCGGGTCGTTCTTCTACAGCACCGTCGACGAGTCCTGGCGGCCGGACAAGGTGTGGCGGCACCGCCTCGGCACACCCCAGGCCGACGACGAGCTGGTCCACCACGAGCAGGACCAGCGCTTCTTCACCGGCGTGGGCCGCAGCCGCAGCGACCGGTTCGTGATGCTCGTCTCCGGCTCGAAGACCACCACCGAGTTCCACCTCCTCGACTTCGCCGAGCCCGACCCGGAGCCGTGGTGCTTCTCCCCGCGCCAGGAGGGGCTGGAGTACTCCCTCGAGCACGCGGTCATCGGCGGCGACGACGTGCTCCTGGTGCACCACAACCGCACCGGCCCCGACTTCGAGATCGGCGTCGCCCCGATCGCGCCCACCGCGCCGGAGGACTGGCGGCCGCTGATCCCGCACGACCCGGCGGTGCGGCTGGAGGGCGTGGACGCCTTCGCGACGCACCTGGTCGTCAACCAGCGCAGCGACGGCCTGACCCAGCTGCGGATCCTGGACCTGGACGAGAACGGGGTGGCCGATGACCACCTGGTCGAGTTCGAGGACGAGGTCTTCACCGTCGGGACCGGCTCGAACCCCACCTTCGACCAGCCCCTGGTCCGGCTGGGCTACACCACGATGTCGGTCCCGCCGAGCGTCTACGACTTCGACGTCCGCACCCGCGAGCTGACCCTGCTGCGCTCCACGCCGGTGCTGGGCGACTTCGACCCCGACGACTACGAGGAGCACCGGCTGTGGGCCACCGCTCCCGACGGCGAGCAGGTGCCGATCTCGCTGGTCGTGCGCCGCGACGCGCGCGAGGGCGGCGGCCCGGTGCCCGTGCACCTCTACGGGTACGGCGCCTACGAGGCCTCGATGGACCCGTGGTTCTCCCTCGCCCGGCTCTCCCTGCTCGACCGCGGCGCCGCGTTCGCCATCGCCCACGTGCGCGGCGGCGGCGAGATGGGCCGGCGGTGGTACGACGACGGCAAGCTCGCACACAAGCCGAACACGTTCACCGACTTCGTCGCGGCCGGCCGGCACCTGGTCGACACCGGCTGGACCACCCCGGAGACGCTGGTCGCCGAGGGCGGCTCGGCCGGCGGGCTGTTGATGGGCGCGGTGGCCAACCTGGCGCCGGACCTGTTCCGCGGCGGCATCGTGGCCGGCGTACCGTTCGTGGACATCCTCACCACGATGCTCGACTCCAGCCTCCCGCTGACCGTGACGGAGTACGACGAGTGGGGCGACCCCGAGCACGACGCGGCCGCCTACGACCTGATCGCCTCCTACGCGCCGTACGACAACGTCGCCGCGGTCGACTACCCCCCGATCCTGGCCGAGACCTCGCTGAACGACACCCGGGTGCTCTACGTCGAGCCGGCCAAGTGGATCGCCCGGCTCCGGGCCACGGCGACCGGTCAGCGGGACTTCGCGCTGCGCACCGAGATGGCGGCCGGGCACGGCGGGGTGTCGGGGCGATACAAGTCCTGGCACGACCGGGCGTTCACCCTCGCCTGGATCCTGGACCGGCTCGGTCTCGCCGGGCGCCCCAGTGGTCAGGGGACGTCCTGAGAAGTCCCTGAGAGTTGCCGTCGGAGGCAACTCTGCGACTCCGCCGCTCGTCGGGACAGGTGAAGGGTCCCAGTGGGAACAGTCCCCAGGGTCACGACGTTGAAGCAGTCGTGGGCACACGAGCACCCAGCCCACCCGGACGAAGGGGGAGTTACCACTATGGCAACCGCAACCAAGAACTCGACCCGCCAGACCCGCGAGATCGAGGGTCGCGACAGCGTGGGCCTGTACCTGGACGAGATCGCGCGTACCCCCCTGCTGGACGCCGCCCGCGAGGTCGAGCTCGCCAAGACCATCGAGGCCGGCCTGCTGGCCGAGCAGCTGCTCGCCGAGGGCCGCGTCGGCCGCCGCAAGGGCGGAGCGCCCGGCCGGGCCTCCCAGGAGGAGCTGGAGTGGCTCGCCGAGGAGGGCCAGAAGGCCGTCGACGAGTTCATCCAGGCCAACCTGCGGCTGGTCGTCTCGATCGCCCGCAAGTACGGCCGCGCCCAGATGCCGATGCTCGACCTGATCCAGGAGGGCAACACCGGTCTGATCCGCGCGGTGGAGAAGTTCGACTACGCCAAGGGCTACAAGTTCTCCACCTACGCCACCTGGTGGGTGCGCCAGGCGATCACCCGCGGCATCGCCCAGCAGGCCCGCGTGGTGCGCCTGCCCGTGCACGTGGTCGAGGAGCTCAACCAGGTGGGCGGCGCGCGCCGCAGCCTGGAGCGCCAGCTCGGTCGGGAGCCGGAGCCGGAGGAGATCGCCACCGAGCTCGGCATGGACCTGGACCGGGTGCTGGACCTGATGGCGTGGGGCCGTGAGCACGTCAGCCTCGACACCCCGGTCGACGAGGACGGCGACACCTCGCTGGGCGACCTGATGGCCCAGGAGACCTCGCCGGGCCCCGACCTGTCGGTGCTCGACCACGAGTCCCGGGACCGGCTCAACGCGCTGGTCTCCGAGCTCGACGAGCGGTCCGCGGACATCGTCCGCTCCCGCTACGGCCTGGTCGACGGCCGGCAGCACAAGCTGGCCGACATCGGCGCCAAGCACGGCATCTCCGCCGAGCGGGTGCGCCAGCTCGAGCGCGAGGCGCTGCAGAAGCTGCGCCGGATCGCCGACCCGGACCTCGCCGCCTGACCTCTGCGCCCGGCCGGCCGCCGTACCCCCTCGGTGACCGCCGGGCGCAGCTGCGTCTGCGCCCGGCTGACGCTGCGCCCGGCCCCCTGAGAGCCCGGAGGTTCCCAGGGGAAACGGTCACTCTCCAGGCTGCATTTCGGCTGGGAAGCGACCGTTTCCCCGGTGCACCGGGGAACCCTGGGCCCGCCCGGTCAGTACGACGCGGAGAGGGCCGCGGAGGCCGCGGCCGCCTGCTCGGCGATGTCGGCGGGGACCGGGGTCTCCCCCGCGACCCGCTGCTGCCACAGCTGGAGGGCGACGACGCGGGCGGCGGCCTCCTCGACCCGCTCGCGGGGCAGCTCGCCGGAGCTGATCGCAGCGGTGACGGTCCGGTGGGTGCCGCGGGTGTCGGCCGGCATCAACAGCAGGTCGGCGCCGGCCTTGAGCGCGGTCACCGCGGGCTTCTCGGTCGCGACGACCGCGCCCATGCCGAGCGAGTCGGTGACGGCCACGCCCTCGAAGCCGAGGTCGTCGCGCAGCAGATCGTAGGTCTCCGGGGCCAGGCTGGAGGGGACCCCCGGTGCCAGCGCGGGGATGTCCAGGTGCGCCATCATCACCGCCGGCGCCGAGACGTCCACCGCGGCGCGGAACGGCACCAGGTCGATCTCCGCGAGCTCCTCGAGGCTGCGGCTGACCACCGGGAGCTGGTCGTGGCTGTCGGCCGGCGCGGAGCCGTGGCCCGGGAAGTGCTTGGTGGTGGAGACGATCCCCGCGTCGTCGTACCCCTGGACCGCGGCCTCGACGGCCGTCGCAGCGACCTCGGCGTCGTCGGAGGGCGAGCGGGAGCCGATGGTCGGGTCGGCGTCGCCGACCGTCACGTCGGCGACCGGCGCGAAGACCCAGGTGAAGCCCAGCTGGCGCAGCTCCAACGCGGTCGTCCGCGCGGCCTCCTGCACGATGCCGGGCCCGCGCTCGGGCTGGGCCTCGATGGTCGCTCCGGCGGCCTCGAAGGCCGGGAACTCGGTGGCGATCCCGTCCAGGTGGGAGACGTAGCCGCCCTCCTGGTCCACACCGATGATGGGGGGATAGTCCCGCCCGAGCCCGGCGCTCGCGTCGGACACGGCGGAGGTGAGGGCCAGCACCTGCTCCCGGTCCACGATGCTGGTCGAGGTGATCTGGATCCCGGCCAGGTTGAGGTCGCGCACCAGAGCGGCTGGCTCGGCGGGGTCGGTGCCGTAGAACCGGCCCACGATGACCTGGCCGGCCAGCTGCTCGGGCGTCATCTCCGCCACGAGCTCGCGGGCCCGGTCGATCTCGCCGAGGGTCGGCCCCCAGGAGGAGGGCGTGTCCGGGTCGGGCGTGGGTGATGTCGACGCCGGCTCCGAGCCGGCGCGGTCGCCGCCACCGCTCGTCCCCGGCATCCCGCACCCCGCGAGCGCGGTGGCGACCAGCAGCCCACCGGCGATCAGGCGTCTCATGCGGCCGCCGTGAGGTCGGCGTACACCTGCTGGACCCGCGCCTCGAGCTCCTCGCGGGTGCCGGCGTTCTCGATCACGTGCGTCGCGATCGCGAGGCGGTCCTCGCGGGTGGCCTGGGCGTTGATCCGCGCGACGGCATCCTCCTCGGTCCAACCGCGGTCGCGGGTCATCCGCTCGATCTGGAGCTCGCGCGGAGCGTCCACGACGAGTACGGCGTCGAAGTCGCCCGCCTGCCCCGTCTCGGCGAGCAGCGGGATGTCGTGCACGACGACGGCGTCCGGGGACGCCTGCGCCTCCAGCTCGGCCGCCCGGGCACGGACGAGGGGGTGGACGATCGCCTCCAGCCGGCGGCGGGCGTCGTCGTGGCCGAAGACCAGGCGACCCATGGCGGGGCGATCCAGCTCGCCGTCGGGGCCGAGCAGCTCCGGCCCGAACTCCGCGACGATCGCCTCCAGACCGGGGGTGCCCTTGGCCACCACCTCGCGGGCGATCTGGTCGGCGTCGATCAGCACCGCGCCGAGCTCGTCCAGCAGCGCGGAGACCGTGCTCTTGCCCGAGGCCACCCCACCGGTGAGGCCGACGCGGATCGTCATACCTCCAGGGTATGGCCCCGCCTGTGCGCCCGGGCCCCTGGCACGCCCGTCCCCCGCGACTCCGCGACCGGAGGTAGCCAGACCACCCGCAACCGGCCACCGCACGTGGCTGCGCTACCTCCGATCAGCGAGCCGGCCGGACGCACCGCGGAGCCGGCACAGCCGGCACGCGCGTAGCCGCACTGGCACAACCTGTCCGAGCCCACCGCGCTGAGCGTGAGCCCGAGGCGCCGGGAGGACTTCTGCCCGTGCGTCTGCGACGCGGTGCGGATCGGGGACGGCTCCGAACGCCGACGGCCCGGCCCCCAGGTGGGGACCGGGCCGTCGTACGTCGGGCTCAGTGACGTGCTCAGTTGCCGCCGGTGAGCTTCTCCCGCAGCGCCTGCAGCGCCTCGTCCGAGGCGAGCGAGCCGCCCTGGTCCGAGTCGCTGGTGCTGCTGGAGGAGGAGCCGGAGGACGACTGGCCGCCGCCGGAGGAGTACGACGTCGCCTCGCCGGCCTCGATCTCGGCCTGCGCGGCCTCCTGCTTCTGCTTGACGTGCGCCTCCCAGCGAGCGTGCGCCTTGGCGTACTGCTCCTCCCAGGTCGCGCGCTGCTCGTCGTAGCCCTCGAGCCACTCGCCGCTCTCCGGGTCGAAGCCCTCGGGGTAGATGTAGTTCCCCTGGTCGTCGTAGGAGGCGGTCATGCCGTAGAGGGTCGGGTCGAACTCGTCGACGTCCGCGGCGGTCGCGGTCTCGTTCGCCTGCTTCAGCGACAGCGAGATCCGGCGACGCTCAAGGTCGATGTCGATGATCTTGACCATGACGTCGTCGTTGACCTGGACGACCTGCTCCGGGATCTCCACGTGGCGCTCGGCCAGCTCGGAGATGTGCACCAGGCCCTCGATGCCCTCCTCGACCCGGACGAACGAGCCGAAGGGCACCAGCTTGGTGACCTTGCCCGGCACGATCTGGCCGATCTGGTGGGTGCGGGCGAAGTGCTGCCAGGGGTCCTCCTGCGTCGCCTTGAGCGACAGCGAGACCCGCTCGCGCTCCATGTCGACGTCGAGCACCTCGACGGTGACCTCGTCACCGACGGTGACGACCTCGCTCGGGTGGTCGATGTGCTTCCAGGACAGCTCGGAGACGTGCACCAGACCGTCGACGCCGCCGAGGTCCACGAACGCACCGAAGTTGACGATGCTGGACACGACGCCCTTGCGGATCTGGCCCTTCTGCAGCTGGGTGAGGAAGCCGTGGCGCACCTCGGACTGGGTCTGCTCCAGCCAGGCGCGGCGGGACAGGACCACGTTGTTGCGGTTCTTGTCCAGCTCGATGATCTTCGCCTCGAGGGTCTGGCCGACGTAGGGCTGCAGGTCGCGCACGCGACGCATCTCCACCAGCGAGGCCGGCAGGAAGCCGCGCAGGCCGATGTCGATGATCAGGCCGCCCTTGACGACCTCGATGACGGTGCCCTCGACGACGCCGTCCTCCTCCTTGACCTGCTCGATGGTGCCCCAGGCGCGCTCGTACTGGGCGCGCTTCTTGGACAGGATCAGCCGGCCCTCCTTGTCCTCCTTCTGGAGAACCAGGGCCTCGACCTCGTCACCGACGGAGACGACCTCGTTGGGGTCGACGTCGTGCTTGATCGAGAGTTCGCGGGAGGGGATGACCCCCTCGGTCTTGTAGCCGATGTCGAGCAGGACCTCGTCCCGGTCGACCTTCACGATGGTGCCGGCCACGATGTCGCCGTCGTTGAAGTACTTGATCGTCTTGTCGATCGCGGCGAGGAAGTCCTCTTCCGAACCGATGTCGTTGACCGCCACCTGGGGCGCGTCGTAGTCCGGGAGGATGGTGCTGCTGCTCGTCATAGGGGAATCGGGTTCCTTGGATGGATGGGATCGTGCGGACACACGCAGAAGCCCGTTTCGCTGCCGGGGATCTCGCGCCCGTCCCGATGAGGGTCCGGCGCTGGTCGGCGGCGAGCCGTGGAGTCCACTCCGTCTGGAACCCGGGCAGACCTCTGACGCAGTAGTCAATGGTACGCGGGCGGCGTCACAGGAGTCCAACCAGGCCCGCGTGCAGGTCCCGCTCCCCGACGATCGACCTCAAGAGTACGGCGGCCCGGTCGGTGACCGGGTTCTGACCCGCCCGCGCCGCCAGGTCGACCAGCGCCCACAGGTCCGCTGCCCGCGCGCGGTCCAGGAGGGCGTCGCGGTCGTCACCGCGCAGGGCCGTATAGGCGGTCAGCACCGCGTCGACGTACGCCGGCTCCCGCTCGAAGCGCAGCACGTTGCCGAGGTCGGTGGCCGGGTGGCCCGAGTGGGCGAACTCCCAGTCGACCAGACCGGTGACCTGCAGCGTCTCGGGGTCGACCAGCAGGTTCTTGGGGTTGAGGTCGCTGTGCACCAGGCAGGAGCGGTCGACCTCGTCCAGCAGGTCCTGAGCCCGCGCCGCGACCTCGCGCAGCCCGTCCCGCTCACCGGCGCTCCACTCCGCGAAGGCCCACTCGTGCTGCTCGACCCAGGCCTCGAGGTCGTCGGCGAGCGCGAACGGGACGATCCGCAGGTCGGTGTCGTCGAAGAGCCCCGGCCGGACGGTCGGCATGCCGCCCAGGGTGCCGGCCAGGCGTCCGACGTCGGCGCCGAGCCGGGCCAGGCCCTCCTCGTCCAGCTGCGGCACCACGAGGTCGCCGCGCTCGCCGGGGAGCACCTCGGTCACCAGCAGGCCGGGCTGGTCGGTGGCCGGATCGGCCCGGCGCACCTCCAGCACCCGCGGCACCGGCAGCAGGTCCCGGACCAGCTCGAGCAGCGCCGCCTGCACCAGCGGCGCCTGGATCGGGTGGTCCGGCGGGTAGATCCGGACCACGCTGCGGTGCTCGCCGGCCCCGGCGAGGAACGTGCGACCCGACCAGCCGCCGGGCAGCGGCTCGAGCGCGGAGAGGTCGGTCATGGTCCCCATCCTCCCTCCCCCGCCAGGTCGAGTGCGCAACGCGTCGTACTCGCCACGGGGCCGCACACTCAACCGCCGGAGGCTCCGACCCCGACCTCTGCCAACGCTCTCGCCACGCCACGAGCGATCTTGCGCTCCCCCGACGCGTCGGGGTGCAGCCCGTCGTAGAGGTCCTCGTCGGTCAGGTACCCGCCGGGCACCGTCCCCGTCACCACCCGGCTGTCGGGCCGGTCCAGCCGATCGGCCAGCGCGTCCAGCCGTGCGTTGAGGTCCTCCGCGTCACGGGTGCGGCCAGGGATGTGCACGAGCACCACGTCGACCCGGGCGTCGACCGACCGGGCGTTGGCGACCAGCGTCTCGGCGGACCGGGCCACCTGCGCGGGCGACCGGCCGTCGCGCAGCAGGTCGTTGGTGCCGAGGGCGTTCACCACGATCTGGGCGCGCTCGTCCTCCACCTGGTCGGCGATGTCCGGCCCGAGGTCGGCGTACGTCGCTCCCCAGCGGGCGGCGTGATCGGTGTCGAAGTCGGGGTCCCGGTAGCCGTCGGCGCCGACGTCGCCGGTCCGCTCGTCGTACACCCCGTCCTCGGGTCCGACGAGGTCGAAGGAGACGCCCTGATCCTCCAGCGTGCGGGCGAGCCGGTAGCGCCAGGTCCAGTCCCCCACCCGGCCCTGGGTGATCGAGTCGCCGACCAGCATGATCCGCACGCCGTCGCCCGTCCCGTCCTTCTCGCACCCCGCCAGCGCGGAGGCCGCCAGGAGCACACCCGCCAGCACGGCGACGCGGCGGCGCCGGCGGCGGGAGACGTCCATCGGCTCATCCTCGCGCACCCTCCGACCGCGACCCGCAGTAGCCTGCGGTCGTGGAGCAGCACCATCTGCCGCAGACGGTCCATGTCGAGCGCCGCGCGGTCGGCGAGGCGGAGTCGCGGCGGGCCAACGGGCCGGACTGGGACCGTTACGCCGACGAGTACCAGGCCACGCACGGCACCTTCCTGGGCGACGCCGGGTTCGTCTGGGGCCCGGAGGGGCTGACCGAGGAGGAGGCCGGGGTCCTCGGACCGGTCGAGGGGCGCGACGTGCTCGAGGTCGGGAGCGGGGCGGGCCAGTGCTCCCGCTGGGTCCGCACCCACGGCGGTCGGGGCTTCGGGCTGGACCTCTCGATGCGGCAGCTGCAGCACTCGCGACGGATCGACGACGGCACCGGGGTCGCCGTACCCTGCCTGCTCGGGACCGCGACCGCACTCCCCTTCGCCGACGGGTCCTTTGACATCGTCTTCTCCGCCTTCGGCGCGCTGCAGTTCATCAGCGAGATCGACATCGCGGTCGCCGAGGTGGCCCGGGTGCTGCGGCCCGGCGGCCGCTTCGCCTTCTCCATCACCCACCCCACGCGCTGGTCCTTCCCCGACGACCCGGGCGAGCCGGGGCTGACCGCGTCGCAGTCCTACTGGGACCGGACGCCGTACGTCGAGACCGACGACGCCTCCGGGCGGGTGTCCTACGTCGAGCACCACCGGACGCTGGGCGACTGGGTCGCCCTGCTCGCGGGCGCCGGGTTCCGGATCACCGACCTGCTCGAGCCGGAGTGGCCCGAGGGGCACGACCGGGTCTGGGGCGGCTGGTCCGGCCTGCGCGGCCGGCTGACACCGGGGACAGCGATCTTCGGGGCGAACCTCGCCGACTAGACCCGGGCCGGCTCGCGCTTGGAGGCCACGCGGGTCCCGCGGCGGCGACCGCCGAGGGCCAGGATGAGCCCCACGATGAGCAGGATCGGCCCGCCGATGAAGCCGATCAGGGGAACCGTGCTCCCGAGAAGGTTCAGCGAGCCCACGTTGTCCTTGGCGTCCGCGACGTTCTTGGCGATCGTCTCGTCGGTGAAGACGGCGTCGATCTGGAAGAGCGTCTCGCCGTCCTCGGTGGTGCGCGTCTCGGACTGCTGCTGCTTGATGATCGAGCCGGTCTTCGGCTCGACCCAGATCGTCTTGTCCTGGCTGTAGAGGCCGTCGATGTCGGTGGCGACCTCGGCCGGCTCCTCGTCGACGACCTCACGGAACTTGTAGGTCTCCAGGCCGTCGATCCGCTCGACGCCCTCGAACGTGACGTCGACCGCCCGGTTGAGCATGCCGTCCCAGTAGGGGTAGGTCTTGCGCTGGGTGTCGAAGGGCCACTTGTTCACCAGGCCCTCGTGCGTGGTGGCCCCGCGCTCCTCGAAGCGCTGGTCGTTGACCGCGAGCGCCGTCACCCGGTCGGTGGCGAAGACGTCGACGGAGTTGTTGATCAGACGCGGGTCGTTCTTGTCGCCGATGCAGTCGGGGGTGTCGGGGGCGTCCTCGGTGACGCAGGTGGTGTTCACGAACAGCGCCACGTCGTCGGTGGAGCGCTCGGAGTCGACCTTGGTGTCGCTGAGGATCTTCACGTCCAGGTCGTCGAGCTCACCGGTGTCGGGGTTGATCTTCTGGGCCGTGCCGGTGAGGTAGGTCTGGCTGTTCACGTCCAGCGGGGTCTTCTGCGTCTGATCCGGCGCCCAGGTCGTGGCGAGCAGGCCCACCACGAGCAGGAACGCTCCCACGCCGACCAGCACCCAGCCCAGCAACTTGCGCACGAAGTACCCCTCCCAGAGTCGTCGCCGCGAACAGTAGCAGCGTTGGTTACTGGTCGGTTGCAATTTCGGGGACCGGCGTTTGACAGGGGCGTACGGCGGAGCTCACCGTGAGATAGTCCTGCGCGTGGTGGGACGGGGCTCGGCGTGGATCGCCCGCGCACGTGTGCGGCTGCAGCATCCCGTCGTCGCCGTCGGCCTCGGCCTGGTGCTGCTGCAGGCGGTCTACCGGGGCTGGGCCGCCGCGGGCGGCTGGTTCTACGGCGACGACTTCGAGCTGGTCGAGGCGGCCCACCGCTCGGATCTCACCTGGCGCTACCTGCTCTCACCGCACGACAGCCAGTTCATGCCAGGAGGCCGGCTGGCCGCGTGGCTGGTCAGCGAGGCGGCACCACTGGCGTGGTGGCCGGCCGCCACCCAGATGGTCGCGCTCCAGCTGCTGGCCGGCCTGGCCGCGCTGGCGATGCTCGTCACGCTCTTCGGCGCCCGGTGGCTCATCCTCGTCCCGCTGGCCTTCTACCTGTTCACGCCGATGACCATCAGCGGGTATATGTGGTGGGCCTCGGCCCTCAACCAGCTGCCGATGCAGGCCGTCACGTTCCTCTCCGTCCTGCTGCTGGTGACCTGGCTGCGGCGGCGTGGACGGGGGTCGCTGCTCGGCCTGGCGGCGACCGTCACGATCGGGCTGCTGTGCTACGTCAAGACCCTCCTCGTCATCGGTGTCCTGGTCGCGGTGGCGGTGCTGTGGCCTCGCGAGGACGGGGACGCCCGGGCCGGCGGTGTCCTCGGCCGGGCGAGGTCCCGGTTGCCCGCGGTCGTGGTTCTGCTGGTCGTCGCGGTCGCCTACCTCGCCTACTACACCTCCCGGGTCCCGACCCCGTTGAGCTCTGGTTCACCGATCGACTACGGCGCGCTCTTCCGCACCATGTTCGTCACCGCGCTGCCGACGACGCTCGTCGGCGGACCGTGGAGCTGGACCCCGGACAACCCCCCGCTGGGCCGGGTCGCCACCCCGGCCTGGGTCGGGGGCATCCTCTTCGGAGTGCTGGTCCTCGCGCTGGCTCTCGCCATCCGGCGGCGAGTCGCCCGGGCGGCGCCCATCCTGGTGGCGCTGGCCTACCTGGCGGTCAACTTCGTGCTGGTCGCGCGGGCGCGAGCCGTCTATCTCGGTGGCGGCGCCGGCCTGGAGCTGCGCTACCTCGCCGACGCTGCGCCGGTGCTCTGTCTGTGCCTCGGACTGGCCATGATGGCCCCCCGCTCCGAGGAGCCCGCCCCACCGGCGGCGTCCACGCCGCGCCCCGACCGTCGGCGCGAGCTGGCCGCCGCGGTCGTGGTGGTCGGGCTGGTCGCGAGCGCAGCGGTGTCCACGACTCGCTACGTCGGGCTGTGGCACGCGGACTATCCGACGCGGCAGTTCGTCACCGCGGTCGCCGACCAGACCCGCGGGGCGCGCCTGGTGGTGGCCGACGTCCCGGTGCCGCCCAGTGTCGTGCCCGTCATCAGCGCCCCGGCGAACCTCCCGAGTCGGCTGCTCAGCACGGTGCCGGGCTTCCGAGCCGCCGATGCCGGCAACGACCTGTTGGTGCTGGACGAAGCGGGTACGGCACGCCAGGCCGCCGTCGCGGCCTCGGCCAGCTCCACCCCCGGGTCGGCACCCGGCTGCGGGTACCGGGTCGACAGCGGCAGCACGCAGACCATCGAACTGGACGGCGATGCGCCGCCCCTCTGGTGGGCCGAGATCCGCTACCTGGCCGATCGCGACGGGGAGGTCGAGCTGACCCTGTCGGGACGCACGGACACCTATCGCGTCCTCCGCGGGCCGCACCGGCTGTTCGTCCAGGGCGAGGGAGACCCGGGACGGATCTCCCTGCGGACCGAGGGATCGACCATCATGTGTGTCGACCAGGTCCTGATCGGGGACCTCCAGCCCTGGGAGCCGCTATGAGGCCGACGGCCGAGGAGCTCAAGCACCTCGCGTTCCCCGGACTCGACACCCTGCGCGCCGTCGGGGCGCTGTGTGTCCTCACCACCCATACCGCCTTCTGGGCCGGCGACTACACCCGGTACGGCTGGCTCGGGACGGTGATGTCCCGCCTCGACGTCGGGGTGGCGATCTTCTTCGTGCTCTCCGGGTTCCTGCTGTCGAGGTCCTGGTGGCTCGCAGCGGCGCACGACTCCCGACGACCCGGCACCGGCCGCTACCTCTGGAAGCGCTTCCTGCGGATCTTCCCGGTCTACGTCATCACCGTGGCGATCTGCTACGCCTTCCTCGCCGGGAACGCCGGCCGCTCCGTGGGGCAACTGGTCTCGACGCTGCTGCTCGCCGACGTCTACACGGCCACCAGTCTGCCCGCCGGCCTCACCCAGATGTGGAGCCTCAGCGTCGAGGTGGCGTTCTACCTCGTCCTCCCCGCGGTGATGCTGGCGCTCGTCGGCCGAGCCCCGAGCTGGAGGCCCCGGCGCGTGGCGCTGGGCCTGGTGGTGACGCTCACGGTCACCGCGGTCTGGTGGCTGGGTGCTGCCTACGCGATCGACGACGCGATCGACGCGATGCCGCTCCAGTGGCTCCCCGGCTACCTCCTGTGGTTCGCGGTCGGGGTGGGCCTCTCCTGGCTGCACACGGCCGAGGTCAGTGGACGCCTGAGCGATGTCGGTCGACGCGTGCATGCACTCGCCGAGCGGGTGGCCGCCCGCCCCGGCGCGCTGTGGACGGCCGCACTCGGGCTGTTGCTCGTCAGCGCCACCCCCGTGGCCGGTCCGGCCCTGCTGGCCGCCCCGACGCCGGCGCAGTCCCTGACCAAGAACGTCCTCTATGCCGTCATCGCCCTGCTCGTGGTGCTGCCCTCCGTGCTGGGGCCGCGGGACACGCCGTACTCGCGGGCGATGGCGAACCCGGTGGCCCGGCACGTCGGCCTGATCTCCTACTCGCTGTTCTGCATCCATCTGCCGGTGCTGCACTTCGTCATGTGGAGCACCGGGTGGGAGCTCTTCGAGGGGCGGGGCCTGCAGATCTGGGCGATGACCCTGGTGCTCAGCCTGGCCGCCTCCGAGCTGCTCTACCGCCTGGTGGAGCGCCCGGCGATGCGCTGGCGCAACCTCGGCAGCCGCCGGTCGCCGGCACCGGCGAGCACCAGCACCCCGACCAGCGACACCAGCACCAGGTAGTCGGGCCACGCGAGGTCGCCGGCCCACCCCGCCGAGCTCCCCCACGGGCGTACGGCGTAGGCCAGGGTCGCGACGAAGACGCAGCCGCCCAACAGCCATGGCACGAGCGGCCGGGCGCGCCCGGGGAGCGACCACACGGCCACCAACGTGGCCACCGCGACGCCGGCGCCGGTCCAGCCTGCGAGCAGCCCGGCGACCAGGACGGCGACCACCTCCATGATCGCCACGGAGGCCCGCCGCTCCTCCAGGGCCGGGCCGCGGTCGGTCCACCGGCGGCCCATCACCACCAGGCCGAGCAGGACCAGCGCCAGCAGGCCGCCCGCGACCAGCCCGGCCCGATAGACCCGGTCAGGGGCGAACGTCGCCGTCACCCGACCGTCCTCGACCCACCAACCCTGTCGCCATCCGTCGACGACCTGGGCGCGCAGCCCACGACCGTCCTGGCGGGCCTGCCAGCCCGGGTTGGCGCTGAAGAGCATCCCGGCCAGGCTCCGGCCCTCCTCCTCGACCGAGAACGACACATCGACCGGCCCGTCGTCGCGCACGTCCACAGCCGCGAAGCCGGCCAGTCGCGGGCTGCCGAGCACCAGCGAGTCGGCCAGGAAGGCACGGCCCCCGGTGGCCCGGATCGTGTTCTCCCCCGCACGCAGATCGATCGCCGACCTCCCGCAGAGCGAGGCGCGCGCCTGGTCGCCGCGCATGATGGCCGCCGTACTCGTCTCGACCCGGGTGCGCTGAGCCTCGCCGTTCACGACCACGGTCGGCCCACGGCCGCACGGCAGCGTCACGGGGTCCTCCGAGGCGAAGGACGGGTAGACGTCGCTGCCTTGCAGGGTCAGCTCGGTGATGCCCACGGGCGCGGGGCGCGGCACGGAGTCGAATCCGAGGTCGGCCACGTCCTCGGCGTCCAGCACGGTGATCGACAGCCGGTCGGTGCGCACCGCGGGGAACGTCGCTCCTCCCCGGTCGTCCACCTGCACCTGCCGGGATCTGGTGCGCCCGGACCCGGTCGGCCAGCTGACGCGCAGCCGCGTGGGGGTGCGCACCGCGGCAGACCGGTTGACCCCGAGCCTCAGCCCGCGGATCGTCTGCATCCCCACCCAGTTCAGCTCCAGGGTCGGCAAGGTGTCGTCGACCGCCGCGGTCCAGGTCGTCGCGGAGTCGCCGTCCACGGCGGCGTAGCCGGAGGTCCGGACGTCGGGGAACGCCTGGGAGGACCCCCTCGCCTGCGCCAGCCGGCCCTGCTGCACGACCTCCGCAGCGCGGCGCGGGTTGGCGCTGACCGTGATCTGCGCGCGGAACTCCCCCGCCTCCGGCAGCGTCACGACCCGGCGCAAAGCACCCGGCTCCTCGGCCGGGGTCGGCGACTGGCGCTGGTTGCACCGCACGTCGCCGTCCACCGTCACGCACCTCGGCGCGGCCCCGGCCAGCCGGCGCAGCACGATCAGGCCGGGGTTGCCCCAGGCGGCGGGGATCCGCGGCGTCACCAGGTCGCGCCGGGCCAGCACGCCGGGTACGACGACCTCGGCCAGGTCGAGTTGCTCGCCGGTCGTCAGCGACGCGTCCTGCACTCTCACCCACCGGGTCGGACCCCTCACCCCCACGTCCTCGGTGACCCCCGGACCCAGCCTGACCGGGGACGAGGCCCCGGCCTCGGTGATGACCCGGACCCGCTGCACCTCCGACGCCAGCGGGCCGCCGGTCACGGTGACGGTCATCGGCCCGGCGGGCTCCTCCAGGTCCACCTGCCACCAGGCGCGACCCTCCTTGCCCGCGCCGCTGCGCCAGGAGGTGAAGGGTCGCCGGTCCATCGCCGCCTGCGGCCGAGCACCCGGCTGCGTCCCGCCGGCGTTGCCCGCATCCGAGGCCGACGACGACGCGCGCACCGCGCGCACCCCGGACAGCCGCGCGGTCGTCGACCAGCGGTCGCCGTCGTCCTCGAGCCGGTAGTCCCGGGTGGGGTTCTGGCTCCGCCGCGGAGCGTCGTCCGTGAGGACCGCGGACGCGCTGTCGTGGATCCGGCCGAAGGAGCGCTCCCGCGCCTGCAGGCCGTCGGTGAGCACGAGCTCCCCGGGCAGCGCCCGGTCGGTCGGCGTGTCGACCGCCAGGGTGGTCGGCTCCCGGCCCAGCACACCGAGGTCGGAGAGATCCAGCAGGTCCTCGGGCCCGCCCACCACCGTGGGCGGCGAGGCGGAGGAGGTGCCGGTGGCGGGACCGGAGCCGACGGCGAAGATCTCCACCGCCGGGTAGGTCGTCTGCCAGCCGCCGTTGACCACCACGCGCCGCTCCGCGTCGCCCAGGATCGGGCCTCCCCCGACAGCCGGGCCGAAGGAGGCGACCCGCCGGATGCCCGGGCTCTCGCGGAGCGTCTGATGGACCAGCACCGGGTCCGGGATGTCGCTGTCGCGCTCCAGGTCGTTGCGCACCACCAGGTGCGTGACCCCGGCCCGGCGCAGGTACGGCGCCAGTCCGCTGGAGCCCCGGCCCGAGGCGAACCGCTCCTCGACGGCGTCGAGCATCCGGATCGTGCCGGGCGGTGCCAGCGGGATCGCGTTGCGCACCGCCCACCGCGACTCCGCGAGCGCTTGGAGCGGCTCGTCGCCCGTGCTCCCCCAGGTATAGGTGCCGAAGCCTGACCCGGGAGCGAGCAGCGCCGTACCGTCGTCGGCGTTCCGGTCCAGCCAGCGAGCCGCGGACTGCCAGTAGCCCGGGATGCCGAGCGCGGGACGCTCCGGTGCCAGTCGACTCTGGAGCACCGGCAGGCTTCCCACCCCGACGGCCAGCACCGCGAGCCCGGTCACGACCACGGCCGGTGCGCGCCAGCCGAAGACGTTGAGCCAGCCCGGCACCCCCGGCTCTGCGGCCGGGACGGGTCCGGAGCGTGCGTCCAGCGCTCGTTGCACCGTCCAGGCGAGGCCGACCGCCAAGGGCAGCCGGATCACGGGGTCGAACTTGTGCACGTTGCGCAAGGGCGCCAGCACGCCGTCCAGCAGGGCCTGCGCGTCGGCCGCCCACCAGCCCTGCACCGGCCCGGTGTAGCCGAAGGTGACCAGGAGCAGCCCGGTCGCCAGGCTCGCGGCGAGGAAGAACCGGTGGGGGTTGCTGCGCAGCGAGACGCCGACGACACCGAGCAGCAGCAGGATCGCGGCGTTGAGCGGCATCACGAACAGGCGCAACAGGTCGTTGCCGGCGCGCCAGCCTGGCTCGACGTACGGGATCCAGGCCGACGTGCCTCGCAGCGCGCTCGCCAGCGTGTCGGGGAAGGTGGTGATCGCGGCAGACTCGATGAAGTCCAGGAACGGCGGGCTGTAGGCACCCATCGCGAACAGCGGCACCAGCCACCAGCAGGTCGCCAGGAACGTGAACACCGGCCACCACAGCATCATCGAGCGGCGGCGCGCTCCGGGGCTGCGGGTGAGCAGCCAGATCACCCCGAGCGGGAGTACGGCGGCGGTCGCGGCCGCGTTCACGCCGCCGACCATGCCGACGGCCAGCGCCGAGAGTGCGGCGGCCCGGCGCGGCGACCCGCGGCGCGCGCCGATCACCAGCGGCAGCAGCACCCAGGGGGCCAGGGCGCTGGGCCAGACCTCGATCGAGATCCCCCCGAGGATGCTGACCACACGCGGGGAGAGGGCGAAGGCGAAGCCGGCGAGGAGGCAGGCCAGGTCGCGTCGCACCCCCAGCTCGCGGGTGACCCTCGCCGCTCCGACGAAGGCGACGACCAGCACCACGGACAACCAGAGTCGCTGGATCACCCAGCCCTCGAGGCCGACGAGGTCCCCGAGCCAGAAGAACGGCCCCATCGGCCAGGCATAGCCGTAGGCCTGGTTCTGCAGTTGACCGAAGAAGCCTTGGGAGTCCCACAGGTGGGCGGCCCGGGCGAGGAAGCCGCCGGGGTCGACCACGAGGTCCAGCTTGGTGTCGGCGATCAGGTAGCCCGGGTCCTGGACGAACGCGAGGCCGGCGAGCAGCGTCGCGGCCGCGAGCAGGCGGATCCGGGAGATCCTCGGAGGTGGGGCGTCCTCCTGGGCGGCGCTCACCGCTTGCGCAGCACCAGCACGAGGTTCCACGTCACCACCTCTCGCACCAGCGGCACGCGGAGCAGCCACTGGGTCCAGCGGGGGTTGTAGCGCGCGACGAGGGCGAGCACCTCGGCCTGCTGCTGGGCGCTCGCCCAGCGCAGCCCGTCGCGCACCGTGACGGCGTAGAGGGACTCGCCGAAGCGGTTCTTCGGCTCGTGTCCGTGCTGGCGCAGGTAGCGGCGGCGCGCGTAGCGCCCACCGAGGTAGTGCCACGGCGCCGTCTCGTGGCCGCCCCAGGGGCCGAACCACACGGTGTAGCTGAGGAAGGCGACGCCCCCGGGCCTGGTCACCCGCAGCATCTCCTCGGCCATCCGCCACGGGTCCGGGACGTGCTCGAGCACGTTGGAGGAGTAGCACACGTCGAACGCGTCGTCGCGGAACGGCAGCTCCAGCCCGCTCCCGATCACCGTCCGCCGGTCGATCTCGCCCGTGCCGGCGAGCTCGCCGACGTCCGCGTCCAGTGCCCAGTACGTGGCCCCGGCGCCCTCGAACGCGTCCCGGAAGTAGCCCGGCCCGCCGCCCACGTCGAGCATCGTGGCGCCCTCGAGGTCGACGTATTGCCCCAGCTGGCCGACGGAGTCCTCCGCGATCGCGGTGTAGAAGCGCGCCGGGTCGGGCTGCTCGTAGCGGAACTCGTTGAGCAGCCGCACGGAGCGGCGCAGCGAGGGCCTCCAGCGCCGGGAGCCTACGGCGGGACGGCGGGACGACACGTGCCGGAACATTAGCCGACCTCCGGCCCGTGCACCGGAGAACCTGCCGCTACGGTGTGCCGGTGCCGGACACCATCGACCTGCAGGGGCGCCACGTCGTCTTCCTCAGCTGGCGGGACACGGCCAACCCCGAGGGTGGCGGCGCGGAGCGCTACCTGGAGAAGGTCGCCGCCGGCCTGGTGGCGCGCGGCGCGAGCGTCACCGTCTTCTCCGCGGCTCACGATCAGGGCCCCGCCACCGAGATGCGCGACGGGATCCGGTTCGTGCGCGCCGGGTCGAAGCTGAGCGTCTACCCCCAGGGCCTGTGGCACCTGCTCACCGGCCGATTGGGGCGCCCGGACCTGGTGGTCGACGTGCAGAACGGGCTGCCCTTCCTGTCCCGCCTCGCCACGCGCGTCCCGGTCGTCGTGCTGGTGCACCACGTGCACCGTGAGCAGTGGCCGGTCGTCTACCCCGGCCTCGTGGGCCGCATCGGCTGGTGGGTGGAGAGCCGGCTGGCGCCACGGGTCTACCGGCGCTCGCCGTACGTCGCCGTCTCCGAGGCCACCCGCGACGAGCTCGTCGGTCTCGGCGTGGCCCGGGAGCGGATCAGCGTCGTGCACAACGGCACCGACGCCTGGCACGGCGACTCGCCCAAGGCGGCCACGCCGACGGTCTCGGTGGTCGGCCGGCTGGTCCCGCACAAGCGGGTCGAGCACGCCGTCGACGCCGCCGGGGCGTTGCGCGCCGAGTTCCCGGAGCTGATGCTGCACATCGTCGGCGACGGCTGGTGGCGGGAGAACCTCGTCGAGTACGTCGAGGAGCGGGGACTGACCGACCTGGTGCGGTTCGAGGGGCACGTCGACGAGCCGCGCAAACACGAGCTGGACGCCGCCTCGTGGGTGCTCGCACTGCCGTCGTTGAAGGAGGGATGGGGCCTGGTCGTGGGCGAGGCCGGGATGCACGGCACGCCCACGGTCGCCTACCGCGGGGCGGGGGGCACGCGGGAGTCGGTCGACGACGGCGTCTCGGGCCTGCTGGTCGACGATCAGGAGGAGTTCACCGCCGCGCTGGGGCGACTGCTGCGCGACCGGCCACTGCGCGAGCGGCTGGGCGAGGGAGCGCGGCGGATGAGTCGCCGCTTCTCCTGGGACCGCACCCAGGAAGGGTTCGCGGCGGTGGTGACCCGGGCGCTCGACCGGACCGGCTGAGAGCCTCGGGAGGCTGGCGGTCAGCTGCCGTAGTCGATCGCGGGGTTCTCCGCGTTCACCGGGTTCTGCTCGGGGGCCGAGGTCTGCGACGACACGACCCCGACCAAGGTGGCTCCCGCCAACGCTGCTCCGACGACGGCGCTGATCACGGCGCCAAGCACGCTCGAACCCATGGTGTTCCCATTCCCTCCGGTTGCGATCCGCGGCGATATTACCAGCGAGTTCACCGAACGGCGGACTTCTGGCGACGCGGGTGTGCCAGGTCACTCGCGTCGGCGTCGTCGGAGCATGAGTGCGAGCGGGACGAGCAGCCACCCGCCCCAGGCCCCGGCCATCGCCACCCACCACGACCGGGATGCCTCGAGGTGCCGTACGTCGGGGATCTCCTGCACCGAGACGGCACCGAACCGCCGCGTCGCTCCGGGAAGTGCGGGCGCCTCTCCACCGGCATCCTCGTCGGTGACGACCACGCCGACCCCCTCAGCCGCGAGCGCGGCAGCGAGATCCTCGCCCGTCTCACCGGTCAGGGCGGCGTCCAGCCGGCGCGCCCGCGGGTCCTCCCCCGGAAGCCGGTCACCGGCGACGTACAGCTCGTCGCTGGCCACGAAGTCCGGCCGCAGGTACCGCCCCAGCGGGTCGAGGACCTTGCGCCCGCCGTTCCACCCCGGCGCGCGGTAGCTGGTGAACGGGAGCACCAGGACGTCGCGGCCGTCGGCGTCGGCCACGGCCTTGCGCACCTCTCGCCACGAATCCGGGTAGTCGACGGCCCGCAACCGGCCCAGCCCGCCCCAGGCGGCGTCCGGCAGGGTCGCCAGCACCCCCAGGCAGGCGACCGCGGCGAGGAGCGGCCGCAGCTGCGGGTCGCGCACGCGCACAAGGAGTACGGCGACCCCGCGGGCCGCCAGCACGACCACGAGCGGCAGGCACAGCCCCAGCAGCCGGCTGCCGTCGCGCAGCAGTCCCCCGCCGGGCACCTGCGCGGCCAGCCAGCCCAGCGCTCCGGGGAGCCATCCCGAGACCAGGGCCAGCGCCCAGCCCACCAAGGCCGCGAGCAGCGGCCCGCGCCGACCGGCCGGGCCGGGATCGGCCCACCAGGCGCGGGCTCCGGCCACCGCGAGGACCGCCACGAGCGCCAGTGCCACCAGGCCGAGCAGCGACTCGCGGGAGGCCGGCACCACCTCGCGGTTCCACACCCCGCCGAGCCCGAGCACGGTCAGCGGCAGCGGGAGGGAGCCCTCGGCCCGGGCGGCGAAGGCCTCCGCGGCCGCCGCCGACGAGGTGGCCGATGCCCGGTGCAGCAGCCCGGCGACCACCCAGGGCGCGTTCGCGGCGGCGAGGAGCCCGACCAGGCCCAGGCTCGCCCGGCCCCGCCGGAGCCCGGCGGCGAGCACGGCGACCGCCGTCATCAGGCCGGCGCCCGCGCTGAGGCTGCCGAGCAGCACCAGCACCGGCAGCCCCCTGGGGATCCTCGCCTCGGCTCCGGCCCTGCGGGCGAGCAGCAGGACCCACGGCAGGACGCCGACCGCGAGGAGCATCGTCCAGTGCCCGAGCCACAACCGCTCCACGACGTAGGGGTTCCAGATGGCCAGGGTCGCGGCCGGCACCATCGCCGTACGGCCCAGCGGCAGGACCAGCCGGGCACAACCCGTCCCCACCGAGACCAGCGAGCCCAGCAGGACGAGCTTCTGCAGCAGCGCCCCCGGGACCACCTCGTCCAGCACCGCGACCACGGCGTCGGACGGCACGGCGCGCGGGAGTGCCGTACCCGTCCCGAGGAAGTCCGGGCGCAGCGCGAGATCGGGCACCCACACCATGTCGTAGGCGAGGACGTAGCCGGGCCCCAGCGCCGGGCCCAGCAACAGCAGCGCCAGCAGCAACGACCAGCCGGCGGCGAACAGGAGGCCTCCCCGGTCGCTAGCCACGCGGCCTCCTCGTCTGGTCTCCACCCGCGTCGGTGACCCTAACCCGATGGCCGGGCCCCTAGGCTCGGCCCGTGCCGAAGTCGACGGGTGAGGGTCTGCGCAGCGGCGGCGGCATCGCGCTGGCGATGGGCGTCATGAACGTCGCGGCCTACGGCTTCACCATGATCGCGGCCCGCCTCCTCGGGCCGAGCGACTACGGCGCGTTCGCCGCGCTGATGAACCTGCTGCTGGTGGTCAACGTGGTCTCGCTGGCGATGCAGACCACCGCCGCTCGGCGCGTCTCCCACGACCCCGACCATGTCGCCCAGATCGAGCGGACGGTGCTGCGGGTGACCTACCTGGCCGCGGCGGCACTGGGCGTGGTGCTGCTGCTCCTCGCACCGGTCGTCGAGCGGGTGCTGCGGCTGGAGCACCTGGGCGGCGCGGTCGCGCTGGCGGTGGCCGCCGTTCCCCTCACCGTCATGGGGGGCCAGGCCGGCGTCCTCCAGGGCGAGCGGCGGTGGGCTCCGCTGGCCTGGGTCTACGCCAGTGCCGGGGTTCCGCGACTGCTGGTCGGGACAGCCCTGCTGCTGTGGCGCCCCTCCGAGACCGTCGCCATGGCCGGGGTCGCGCTGGCCTGCTTCGCCCCGGTCGCGGTGGGCAGCTGGGCGCTGCGCGGGACCCGGATCACCGGGCCGGTCGCGGCTCGGCACGCCGGGCGGCGGCTCGCCCTCGAGGGGCTGCACAACTCCCAGGCACTCTTCGCGTTCTTCATGCTGAGCAACGTCGACATCGTGCTGGCGCGGCGGGTCCTCGACGCTCACGATGCAGGGCTCTACGCCGCCGGCGTGATCGTGGCGAAGGCGGTGCTCTTCCTCCCCCAGTTCGTCGTCGTGGTCACCTTCCCCGCGCTTGCGACACCCGCCGAGCGCAGACGGGTGCTGCTGCGCAGCCTGGCCGCCGTCTCCGGGCTGGGGCTGGTCGCCGTCGCCGCGACGTACCTGCTGAGCGGCCTCGCCCTCGCCTTCGTCGGAGGGCGCGCGTTCGCCGACGTCCAGGGCGACCTGTGGCTCTTCGCCCTCATCGGCGGCACCCTGGCGGTGATCCAGGTGCTCGTCTACTCGGTGCTCGCCCGGCGCGGGCGCCGGTCGGTCGTGCTCGTCTGGGTGGCCTTGGTCGTTCTGGGCGTTCTCGGGCTCGGAGTCGACAGCGTCGCCGCGCTGGCCTGGCTGGTGCTGGCGGTGGACCTGGTCCTGGCGGTCGCTCTCACCGCGGTCAGCCTGGTCGTGACCAGCCGGACCGAGCCTACGCCCGAGGAGGAGCCGCAGGTGCCCGGTGTGCCGGCCGCCGACCCCTGGGAGGGTTGAGCCGTGACCGACCTGCCCGAGATCGTCTGCATCTGCGGCTCCATGCGCTTCGCCGAGGAGATGCGTACGGCGAACCGCGAGCTGACCTTCGCCGGCGCCATCGTCCTCGCGCCGGGCGACCCCGACCCGTCCCAGACGGTGACGCCGGAGCAGAAGGCAGCGCTGGACGACCTCCATCGACGCAAGATCGACCTGGCCGACCGGGTTCTCGTGGTGAACCCGGGTGGGTACGTCGGCGAGTCCACCGGTCGGGAGATCGACTACGCCCGCTCCACGGGCACGCCGGTGTCGTTCACCCACCCCGCCTGACCGGCAGGGCGTGCGGCCCCGGCGCCGCGCGCGAACGCCGGGCTGGCCGTCAGTGCGCGGCCTCGTGCCACGACCGCCCGGTGCCGACCGAGACGTCCAGCGGGACGGTGAGCTCGGCGGCGTTGCCCATCTGCTCGCGCACCAAGGCGTCCAGCGCGTCCTTCTCCCCCGGCGCGACCTCGAAGACGAGCTCGTCGTGCACCTGGAGCAGCACCCGCGACGACAGCCCCTCGAGGCGCAGCGCGGCGTCGACGTGCAGCATCGCGACCTTCACCAGGTCCGCGGCCGAGCCCTGGATCGGCGCGTTGAGAGCCATCCGCTCGGCCATCTCGCGGCGCTGCCGGTTGTCGCTGGTCAGGTCCGGGAGGTAGCGGCGCCGGCCGAGCACGGTCTCGGTGAAGCCACTGCGGCGGGCCTCGTCGACCACACCGCGCAGATAGTCCCGCACCCCGCCGAAGGTCTCGAAGTACTCATCCATCAGGGCCCGGGCCTCGCCGGTGTCGATCCGCAGCTGCTGGGACAGGCCGAACGCGGAGAGGCCGTAGGCCAGGCCGTAGTTCATCGCCTTGATCTTGGCCCGCATCTCCCCGGTGACCGCGGAGGGCTCGACGTCGAAGACCCGCGCCGCGGTCTCGGAGTGGAAGTCGCGAGCCGAGCGGAACGCCTGGGTGAGCCCGTCGTCCTCGGAGAGGTGGGCCATGATCCGCATCTCGATCTGGCTGTAGTCGGCGGTCATGAGCGACTCATAGCCCTCGCCCACGACGAACGCCTCGCGGATCCGTCGCCCCTCCTCGGTGCGGATGGGGATGTTCTGCAGGTTGGGGTCGGTGCTGGAGAGCCGGCCGGTGGCCGCGATCAGCTGGTTGAAGGTGGTGTGGATCCGCCCGTCGGGCTGCACCGTCTTGAGCAGGCCCTCGATGGTCTGCCGCAGCCGGATCACGTCGCGGTGGCGCAGCAGGTGCTGCAGGAACGGGTGCTCGGTCTTCTCATACAGCCCCGCGAGGGCGTCGGCGTCGGTGGTCCAGCCGGTCTTGGTGCGCTTGGTCTTGGGCATGCCGAGCTCGTCGAAGAGCACCACCTGCAGCTGCTTGGGCGAGCCGAGGTTGATCTCCTTGCCGATGACGGCGTAGGCGTCCTCGGCCGCCTGCCGGACCTGCTCACCGAAGTGCGACTCCAGGGACTCCAGGTGGTCGGTGTCCACGGCGATGCCGGTCTGCTCCATGCGCACCAGCAGGTGCACCAGCGGCAGCTCGACGTCGCGCAGCAGCGCCTCCCCGCCGCGCTCGGCGACCTGGCCGTCGAGCGCCTCGCCGAGGTCGAGGACGGCCCGGGCGTGCAGCATCGCGGTCTGGGCGGCGGAGTCGTCCACCTCGTCCAGCGCGAGCTGCCCCTGGTCGGGGTCGGACTCACCGCTGCGCAGCTCCCGCTTGAGGTAGCGCAGCGTGAGATCGGCCAGGTCGTAGGTGCGCTGGTCGGGCTGGACCAGGTAGGCGGCCAGCGCGGTGTCGTTGATCAGGCCCTGCACCGGCCAGCCCTGCGCCTCCAACGCGAGCAGCGGCCCGTTGGCGTCGTGCATCACCTTGGGCGCCTCCGGGTCGGCCAGCCAGGCGGCCACGGCGGAGTCGTCCTCCGGCGTGAGCTCGGTGGTCTCGATCGCGGCCGCGTCGCCCTCGGCGGTGGCCAGGGCGACGGTGCGCACCGACCCCGTCCCGGCTCGCCAGGAGCCGAGTACGGCGACGCCGGTCAGCACGCCCGACCCGGGCGCGGCGTGCTCGGCCAGCCAGGCCGCAACCTGCCCGGGCTCGAGCCGGGAGCCGGTCATGGTGAAGCCGGAGTCGTCGATCTCCTCCTCCGGCTCGGGGTCGATCACCCCGGTCAGCCGGGTGCGCAGCTCCCCGCGGAACTCCAGCTCGTCGAGCAGCGCCAGGCCGGCGCTGCGGTCCCACGGCTGCCGGGCCAGGTCGTCGGGGCCCACCGGCAGGTCGAGTTCGCGGACCAGCTCGTTGAGCCGGCGGTTGCGCATCACGTCGCCCAGGTGGGCGCGCAGCGCCTCGCCCTTCTTCCCGCCGATCTCGTCGGCGCGGGCGATCACGTTGTCCAGCCCGTCGAACTGGTTGATCCACTTCGCCGCGAAGCCCTGGCCCACCCCGGGGACGCCGGGCAGGTTGTCGGAGGTCTCGCCGACGAGGGCGGCGAGCTCGGGATAGCGCTGCGGCGGGACGCCGTACCGCTGCTCCACCGCGGCCGGTGTCATCCGCGCCAGCTCGGAGACCCCGCGCATGGGGTAGAGCACCGTGGTCGTGTCCGTCACCAGCTGGAAGGAGTCGCGGTCGCCGGTGACGACCAGCACCTCCATCTCGCGGCCGGCGGCCTGGGTGGACAGTGTGGCGATGATGTCGTCGGCCTCGTAGCCCTCGGACTCCAGGTGCGGGATGCGGAGCGCGTCGAGCAGCTGCTGGATGAGCGGCAGCTGGGAGCGGAACTCGTCGGGCGTCTTGTTGCGGCCGGCCTTGTAGTCGGCGTACTCCTCCAGGCGGAAGGTCTGGCGCGACTTGTCGAAGGCGACGGCGACATGGGTCGGCTGCTCGTCGCGCAGCACGTTGACCAACATCGAGGTGAAGCCGTAGACGGCGTTGGTGTGCTGGCCGGTCGCGGTGGTGAAGTTCTCCACCGGGAGGGCGAAGAAGGCGCGGTAGGCCAGGGAGTGGCCGTCGAGCAGCATCAGGCGGGGCGTCACGGTCTCGGCACTCTTCTCGGGCACGCCCGCGACTCTATCCGCCGCCACGGACAGCCGACGCCTGGGCGACAATGACGCCATGAGCACCCCTGAGAACACCGCTCCCCCGACCCTGGAGGAGTTCCTGGCGCTGGCCCCGGAGGGCAACGGCGCCCTCAACGACAAGATGGGCGTGGAGGTCACCGAGTTCTCCCCCGAGCGGATGGTGGCGACCATGCCGGTCGAGGGCAACACCCAGCCCTACGGGCTGCTCCACGGCGGCGCGTCCGTGGTGCTCGCCGAGACGCTGGGCTCGCTGGGGTCCGCGCTGCACGCCTACCCCGACCGGATCGCCGTGGGGGTGGACATCAACGCCACCCATCACCGCGCCGCGACGTCGGGCACCGTCACCGGGGTCGCCACCCCGCTGCACCTGGGTCGCTCGATGGCGGCCTGGCAGATCGAGATCACCGACGACCAGGGCCGCCGGGTGTGCACCTCCCGGATCACGTGCGCGCTCATCCCCGCGCAGCGGGATTGAGCCGCGGGCTCAGCCGAGGACGGGGCCGCTGCGGGAGGGGATCCCGCTCGGGCGCTGGCGCTGCGAGCGCCGGGCGGCCAGCACCTGGCTGACCTGGCGGTTGCCGCGGCGCACCGGCTGCGGGGTGAGCTTGGCACGGACGGCGCTCGTCGGCGCCACCCGCAGCAGGGCCTGCGGCGCCAGGGCCAGCCGGGCCATGAACCGGTTGGCGTCCCGCGCGCCCGAGACCGCGGCGGTCGCCACGTGCGCGATGCCGTTCTCCTCCGCCCAGGCGACGCCGGCGTCCATCAGCGCACGCCCCACGCCCCGGCGGCGGTGGTCGGGAAGCACGTGCGGGCTCAAGGTGAGCACCACCGGCTCGAGGTTGATCGGGGTCATCGTGGTGATCCGCAGGTAGGCGGCGCCGGCGACGGCGCCCTCGCACTCGGCGACCACGATCCGCGAGCCGGGGTCCTCGGCCGCGTCCGCCACGATCCGACGTACGTCGGCCAGCTGCTGCTCGTGGTCGACGCGCCGCAGCACGCCGCCCCAGATCTCGACGAGCGCCTCGGCGTCGTCGGCCGCAGCCTCCCGCAGGACGGCGGGTGTCCGAGCCATATCGGGGTTCCCCTCCAGAGTCACGACAGGGTCGCGCCCGAGCCGAGCCACGCCCTGGCGGCCCGGGTGTCCCCCCGAACTCCGGGACCGCCCGGTCAGACTACGCTCCTGAGGCGACGTCTGAGCAAGGAGTCCTGACATTCCCGGCATCGGCACCCTGGTCAACGCGCTGGCGGTGCTCGTCGGCGCAGGACTGGGCCTGCTGCTGGGCCATCGGCTGCCGGACCGCACCCGTGACCTGGTGACCGATGCCCTGGGCCTGGTCACGCTGCTCATCGCCGCGCTGTCGGCGCGCTCGGTGCTCGATCCCGTGCTCTCGGAGTACGTCGGCCCCAGTGCTCCGGTCCTCATCGTCCTCGGCTCGTTGCTGCTCGGCGGAATCGCGGGCTCGCTGCTCCGCCTGGAGCAGCGGGTCGAGGCGATCGGGGGCCGGCTGCAGCAGCTGCTGAGCCGCGGATCGGACTCGGCGGACCGGCACCGCTTCATCGAGGGCTTCGTGACCGCCTCCCTCGTCTTCTGCACCGGGCCGCTGACCATCCTGGGCTCCCTCAACGACGGTCTCGGGAACGGCGCGGAGCAGCTGTTCCTCAAGTCGGCGCTGGACCTGTTCGCGTCGATGGCCTTCGCCGCGGCGTTCGGGTGGGGCGTGGCGGCCAGCGTGCTCACCGTGGTGGTGGTGCAGGGCTCCCTGACCCTGGTGGGGATGGCGCTGGGCGACGTACTCCCCGACCCGCACCTGGCCGCCATCACCGCCGTCGGAGGCCTGCTGCTGGTCGGCGTGGCCCTGCGGCTGCTGCGGATCCGGGAGGTCGCGGTCGCCGACCTGCTGCCGGCGCTGCTCGTCGCCCCGGCGCTGGTGAGCCTCGTCGCCACCCTGCGGTGACCGCTGGTAACGGTTCGGTCACGACCGACCACGCGTGACTCAGTTCACACTGCGCAGGTCCTACCGTAACCGTGCTGTCGCCTCCACGGATCCGGGACGTGGCCGGGGGCCGGCGAACGTGCTCCACACCCACAGAAAGGTTCACACCGTGAATCGACCCACGACCGCCTCATGGATGAGGCTCATGGCCGGGACCGCCGTACTCAGCGTGGCCCTGACCGCCTGCGGCTCCTCCGACTCCAGCAACGAGGGATCCGGCTCGGGATCCGGCGAGTCCCAGTCCGCCTCGGAGTCCGCCGAGGGCAGCACCAACGAGGACTTCACCAAGGCCGAGTGCACCGGCGACCAGAACAGCTCCAACGCCTTCCGGGTCGGCGGCATCCTGCCGCTCACCGGAAACCTGGCGTTCCTCGGCCCGCCCGAGATCGCGGGTGTCGGCCTGGCCGTCTCCGACATCAACGCCGCGGGCGGCGTGGACGGAGCGGACGCCTGCTACGACATCCAGGACTCCGGCGACTCCACCGACATGGCGGTCTCCAGCGCCTCGGCGAACTCGCTGGTCTCCAGCAAGCCGTCGGTCGTGATCGGCGCCGCGTCCTCCAGCGTGACGCTGAACGTGGTGGACACCTTCGCCGACAACAAGATCGTGGAGATCTCCCCGGCGAACACCGCGGTGGACCTGTCCGGCTACTCGCCGTACTACTTCCGCACCGCTCCCCCGGACGGCATCCAGGGTGCCGCGCTGGGCACGCTGATCGCGCAGGACGGCTACCAGAAGGTCGCCTTCCTGGTGTTCAACGACACCTACGGCACCGGTCTGCGCAACGCGGTCCAGGAGCAGTTCGAGGGCTCCGGCGGCTCCTGCGTCTACGGGTGCAAGGGCGACGGCGACGAGTTCCCCGCCGGCCAGACCACGTTCTCCTCCGAGGTGAGCGCGGCGCTGGCGGCCAAGCCGGACGCCATCGTGGTGCTGGCCTTCGACGAGACCAAGGCGATCGTGCCCGAGCTCAAGCAGCAGGGCTGGGACATGTCGAAGACCTACTACACCGACGGCAACACCGCCGACTACTCCAAGGACTTCCCGGCGGGCACGCTCGAGGGCGCCAAGGGCACCATCCCGGGTGCGGACGCCTCGGCGGAGGTCAAGGCGCGGCTGAGCGGCTGGCACGAGCAGGTCGAGGGCGAGGCGCTCTCGGACTACGCCTACGGTGCTGAGTCCTACGACGCCGTCATCCTTGCCGCGCTGGCCGCGGTGAAGGGCGGCGCGACCGACTCCGAGACGATCCAGAAGAACATGGCGGCCGTCTCCGGCGCGACCGACGGCGAGGAGTGCACCTCCTACGAGGACTGCGTGGCCCTGCTCGACGAGGGCTCGGAGATCAAGTACACCGGCCCGTCCGGCATCGGCCCGATCGACGACGAGAACGACCCGTCCTCGGCGTTCATCGGCATCTACCAGTTCGACAACAACAACAAGAACGTCTTCAGCACCACGGTGGAGGGTGCCAAGGGCTGACCCGCCCGCGACGTCGCGACGCCCCCGGCCCGGTGCCGGGGGCGTCGTGCGTCCGGGGTCGCCGTACCCCCCCGCCCCTTCGCCATGTAACGCACAGTTCGGTCAGCTGGTCGAGCGGTACGGCACTCGACAGGCTCACCGAACTCTCGACAAGCTCCCACGGGCGGGTTCTCCACAGCCCCCTCCCGAGCCGACGTCATCCACAGGCGGCGCGATCCAGGGTGTACGGCGCCCGCGCACGGCCGCAGGATCGCCGGATGGACACCCGCCTCCTCGCCGCCATGGCCCGCCAGCACGGGCTGGTGAGCCACCGGGAGATCCGCCGGCTGGGCTTCACCCTGGAGGACCTGCGCCGGATGCGCCGGTCCGGCGAGCTGGTGCCGGTACGGCGCGGCTGGTACACCTCCGCCGAGACCTGGGCCGCGCTGGACGAGCACACCGGCGCCCGGAGGCTACGCGCGATCGCCGCCGGCCTGAGCATCCGGGTCCCCTTCGTCTTCAGCCACGAGTCCTCGGCCTACCTCCAGGGGCTCCCCGTGCTCCGGCCTGCCACCGAGATCGTGCACGTGACCCAGCCTCGCGCCATCGGCGGGCGGACCGACCGGGGCGTCAAGCACCACATCGCCGCCTTCCGCGACGCCGACACCGTGGTGCACGACGGCCTGACCTGCCTCGACCTCCCACGCACGGCGGTCGACATCGCCCGGGAGCACGGGTACGACCTGGGCCTGGCGGCCATCGACTCCGCCCGGCACCGCGGGGTGAGCGTCGCCCAACTGGAGTCCGTCGTCGAGCGGATGCGCTTCTGGCCGGGGGTCGTCACCGCGCGCGAGGCGCTGGCGAACAGCCGAGGCGGGGTGGAGTCGATCGGCGAGACCCTGACCCGCACCCTGGTCGGTGAGCTCGGCCTCGAGGAGGAGCCCGAGACCCAGTTCCCGGTGCTGACCGACAGGGGCGTCGTGTGGTGCGATCTGCGGGTGGGCAACCACGTCTTCGAGTTCCACGGCCGGATCAAGCTGCTCCCGCCCGACCTGGGCGGCGTGGCGACGCACCAGATGGCCGACGTCGTCACCGACGCGGCCGAGCGGTCCTCCCTGATCCGGGCCGAGGGCCTCGGCGTCTCCGACCTGACCTGGCGCGACGTGTGGGGCCCGGGGAGGCAGGCGGCCCTGCGGCGCATCGACCGCGAGTGGCACGCCAGCGAGCGTGCCTACGGCACCCGGCTGGCCCCGGACCTCGCCGCCAAGGTGGCGCATCTGCGCGGCCGCCGGCGGACGCCGTACTGCCCCGCCTGACCCGGCCGGCTCCCTCCGGCCGCACCTACCGGCCTGCCTCCGAGCACTTGTCGAGAGTTCGGTGAGCCTGTCGAGTGCCGTACCGCTCGACAAGCCGACCGAACTGTGCGTTACATGCGGCGGGGCGAGCGGCATGCGCCGGGGCGGCGGGGGCGGCGAAGGTACGGCGGGGCTACAGGCCGCGGGCGGCGTCGACGTCCTTGGCCAGCGTCCCGAGGTAGAGCTCGATCACCTTCGGGTCGTTCGCGAGCTCCCGGCCGGTGCCGGTGTAGGCGTCGCGACCCTGGTCCAGGACGTAGCCGCGGTCGCAGATCTGCAGCACCCGGCGGGCGTTCTGCTCGACCATGACCACGCAGACGCCGGTCTTGTTGATCATCCGGGTCCGCAGGAAGGTCTCGTCCTGCCGCACCGGCGAGAGGCCGGCGGACGGCTCGTCGAGCAGCAGCACCGAGGGCTCCATCATCAGCGCCCGGGCCATGGCCAGGGACTGCCGCTCTCCGCCGGAGAGCCCACCGGCGCGCTGGTTGCGCCGGTCGTGCAGCACCGGGAAGAGGTCCCAGATCGCCGGGAGCCGCTGGTTGAGCTTCTTGGCCCGCTGGTAGAGCCCCATCCGGAGGTTCTCCTCGATGGTCAGGCTCGGGAAGACGTTGTTGGTCTGCGGGACGAAGCCGACGCCCTTCTCGACCAGCTTGTTGGCCTTGAGGTTGGTGATCTCCTCGCCGTGCAAGCGTACGTCGCCCGAGTGCACGCGCACCTGGCCGAAGATCGCCTTGAGCAGCGTGGACTTGCCGGCGCCGTTGGGGCCGATGATGCCGATCATCTCGCCGGGGTAGGCGGTGAGGCTGCACCCGTTGAGGATGTTCACCCCCGGCAGGTAGCCGGCGACGATGTCGGTGGCCTCGATGACCGGCGTACCGCGGTCCTCGGTGGCCGCGGTACTCGCGGTCGTGGACGTGTCGGCGGGGCTCATGCCTTCTCCTCCTCCTGACGGGCGGTCTCCTCGGCCGCCACCTCGTCGGCCAGATCCTGCATGGCCTCGCCCTCCAGGAGGGCGTCGTCCCCGAGATCGGTGTCGTGGTGGGCGCCGAGGTAGGCGTCGATGACCGCCTGGTTGCCCATCACCTCGTCGGCGCGGCCCTCGGCGATCACCCGGCCCTCGGCCATCACCACGACCCAGTCGCTGATGTGGCGCACCATGTGCATGTCGTGCTCCACGAAGAGCACGGTCATGCCTTCGTCGCGCAGTGCCTGGATGTGGCCGAGCAGCGACTGGGTGAGCGCGGGGTTCACCCCGGCCATCGGCTCGTCGAGCATGATCATCGTCGGGTCGCTCATCAGCGCCCGGGCCATCTCGAGCAGCTTGCGCTGGCCGCCGGAGAGGCTGCCGGCGTAGTCGTCCTTCTTGGCGAGCAACTTGAAGCGCTCGAGGATCCCGAGCGCCTTCTCCTCGATCTGCCGCTCCTGGCCGGTCCACAGCGGCCGGATCATCGCCTTGAGCAGGTTCTCCCCCGACTGTCCGCGGGCCCCCAGCATCATGTTGTCCATCACCGTCATCCGGTTCAGGGCCTTGGTCAGCTGGAAGGTCCGCACCATCCCGGCCAGCGCCACGCTGGAGGCCGACGTACGGTCCAGCTTGTTGCCGTTGAAGGACCAGTGGGCGCCCTTGCCGGCCGTGCTGGGCCGGTCGAAGCCGGTGATCAGGTTGAAGAACGTGGTCTTCCCGGCACCGTTGGGCCCGATCAGCGCGGTGATCAGCCCGCGCTCGACCTCGAGGTGGTCGACGTCGACGGCCTTCATGCCGCCGAACTGGCGCACGATGTTGTCGACCTCGAGGATCGGGTCGTTCTTCGCCCCGCCCGGGGTCGGGTCGAACGTGCCGGTGAGTGCGCGGCGCTGCTCGGGGTCGGCCAGGTCGCGCGCGGCGGTGGTCTCAGACATTGAACCGCAGCTCCTTCTTGTTGCCCAGGATGCCCTGTGGTCGGAAGATCACCAGGCACATCAGCGCCACGCCGACGCAGATCCAGGCGAACTGCTTGGTCTGCGCGGTGTTCATGATCGCGTTGGGTACGACGGCATCGGCCGTCCCCTGGATCAGGATGCGGAGCGAGAAGAACAGGATGGATCCCAGCACCGGGCCGAAGACGGTGGCCGCACCACCCAGCAGCAGCGCGGTCCAGGCGAAGAAGGTCAGGTTACGGCCCATCGCGTCCGGCTGCATCGACCCGGGGAGGATGTAGATCATCCCGCCGAGCGAGCCGAAGAGGCCGCCGATGATCAGTGCCTGCATCTTCACCGCGAACACGTTCTTGCCCAGGCTGCGGATCGCGTCCTCGTCCTCGCGGATCCCGCGCAGCAGCCGGCCCCAGGGGCTCAGCACGAGCAGCGCGACGATGCCGACGCAGACCAGCACCAGGGTCCAGGCCACCAGCCGCACCCACCAGCCGTTCACGCCGGTCCACTGCAGCTCCAGGATCCCCAGGAAGTCGTAGGTCCCGGTCTGCGGCAGGAAGGACAGGTCGACGAACGGCTGACGATAGGCACTGCCCGGGATCCCCTGGGCGGCCCCGGTGAAGTCCTCGAAGGCGGCCAACCGCCCCGTGAACCTCAAGATCTCCGCCGCCGAGATCGTCACGATCGCCAGATAGTCCCCGCGCAGCTTCAGGGTGGGCACACCCATCAGCAGCGAGAACACCAGCGAGGCGCCCAGGCCGATGAGGATCGCCACCGGCATGGACAGTCCGTGCCAGATGGAGATCGAGAAGCCGTAGGCCCCCAGCAGCATGTAGCCCGCCTGCCCCATGTTGAGCAGGCCGGTGTAGCCGAAGTGGATGTTGAGGCCGATGATCGCGATCGCCATCGCGGCGGTCCGGGCGTCGATCGCCTCACGCAGCATGCCGCGGGCGATCGCCCCCGGGGTGCCTGGCAGCACCTTGGCGGCGATGATGAGGAGGATCAGCGAGCCGAGGATCAGCCCGGTGGCCAGCAGCGCGTTCTTCAGCGGCGAGCGGCGCGGCCCGTCGTCCTCGACCTCCTCGCCGGTGGTCTCGTCGGTCACGCCGTCCGCAGGCTCCTCGGTCGCCGTCGCGCCGTGGTCGTCCTTGATGTCGCTCATGGGTTCAGTCCTTCCCTTACCCGACACGCTCTGCTCGACCGAGCAGGCCCTGCGGCCGGACCAGCAGCAACACGATCAGCATCAGCAGCGCCACGGCGTACTTCAGGTCGCCCGGGGCGCCCAGCAGCGGGGCCAGCTCGATCACCAGCCCGACGATGAGCGAGCCGACCAGGGCGCCGAAGGCGGTCCCGAGCCCGCCGAGGGTCACCGCGGCGAAGAGGATCAGCAGGATCTGCAGACCGGAGTCCCACCGCATGCCGCGCTGGATCACCAGCGCGTAGAGGAGCCCGGCGAGGCCGGCGAGCGCCGTTGCCAGCGTCCACACCAGCCGGATCACCCGGTCCACGTCGATCCCCGACGCGCTGGCCAGCGACGGGTTGTCGGAGATCGCCCGGGTGGCCCGGCCCACGCGGGTGCGCTGCAGCCCCAGGCCGACCAGGATCAGCACCACCGCCGAGAGGCCCATCGCGAACAGGTCCATGTTGGTGAACGTGATCGGCCCCAGCGTGTGCGAGGTGGACGTCTGCAGGGTGACCTTCACCGTGCCCGCGCCGACGAAGTACTGAAAGGTGTACTGCAGCGCCAGCGACAGCCCGATCGTCACGATCATCTGCTGCGCCAGCCCCAGCCCTCGACGTCTCAGCGGTCGCCAGATGCCGGCGTCCTGCAGCCAGCCGGTGGCCCCGCAGATGATGACCACCAGGATGCCGCCCAGGATCAGACCCAGCCCGGCCTCGTTGGGGTTGATCAGCAGGAACCCGAGCATGCCGCCCATGGTCACCTGCTCGGCGTGGGAGAAGCTGGAGAGCCCGGTGGTGCCGTAGATCAGCGAGAGCCCGATCGACGCCATCGCGAGCAGCAGCCCGAGCTTGAGCCCGTTGAAGGAGCTCTTGACCAGCTCCTCGCCGAAGCTGGTGGTCGCGTCGTAGGCACCGGTGCGCACGGCGATGATCGGCGCGACGGTCTTGCCGAGCTCGACCTTGACCTGGCGACTGGCGGGACCGGTCACGGCCACATCGTCGGGCAGCGTCTTCTCGTCGATCGCGACCGTGTAGTCGCCCGGCTCGGTGACCTGCACGTTCCACGCGCCGGTCTCCGACGTGGTCACCGACTCCTCGAAGCCGTTCGGCCCGGTCACGTTGATCGTGACGTTGGGTACGACGGCCTCCTCGGTGCGGACCGTGCTCGCCAGACAGGCCGACTGGTTGGCCACCGGCAGGCACATGGTCTCGGCCGCCGAGGCCGGACTGAGCGCCGCGACCACCGCGGCCAACGGAGCCAGGAGCGCGCCGACGAGGAGCGCCAGCGCCACCCGTCGTGGGCGCACGCGGTCAGGACTCTTCACGAAAGATCTCCCCTCGGCCGGTCGAACCATCGCGCAGTCTAAGGGCCGTTCCGGTGACCTGCGCCACATCCTGGGAGGAATTGGGGTGGAGCGTGTCCAGATCGTGACGTCAGCGAGGCAGGTCGGCGCCGTGGGTGATGACCCCGTCGGCCACCTGGCGCATGGACAGGCGCAGATCCATCGCCGTCTTCTGGATCCAGCGGAAGGCCTCGGGCTCGCTGATCCCCAGCTGGTCCTGCAGCACGGTCTTGGCGCGCTCGACGGCCTTGCGGGCCTCCAGCCGCTCGGTCAGGTCGGCCACCTCGGACTCCAGCGCCGACAGCTCGGAGAATCGGCTGACCGCCATCTCGATCGCCGGCACCAGGTCCTGGCGGTTGAACGGCTTCACCAGGTAGGCCATCGCGCCGGCGTCCCTGGCCCGCTCGACCAGGTCGCGCTGTGAGAACGCGGTGAGGATGACGACCGGCGCGATCCGCTGCTCGGCGATCCGCTGGGCCGCCGCGATCCCGTCGAGGACGGGCATCTTGACGTCCATGACGACCAGGTCGGGCCGGAGCTCCTCGGCGAGCTCGATGGCGCGAGCGCCGTCGGCGGCCTGGCCCACGACGTCGTACCCCTCCTCCCCGAGCATCTCGGCGAGGTCCATCCGGATCAGCGCCTCGTCCTCGGCGATGAGGACGCGGCGGGTGCTGGGCTGGGTCACGGCTCACAGGCTAGTCGGGGTAGTTTGTCCCCGCGGCCCCGGTAGCCCAACCGGCAGAGGCGATGGTCTCAAACACCATTCAGTGTGAGTTCGAATCTCACCCGGGGCACCCCTGCGCCCGAGGCTCGGCCCGGCGTCAGTCCTGGCGTCGGTAGGCCGGGGCCACCTCGTTGATGGCGTCACCCATCTTGTGGATCCGCAGCGCGTTGGTGGAGCCAGGGATGCCCGGCGGGCTGCCGGCGATGATGACCACCAGGTCACCCTCCTCGACCCGGCCGGTGGCGAGCAGCGCCTCGTCGACCTGCCGCACCATCTCGTCGGTGTGCTCGACCGAGTCGGCCTTGAACGGCTCCACCCCCCACGTGAGCGCCAGCTGGTCGCGGACCTTGTCGGTCGTGGTGAAGCCGAGGATCGGGGTGATCGGTCGGTAGCGGGAGAGCCGCCGGGCGGAGTCGCCGCTGGTGGTGAAGGCGACGAGGTACTTCGCACCGGCGCGCTGGGCGACCTCGGCCGCGGCCTTGGCGATGATCCCGCCGCGGGTGAAGGGCTCCCAGGTGACCTCGGCCATGTGGGCCAGGCCCATCCGCTCGGTCGACTCGATGATCCGGCCCATGGTCTGGGTGGCGACGATCGGGTAGGCGCCCACCGAGGTCTCGCCCGACAGCATCACGGCGTCCGCGCCGTCCAGGACGGCGTTGGCGACGTCGGAGGCCTCGGCGCGGGTCGGCGCGGGGGCGCTGATCATCGACTCCAGCATCTGGGTCGCGACGATCACCGGCTTGGCCTTGGCCCGGGTGCGCTCGACCACGAGCTTCTGGTGCACCGGCACGTCCTCGAGCGGGCACTCAACGCCGAGGTCCCCGCGCGCGACCATGATCCCGTCGAAGGCGTCGATGATGTCGTCGATGTTCTGCAGCGCCTGCGGCTTCTCGATCTTGGCGATGACCGGGACGAGGATCCCCTCCTCGTGCATGATCCGGCGCACGTCCTCGGCGTCGGCCGCGTTGCGCACGAAGCTCAGCGCGATGAAGTCCACGCCGGTGCGCAGCGCCCAGCGCAGGTCCTCGGCGTCCTTGGCCGACAGGGCGGGCACGGACACCGCGACACCGGGGAGGTTGATCCCCTTGTGGTCGCTGAGGGTCCCGGGCACGACGACCTCGGTGGTCACGTCGGTGTCGGTCACGCCGGTGACCCGCAGGTGCACCTTGCCGTCGTCGATCAGGATCGGGTCTCCGACCTTCACGTCGCCCGGCAGGCCGGCGTACGTCGTCCCGGCGACCGTCGCGTCCCCCGGCACGTCGCGGGTGGTGATGGTGAACTCCTGGCCCTGGGTGACCACGACCGGACCCTCGGCGAAGGTCTCCAGCCGGATCTTGGGCCCCTGCAGGTCGGCGAAGATCGCGATCGCGTGACCGCTCTCGTCCGACGCCTCGCGCACCAGGCGGTAGACCCGCTCGTGGTCCTCGTGGGAGCCGTGACTCATGTTCAGCCGGGCCACGTCCATGCCCGCGTCGATGAGCGCCGCGATCTGCTCCGGGGAGGCGACGGCAGGACCCATGGTGCAGACGATCTTTGCTCTACGCACACCTCGACCCTAGTGCAGGTGTTGGATCGTTCCAAGGTTGGATCGCCCCGCCCGCGCCCCATGTCACGCACAGTTCGGTCAGCTTGTCGAGGGGTAGAGCACTCCACAAGCCGGCCGAACTCTCGACAAGCTGCCCGACCGCCCGGCGAGGACGCGCGGACGAGGTACGGCGCAGCCGCCGACTCAGACCGTCAGCGGGCGCGCCGACGGCGGGATCGGCGCGGGCAGGTTGGTCGACCCGGTGAGGTAGGCGTCCACCGCCGCGGCGGCGGCCCGACCCTCGGCGATCGCCCACACGATGAGCGACTGGCCGCGGCCGGCGTCGCCGGCGCAGAAGACGCCGTCCACGCTGGTGGCGTACTGCTCGTCGCGCTTGATGTTGCCGCGCTCGTCCAGCTCCACGCCCAGCTGCTCGACCAGGCCGGGCCGCTCGGGTCCGGTGAAGCCCATCGCGAAGAGCACCAGCTGCGCGGGGATCTCCCGCTCGGTGCCCTCGTGCTCGACCAGCTTCCCGTCCTCGAAGGAGACCTCGATCAGCCGCAGCCCCCGCACCCGGCCTTGGTCGTCGCCCAGGAACTCCTTGGTCGAGACCGCGTAGACCCGGTCGCC
Organism: Nocardioides rotundus; assembly: GCF_019931675.1. Taxonomy (GTDB): domain Bacteria; phylum Actinomycetota; class Actinomycetes; order Propionibacteriales; family Nocardioidaceae; genus Nocardioides; species Nocardioides rotundus. The sequence goes on from NZ_CP082922.1 coordinate 2,136,646, forward strand.
GCCCTCCTCGTGCGCGGAGGACACCCGGAAGAGCATGGGGTACGTCGGCCACGGCTGGTGCGCGGGCCGGTCCTCGCCCGGCTGCGGCATGATCTCCAGCTGGGTGATCGACCGCGCCCCCTGCCGGATCGCGGTGCCCAGGCAGTCCGCGCCCGTGTCGCCGCCGCCGATGATGACGACGTCGCGGTCGGTGGCCACGATCTGGTCCTCGACCTCCTCGCCCAGCGAGGCGCGGTTGCCCTGCGGCAGGTAGTCCATCGCCTGGTGGATGCCGTCCAGCTCGCGGCCGTCGACCGGCAGGTCGCGGGCCTCGGTGGCGCCCATGGCGAGCACGACGGCGTCGTAGCGGTCCCGCAGCTGGTCCACGCTGAGCCCGTCGGGGGTGCCGACGGCGACCCCGGCCCGGAAGACCGTGCCCTCGCGGCGCATCTGGTCCAGCCGGCGGTCCAGGTGCTTCTTCTCCATCTTGAACTCGGGGATGCCGTAGCGCATCAGCCCGCCGATCTTGTCGGCCCGCTCATAGACCGCGACCGTGTGACCGGCCCGGGTGAGCTGCTGGGCGGCGGCCAGGCCGGCCGGGCCGGAGCCGACCACCGCGACCGTGCGACCCGAGAGCCACTCCGGCGGCTGCGGTCGCACGGCACGGGACTCCCAGGCGCGGTCGATGATCGCGACCTCGACGTTCTTGATCGTCACGGGCTCCTGGTTGATCCCGAGCACGCAAGCGGTCTCGCAAGGCGCCGGGCACAGCCGCCCGGTGAACTCCGGGAAGTTGTTCGTGGCGTGCAGCCGCTCGATCGCCTCGTCCCAGTCGTCGCGCCAGACCAGGTCGTTCCACTCCGGGATGATGTTGCCCAGCGGGCAGCCCTGGTGGCAGAACGGGATGCCGCAGTCCATGCAGCGACCGGCCTGGGTCGAGATGATCGGCAGCAGGGCGCGCCCGATGCCGTCGGGGTAGACCTCGTTCCAGTCCTGCACCCGCTCGGCGACCTCGCGGCGGGTGGCGACCTCGCGGCCGTGCTTGAGGAAACCCTTGGGGTCAGCCATGGAGCACCTCCATGATGCGTGCGTCGACCTGGTCCTCCGCGAGCCCCTCGGCGAGGGCGTCGGCGCGGGCGTCCAGGACCTTCTTGAAATCGGTGGGCATGACGAGGGTGAAACGATCGACCACGGCCGGCCACTCCTCCAGGAGCGCCTGGGCGACCGGCGAGCCGGTCTCCTCCGCGTGCCGGCGCACCATCGTCTCCAGCTCCTCGGCGTAGTCCTCCTTGACCGGGCCGAGCTCGACCAGCTCGCGGTTGACCCGCTGCTCGTCGAGGTCCAGCACGAACGCGTAGCCGCCGCTCATCCCCGCCGCGAAGTTGCGGCCGGTGGGGCCGAGGATGGCGACCTTGCCGCCGGTCATGTACTCGCAGCCGTGGTCCCCCACCCCCTCGACGACGGCGGTGGCGCCGGAGTTGCGGACGCAGAACCGCTCCCCCACCTGTCCGCGGAGGAACGCCTCGCCCTCGGTGGCGCCGTAGCAGATGACGTTGCCGGCGATGATCTGGTCGCTGGCCTCGAAGACGGCCTCGCGGTCGGGCCGGACCACGATCCGGCCGCCGGAGAGCCCCTTGCCGACGTAGTCGTTGGCGTCGCCCTCCAGGCGCAGCGTGATGCCGCGCGGCAGGAACGCGCCGAAGGACTGGCCCGCCGACCCGGTGAAGGTCAGGTCGATGGTGCCGTCGGGCAGGCCCTCGCCCCGGTGCCGCTTGGTCAGCTCGTGCCCGAGGATCGTGCCCACGGTCCGGTTGACGTTGCGCACCGTCAGCTGCGCGCGCACCGGCTCGCCTCGCTCCAGGGCGGGCTCGCACAGCTCGACCAGCTCGTTGTCCAGGGCCTTGTCCAGGCCGTGGTCCTGAGACTTGGTACGCCGCAGGTCCTGGCCCGCGAACTGGCCGAACTCGCCCTCGCGCTGCGGCTTGTAGAGGATCGGCGCCAGGTCCAGCCCGTCGGCCTTCCAGTGGTCGACCGCCCGGCTCACGTCGAGGGACTCCACCTGGCCGATCGCCTCGTCCAGCGAGCGGAAGCCCAGCTCGGCGAGCAGCTCGCGAACCTCCTGGGCGATGTACTCGAAGAAGGTGACGACGTAGTCGGCCTTGCCGGAGTAGCGCTCGCGCAGGACCGGGTTCTGCGTGGCCACGCCCACCGGGCAGGTGTCCAGGTGGCAGACCCGCATCATGATGCAGCCCGACACGACCAGCGGCGCGGTGGCGAAGCCGTACTCCTCCGCACCGAGCAGCGCCGCGATGACCACGTCGCGCCCGGTCTTGAGCTGGCCGTCGGTCTGGACGACGATCCGGTCGCGCAGGCCGTTGAGCAGCAGCGTCTGCTGGGTCTCGGCCAGGCCGAGCTCCCACGGGCCGCCCGCGTGCTTCAACGAAGTCAGCGGAGAGGCGCCGGTGCCGCCGTCGTGGCCGGAGATGAGCACCACGTCGGCGTGCGCCTTGGAGACGCCCGCGGCGACCGTGCCGACGCCGACCTCGGAGACCAGCTTCACGTGGACCCGGGCCTGTGGGTTGGCGTTCTTCAGGTCGTGGATCAGCTGCGCCAGGTCCTCGATGGAGTAGATGTCGTGGTGCGGCGGCGGGCTGATCAGGCCGACTCCGGGCGTGGAGTGCCGGGTCTTGGCCACCCACGGGTAGACCTTGTTGCCGGGCAGCTGCCCGCCCTCGCCCGGCTTGGCGCCCTGGGCCATCTTGATCTGGATGTCGTCGGAGTTGGTGAGGTACTCCGCCGTCACGCCGAACCGGCCCGAGGCGACCTGCTTGATCGAGCTGCGGCGCTCCGGGTCGTGCAGCCGCTCGGGGTCCTCGCCGCCCTCGCCGGTGTTGGACTTCGCGCCCAGCCGGTTCATCGCGATCGCCAGGGTCTCGTGCGCCTCCTGGCTGATCGAGCCGTAGGACATCGCGCCGGTGGAGAAGCGCTTGACGATCTCGCTGACCGGCTCGACCTCGTCGATGTCGATCGGCTGACGGCCCTCCTCCTCGGCCCCCTTGAGGCGGAACAGGCCGCGCAGCGTCATCAGTCGCGCGGACTGCCCGTCGACCCGGGAGGTGTACTCCTTGAAGATGTCGTAGCGCTGCTGCCTGGCCGAGTGCTGCAGCCGGAAGACCGTGTCGGGGTCGAACAGGTGCGGCTCGCCCTCGCGGCGCCACTGGTACTCCCCGCCGATCTTGAGCTCGCGGTGCGAGGGCTGGAGACCGGAGCGGGGGTAGGCGACGGCGTGCCGGCGTGCCACCTCCTCGGCGATCACGTCCAGGCCCACGCCGCCCAGGCGGGACGTCGTACCGGTGAAGTAGCGGTCGACCAGCTCCTGGGAGAGCCCGACCGCCTCGAAGATCTGCGCGCCGGTGTAGGACGCGACGGTGGAGACGCCCATCTTCGACATCACCTTGAGCACGCCCTTGCCGAGCGCCTTGATCAGGTTGCGTACGGCGAGCTCGGGCTCGACCGTGACGTAGTAGGCGTCGCGGGCGAGGTCCTCCACCGACTCCATGGCCAGGTAGGGGTTGACCGCGGCGGCGCCGTATCCGATGAGCAGGGCGACGTGGTGCACCTCGCGGACGTCGCCGGCCTCGACCAGCAGCCCGACCCGGGTGCGGGTCTTCTCCCGGACCAGATGGTGGTGGACCGCCGCGGTGAGCAGCAGGCTCGGGATCGGCGCCTTCTCCTGGGTGGCGTGCCGGTCGGAGAGCACGATGATCCGCGCGCCGTCGGCGATCGCCTCCGAGACCTCCGCGCACAGCTCGTCCAGCCGGGCCGCCATCGCCTCGCCGCCGCCCTCCACGTCGTAGAGGCCGCGCACGATGTGCACCTGGAAGCCGGGCATGTCGCCCTCGCGGTTGATGTGCCGGATCTTGGCCAGGTCGTCGTTGTCGAAGACCGGGAACGGCAGCGCCACCTGCCGGCAGGAGGCCGGCGTCGGCTCCAGCAGGTTCGCCTCCGGGCCGATCGAGCCCCACAGCGAGGTGACCAGCTCCTCGCGGATCGCGTCCAGCGGCGGGTTCGTCACCTGGGCGAACATCTGGGTGAAGTAGTCGAAGAGCAGCCGTGGCTTCTCGCTGAGGACCGCCACCGGGGTGTCGGTGCCCATGGAGCCGATCGGCTCCGCGCCGGTGGAGGCCATCGGGGTCAGCAGGACCCGCAGCTCCTCCTCGGTGTAGCCGAAGATCTGCTGGCGCCGGGTGACCGAGGCGTGGGTGTGGACGATGTGCTCGCGCTCGGGGATGTCGTCGAGATGCACCAGCCCGGCGTGCAGCCACTCGTCGTAGGGGTGCTCGGCGGCCAGCTCGGACTTGATCTCCTCGTCCTCGATGATGCGGTGCTCCTCGGTGTCGACCAGGAACATCCGGCCCGGCTGGAGCCGGCCCTTGCGGACGATGGTCGACGGGTCCAGGTCGAGGACGCCGACCTCGGAGGCCAGCACCACCAGGCCGTCGTCGGTGACCCAGTAGCGCGAGGGACGCAGGCCGTTGCGGTCCAGCACCGCGCCGATCTGGCTGCCGTCGGTGAACACCACGCACGCCGGGCCGTCCCACGGCTCCATCAGCATCGAGTGGAACGCGTAGAAGTTCCGCAGCCGCTCGTCCATCTCGGCGTGGTTCTCCCACGCCTCCGGGATCATCATCAGGACCGAGTGCGGCAGCGACCGGCCGCCCAGGTGCAGCAGCTCGAGCACCTCGTCGAAGGAGGCGGAGTCCGACGCCCCGGTGGTGCAGATCGGGAAGAGCCGCTCCAGGTCTCCCGGGATCAGGTCGGAGGCGAGCAGCGCCTCCCGGGCCCGCATCCAGTTGCGGTTGCCCATCACCGTGTTGATCTCGCCGTTGTGGGCGATGAACCGGAACGGGTGGGACAGCGGCCAGCTGGGGAAGGTGTTGGTGGAGAAGCGCGAGTGCACGACCGCCATCGCCGAGGCCACGCGCTCGTCGACCAGGTCGGGGTAGAAGTGGTCCAGCTGCTCGGTGGTGAGCATGCCCTTGTAGGCCATGGTGCGCCCGGACAGGGTCGGGAAGTAGGTCTCGGTCTCCCGCTCGGCCCGCTTGCGCAGGCAGAAGGCCTGGCGCTCCAGCGCCATCCCGCCCACGCGCTGGGCCGCGCCGGCGACGAAGAGCTGGCTGAAGACCGGCATCACGCTGCGCGCGGTGGCGCCGAGGATCTCGGGGTTGACCGGGACGTCGCGCCAGCCGAGGACCGCGAGGCCCTCCTCCGCGGCGATCTCCTCGATCCGGGCGCGGCTGGCGGCCACGGTCTCCTCGTCGCCGGCCAGGAAGGCGGTGCCGACGGCGTAGGTGCCGGCAGCCGGGAGGTCGAAGTCGACGACCTCGCGCAGGAACGCGTCGGGGACCTGCATCAGGATGCCCGCGCCGTCACCGGAGTTCGGCTCGGCGCCGGCGGCCCCGCGGTGCTCCAGGTTGCGCAGGGCCTCGAGCGCCTGGGCGACGATGGTGTGGCTCGGCTCGCCGGTGAGGGTGGCCACGAACGCGACGCCGCAGGCGTCGTGCTCGAACCGGGGGTCGTAGAGCCCCTGGGCGGGGCGGTGCGGCGGGAACGCGTTCATCGCTGGCATTCTCCCGTCGTCGGCGGTGCGCGCTGCGCCTCCGACGAGGGAGACGGCGGCGACCGTGGCGGTCGTGGGACGCGGCAGGGACAGCGTTGGCCCGACAGCGGAGCCTTGAATCTATCACCCGCGGCCGCAGTCGCGACCGGGGCTATCCCACAAAGGGAGACGGCGATCTCACTCCGTGTCGGCCGCGGGCTGGGGCTCCCGGCCCTCGTCGTAGACCTGCTCCTCGCGCACCGGATGGGTGCGCCGCGACCACAGGAACCAGGCGGCGGCGAGCACGAAGACCACGATCGAGGTCCACACGTTCAGGCGCAGGCCCAGGACGTCGTTCATCTGGACGTCGTCCACCCGCAGCATCTCGATCCAGCCGCGTCCGGCCGTGTAGGCCATGATGTACAGCGCCGCGACCTGACCGTGCCCGAGTCGGAACCGGCGGTCGGCCCACACCACGACCGCGAACGCCGCGAAGCACCACAGGAGCTCGTAGAGGAAGGTCGGGTGGTGGTAGGTCTGGCCGACCACGTTCCCGGCCGCGTCGAACTGGTCGATCTCCAGCCGCCACGGCAGGTCGGTCTGCCGGCCGTAGAGCTCCTGGTTGAACCAGTTGCCCAGGCGGCCGATCCCCTGCGCGATCAGCACGCCGGGCGCGATCGCGTCCAGCATCGGCAGCAGCCGGATGCCCTTCTGCCGGCAGCCGATGATCACGCCGACCGCGCCCAGGGAGATCGCCCCCCACACGCCCAGGCCGCCGTTCCACACCGCCAGCGCGTCCCACGGGTTGCGTCCGGGGCCGAAGTAGAGCTGGTAGTCGGTGATGACGTGGTAGAGCCGGCCGCCGACCACGCCGAACGGCACCGCCCACAGGGCCAGGTCGCTGACGTCTCCCGGCCGCCCGCCGCGAGCGACCCAGCGGCGCTCGCCGATCCAGATCGCGGCCGCGATCCCGGCGATGATGGCCAGGGCGTAGGCGCGGATGGGCAGCGGTCCGAGGTACCAGGTCCCCTGGTCCGGGCTGGGGATGGCCAGTGCCGTCAGCAGGGGCGTCACCGGCGGACGCCGTCCGCCAGGTCGCGCGCCAGGGCAGCGACGGCCCGCAGGCCCTCGGGCGCGTCCCCGGCGTCCAGCAGCGCCCGCACGAAGGCGGAGCCGACGATCACCGCGTCGGCGTACGACGCCACCTCGGCGGCCTGGTCGCCGTTGCTCACGCCCAGGCCCACGCCGATCGGCAGGTCGGTCGCCGCGCGGGTACGGCGGACCAGCGGCCCGGCCAGGTCGGACGTCGTGGTGCGGGCGCCGGTCACGCCCATCACGGCGGTGGCGTAGACGAACCCGCGGCAGGCCTCCACGGTCATGGCGATCCGCTCGTCGGTCGAGCTCGGCGAGACCAGGAAGACCTTGTCCAGGTCGTGCTCATCGGCGGCGGCGATCCACTCCGGCGCATAGTCGGGGGTCAGGTCGGGCGTGATCAGGCCCGCACCGCCCGCGGAGGCGAGGTCGGCGGCGAACCGGTCCACGCCGTACCGCTCGACCGGGTTCCAGTAGGTCATCACCAGGGTGGGCGTCCCGGTCGCCGCGACCGCCTCCACGACGCGCAGCACGTCCGTGGTGTGGATGCCCTGCTCGAGCGCCTGCTGGGCGGCGGCCTGGATGGTCGGGCCGTCCATCACCGGATCGCTGTAGGGCAGCCCGATCTCGATCACGTCGCAGCCCCCGTCGACCATGGCGCGGACCGCCTCGATCGAGCCGGCGACGTCGGGGAAGCCGGCGGGCAGGTAGCCGACCAGGGTGCTGCGGCCCTCGTCGAGCGCCGCGCGGATGGCAGGGGTCGTGCTCACCGGTCCTCCTCCTCGGGGTCGCCGACCGGCTCCTCGGTGACCTCGTCGGGATCCTCGAGGCCGAACCACCGCACGGCGGTGTTCATGTCCTTGTCGCCGCGGCCGGAGAGGTTGACGATCACCGTGGCATCGGGCCCCTTCTCCTGTCCGAGGCGCCGGGCCACCTCGAGTGCGCCGGCGACCGCGTGGGCCGACTCGATGGCGGGGATGATCCCCTCGGTGCGGCTGAGCAGGGCCAGCGCGTCCATCGCCTCGGCGTCGGTGACCGGGGTGTAGGTCGCCCGGCCGCTGGCGGCCAGCCACGCGTGCTCGGGCCCGACGCCGGGGTAGTCCAGACCCGCGGAGATGGAGTGCGACTCCAGCGTCTGCCCGTCGTCGTCCTGCAGCACGAAGGTCCGCGCGCCGTGCAGCACGCCGGAGGCGCCGGCGTGGATCGTCGCGGCGTGCCGGCCGGTCTCGACCCCGTCGCCGCCGGGCTCGAAGCCGTGCACCTCCACGCCCTCGTCGTCGAGGAACGCCTGGAAGAGGCCGATCGCGTTCGAGCCGCCGCCGACGCAGGCCGCGACGGCGTCCGGGAGCACGCCGTACTGCTCCAGGCACTGGGCGCGCGCCTCGTCGCCGATCCCGCGGCAGAAGTCGCGGACCATGCTCGGGAAGGGGTGCGGGCCGGCCGCGGTGCCGAAGAGGTACGCCGTGTGGTCGACGCTGGCGACCCAGTCGCGCAGCGCCTCGTTGATGGCGTCCTTCAGCGTCGCGCTGCCGGACTCGACCGGCACCACCTTGGCGCCCAGCAGGTTCATCCGGGCCACGTTGAGCGCCTGGCGTCGAGTGTCGACCGCGCCCATGTAGACGGTGCAGTCGAAGCCGAAGTACGCGGCCGCGGTGGCGCTCGCGACCCCGTGCTGGCCGGCTCCGGTCTCGGCGATCACCCGGGTCTTGCCCATCCGCCGGGTCAGCAGCGCCTGGCCGAGCACGTTGCGGATCTTGTGCGCGCCGGTGTGGTTGAGGTCCTCGCGCTTGAGCAGCACCCGGGCGCCGACCTGCTCGCTGAGCCGCTCGGCGTGGTAGAGCCGGCTCGGGAGGCCCGCGTACTCCCGCTGGATCTTCTCGAACTCCGCCACGAAGGAAGGGTCGGCCATCGCGTCCTGCCAGGCCTCGGTCAGCTCGTCCAGTGCGGCGACCAGGGCCTCGGGCATGAACCGCCCGCCCCAGCGGTCGCCGAACCAGCCGTGCTCGTCGGCGTCGAAGCGGCCTCCCGTCGGGAGGTCGAGCCCCGGCTGCTCGGGGGTGTCCAGACCGCGGTCCGTCATGGCGTCAGTCCCGTCATCTCACGGACGGCCCGCTCCGGGTCGCCCTCCTTCACCAGCGCCTCGCCGACGAGCACCGCTCGGGCGCCCTCATCGACGTGCCGCTGCACGTCGGCCGCGGAGAAGATCCCCGACTCGGCCACCTTGACCACCGACTCCGGCAGCAACGGGGCCAGTCGTCCGAAGGTGTCCTGGTCGATCGCCAGGGTGGTCAGGTCGCGCGCGTTCACGCCGACCAGCTCCGCGCCGAGGGCGAGGGCCCGCTCGGTCTCGGCCTCGTCGTGCACCTCGACCAGCGCGGTCAGCCCCAGCTCCCCCGCGAGGTCGTAGAGGCGCCGCAGTGTGTCGTCGTCCAGCGCCGCCACGATGAGCAGTGCCAGGTCGGCACCCGCGGCCCGGGCCTCGATCAGCTGGTAGTCCTCGACGATGAAGTCCTTGCGGAGCAGCGGGGTGTCCACCGCGGCACGGACGGCGCGGAGGTCCTCCAGGCTGCCGCCGAAGCGGCGCTGCTCGGTGAGCACGCTGATCGCCGCGGCACCTCCGGCGGCGTAGCGTCGGGCCAGCTCGGCCGGGTCGGGGATGGCGGCGAGGTCGCCCTTGCTCGGGCTGCGGCGCTTGACCTCGGCGATGACGCTGGAGCCGGGCTCGCGGAGCTGCGGCATCGGGTCGCGGGGCGGGTCGACGTCGGCCAGAGCGGCGCGCAGGTCGGCGACCGGCAGGCGCGCCTGCCGCGCGGCCAGGTCGTCCCGGACCCCGGCGACGATGTCGTCGAGCACGGACACAGGGGATACTTCCTTCTTCACTTCCGGTGCGGGCTCATCGCGCGACGCTGCGCGGTGCCAGCCTCTCACGCCGGTCCAGCGGCGACTCCGAGCGTCCGCCCGAGAGGACCGTGCGGGGTCGGTGCGGGCTCAGCGCTGCGGCTCGCCCAGGCCCATCCGGGTCATGATGAAGAACACCGGCAGGCCGAGCACCATCAGCACGATGCCGATCCAGAACAGCAGCATGTTCACCGGGGAGAGCAGCAGGCCGACGGCGCCCACGACCGAGCCGAGGGTGGCCACGCCCACCGCCGTCCACGCCGCGGGAGTGTTGCCGTGGTGGGACCCCTGGGACATCGTGGCTGCTCCTTGCTCGTCGTACTCCAGACGGGCCCGTGGTGGTCGGCGCCCGCGATGAGAAGTGTAGGGCGTCGATCAGTCCGTGGGGTCGCGACCCTCGTCCATGGCGCGCCACAGCTCGGTGCTGGTGGCCTCGTCGGGGTCGATGGGACGATCCTCGGCCGAGCCCGGGGCGTCGTACCGCTGGCCCATCTCCGGCCAGCCGGGCGTGCCCAGCACGGCACCCGCGGTCGCGGCCACCGAGGCCAGGGCGCCGACGACGGCCAGGGCGTACCAGACGCTCAGCCGCGCCTCCGACTCCGCGCCCAGGTCGAGGTAGGCCGCCTCCAGCGCGTCGGGGAAGGACCAGGCACCGGCCACCAGGACCGCCAGCGTGCCCAGGGACATCAGGAGCGCCAGGACGGCGATGGCGCGGCGGAAGATGCCGCGGGAGACCAGGACGACGCCCCAGCAGGCCAGCACCACCAGGGCGAGGGCCTGTGCGGCGGGCGAGGACCCGGCCGACTCCGGCACGGGTACGGCGGGGTCGGGGCCGCTGGTCAGGGTCGCGAGGTCGCGGCCCGCGGCGAGCGCCACGGCCCCCGCGCCGAGCAGCCCGACGACCAGGGTCGGTCGCAGGCCCGGCCTCACGCCGACTCCGCCGCTCCGGGCTCCAGCAGCCCGGCGTCGAAGCAGGTGCGGTCACCGGTGTGGCACGCCGCGCCCACCTGATCGACGACGACCAGCAGGGTGTCGCCGTCGCAGTCCAGCCGGACCTCGCGGACGCTCTGGGTGTTGCCCGAGGTCTCGCCCTTGACCCAGTAGGCCTGACGCGACCGGGACCAGTAGGTCCCCCGGCCGGTCGTCAGGGTGCGGTGGAGCGCCTCGTCGTCCATCCAGGCGAGCATGAGCACCTCCCCGGTGCCCTCCTGCTGCACGATGGCGGGCAGGAGGCCGTCGGGATTGCGGGTGAGCCGGGCGGCGATCGCGGGGTCGAGGTCGGTCACGTCGTCGATTCTCCCGCGGGGGTGGCGAGCTGGGCCACCCAGGAGGCGTAGAGGCCGGCGTAGACGCTGCCCTCCTGGCCCGCCAGGATCGCGTGCGGCCCACGCTGCACCACGCGTCCGCGGTCCACGACGAGCACCTCGTCGGCGGCCTCCGCAGTGCTGAGGCGGTGCGCGATCGTGACCGACGTGCGGCCCTGCATCAGCCGCTCCAATGCCCGGCCGATCCGCATCTCCAGCCGCGGGTCGACCGCGCTCGTGGCCTCGTCCAGGACCAGCAGGTCGGGGTCGGCGAGGTGGGCCCGGAGCAACGCGACGAGCTGGCGCTCCCCCGCGCTCAGCGACTCCCCGCGCTGGCCGACCCGGGTCACCAGGCCCCTCGGCAGGCCGTCGAGCCAGTCGCCGAGCCCCAGCTCGTCGGCGGAGGCGCGGATGTCGGCCTCGGTGGCGTCCAGTCGGCCGTAGCGCACGTTCGCGGTGATCGTGTCGTCGAACAGGAAGCCCTCCTGGGGCACCAGCACCACGCTGCGGCGCAGCGACTCCTGGCGCACGTCGCGCAGGTCGATCCCGTCCAGCCGCACGGCCCCCTCCGAGGGGTCCATCAGGCGGGTGAGCAGCTTGGCGAAGGTGGACTTGCCCGAGCCCGTCTCCCCCACGATCGCGACCCGGGTGCCGGCGTCGAGGTGCTCGTCGACGTCGACCAGCACGGGCGGCCCGCCGGGGTAGGCGAACGTGACGCGGTCGAAGGTCACGTCGACCGGACCGCGGGGCAGCTCGTGGCCGTCGGGCCCGGGGTCGACCAGGTCGGCCGGGGTCTCCAGGATGCCCAGGGTGCGCCGCCAGGAGGCGATCGCGTTCTGGGCGTCGGTGAGGATCTGGGTGCCCATCTGGACCGGGCCGACGAAGAGCGTGACCAGGAAGGCGAAGGCGAGGATCTTGCCGGGTGTGAGGCCGGCCGCCGTACCGAGGAGGACGCCGACGATGATCACGCCGGCGTTGGCGAGCCCGCCGGACAGACCGCCCAGGGAGAAGGAGGTGACGGTGAACTTCTGCGCCCGCACGCTCGCGGCCTTGAACTCGTCGATCGCCGTGTCGATCCGGTCCTGGGTGCGGTCCTCCACCGAGTAGGCGCGCACCACGGCGGCACCGACGACCGGCTCGGAGATCGCACCGAGCAGCACGCCGACCTGCTGCCGGACCACGGTGTAGGCGTGCGAGAGCCTCTGCTGGAACCAGCGGATCGAGGCGAACAGCGGCAGGAACGCCACCCACACCACGAGGGTCAGCTGCCAGCTGTAGGTCGCCATCACCACGGTGGCCACCAGCATCTGCCCGATGCTGACCACGAGGATCAGCCCGCCGAAGACCAGGAACTGGCTGACCTGGTCCACGTCCGAGGTGACCCGGGAGACCAGGGCCCCGCGGCGCTCGGTGTTCTGGGTGAGCAGCGGCAGGTCGTGCACGTGCCGGAACGCCTTGATCCGCAGGGTGGCCAGGCCGCGCTCGGAGGTGCGGAAGAGCCGGCTGGTCATGAGGTACGACGCCCAGCTGGTCACCGCGATCGCCGCGGCCGCGAGCAGCCCCATCCGCACCACGAAGCCGACGTCGGCGCCCTCCGGCCCGCCGAGGCCGTTGTCCAGGGTCTGCTGCACCGCGATCGGGACCACCACCTGGCCGCAGGCGGACAGGACCGCCAGGAGCAGCGTGACCCCGAGCCCCTCACGCAGCTCCGGGGAGACGGCCATGCCCCGGCGGATCGTCGCCATGGCGCCGATCTGCTCGCCGGACTCCATCCGGGTGCCGGACGTCGCGCTCACTGCGGGGCCTCCTCATAGGCGTTGACCAGCCGGGCGTAGTCCGGGCTGACGCTCAGCAGCTCCGCGTGCGTGCCTCGTGCGGCGATCCGGCCCTCGTCGAGGTGCACCACCTCGTCGGCCAGCCCGATCGTGGCCTTGCGGTAGGCGACGACCACCAGGGTGGTGTCGTCCTCGCCGTCGCGCAGGGAGGCCAGGATCCGGGCCTCGACCTCCGGGTCGACGGCCGAGGTGGCGTCGTCGAGGATCAGCAGCCGCGGGTGCCGGACGAGCGCACGGGCCAGGGAGATCCGCTGGCGCTGGCCGCCGCTGAGCGAGGTGCCGCGCTCCCCCAGCTCGGTGTCCAGCCCGTCGGGCAGCGCGGCGACGAACCCGTCGGCCTGCGCGGTCCGCAGCGCGGCCCACACCTCCTCGTCGCTCAGGTCGGCGCCCAGGGTGACGTTCTCCCGGACGCTGTCGTCGAAGAGGAACGCGGTCTGGGGGACGACGGCCACGCCGTCGGCGAGCGCGCCCTTGCGCAGGTCCCGCAGGTCCCGGCCGTCGACCCGCACCGCCCCGCCGTCGGGGTCGACCAGCCGCATCAGCAGGCTGGTCAGCGTGCTCTTGCCGGACGCGGTCGCGCCCACCAGGGCGACCGTGCGGCCGGGCTCGGCGGTGAAGGAGACGTCGCGCAGCAGCGGGGTCGCGGGGTCGTAGGCGTAGGCCAGCCGGTCGACCTCGAGCCGCGCGCCCGTCCGGGAGTCGGGGAGCGCGGAGGCGCCGTACTCCATCGCGCCGGTGGCCTCCAGCACCTTCCGGGTACGGCGGAAGCCCACGACCGAGCGGGGGAACTCCCCCAGCAGCCAGCCGATCGCGCGGATCGGGAAGGAGACGATGGTGAGCAGGTAGGCCACGGTCACCACGTCGCCCGGGTCGGTGGCGCCGCTCAGCACGCGCGAGACGCCGACCGCGAGGACGACGAGGACGCCGACGTTCGGCAGGCTGGCGAGCGTCGGGTCGAAGGCGGCGCGGTAGCGGCCGGCGCGGATGTTCACGTCGCGCAGCTCGTGCGCCTTCTCCGCGAACCGCTCGGTCTCCTCGCGCTCCCGGCCGAGCGTCTTGACGACCATCGCGCCGTCGAAGGACTCGTGCGCGATCTCGCTGACCTCGGCACGCAGCCCCTGCGCCCGGGTCATCAGCGGGGAGGTGAGACGCTGGTAGGCGAGGTTGACGATGACCACGGCGGGGAAGACGAGCAGGCCGACCAGCGCCATCACCACGTCGGCGATGAGCATCTGGACGATGGCGACGACCATCATCACCACGGTGCCCAGCGCCATCGGCAGCGGCGCGATCGGCATCCAGGCGGCCTCGACGTCGGAGTAGGCGTTGGAGAGCAACTGCCCGGTGGGGTGCCGCTGGTGCCACTCCATCGGGAGGGTGAGGTACTGCCGGGTCACGGCCCGGCGCGTGTGCGCCTGCATGCGGAGCTGCATGACGCCGGCGCCCAGGCGGCGCGCCACGATGCCGACGGCGCGCAGGATGGCCACCCCGACGAATAGCGCCAGCACCAGCCACAGCATGGAGGCGTCGACCCGGCCCTCCTCGAAGGCGGGGATCAGCACGTTCTCCGTGGACCAGCCCAGGACCCAGGCGTCGGCCACGGTGAGCACGCCGAACAGGGCCGCCCCGATCGTGGAGAGGGTGAAGATCCACGGCTCACGGCGGATCGCGTGCCCGAGGACCTTGAAGCCCTCGGCGGTGGTCGAGCCCCGGACGACCGTCTCGTCCCCGGTGTCCTTCGCCACGCGCACTCCGCCCTCTCAGCCTGCCTTCACCCGACCGCCGGCCAGCGTATGCCGGGCCGCCGACAGGTCACGAATCCCTCGGCAGTCTGGGACCTCAAGCCCCCTCGAGGTCAACTCACCCACTCCCCCCATCCCCCCATCCGCCCAGTCGGCGCTTGTTCACCGGGGCCGGGTCCACCTCCACCCGGATCAACGCCCGCAGCATCAGCAGCGCCATGGCGCCGCCGTACGCCGTGAACGCGACCGCGAGCGAGGTCCCGGAGGCCAGCGCGCCGAACCCGGCCATGGCCGCCGGCATGAGTACGTCGTCGCCCAGCCGCTGCATCGAGGCGAGCCGGCCGAGGTAGGACTCGTCCACCGACCGGATGAACACCGCCGACAGCAGCGCAGACGCCGCACCGGCGGTGATGCCGATGATCAGGCAGGCGGCCCCGATCGCCACGGGCGCCGGGACCGCCATGGCGACGATCGCCAGCCCCTGCGCCAGCAGGAGGCCGAAGCCGAGGGATGCCTCACGCCGGGGCCGCCAGACCATGAGGGTCGCGGCGCCGATGAGCGCCCCCAGCCCCACCAGCGCCTGCAGCACCCCCAGGGTCTCGGCTCCCCAACCGGACCCCTGCACGCGGAGCGCGACACCGATGCCGAGCGCCGGCCCGATGGCCAGGTTGAGCCCGGAGAGGGTCAGGACCAGGGTGCGTGCCCGCCGGTCCCGACGGAGATACCCGAACCCGGCCGCGATGCTGCGCAGCACCGGAGTCGGCTCGGCCCGCGGCGAGGGGAACCTGACGCGGAGCACGGCCAGGAGATAGGCGAGCACCACCAGGTAGGTGCCGAGGTTGAGCAGCACGCTGGCGGTGAACCCGCCGACGGCCACCAGCACGCCGCCGGATGCCGCCCCCAGCATCGTGCCGAGCCGGGCGGCGGACTGGGACGCTCCTGTGTACGCCGACAGGTCGCTCGTCCGCACCAGCTGCCGCGCCAGGGTCGCCGACGCCGGCTCGAAGACCGCGTCGCACGCGCCGAACGCCACCGCGACAGCCATCAGCAGCGGCACCGAGACACCGACGGCCTGGGTCGTGACGGCGGCGGCCGCGAGGACGCCGATCCGGATCGCAGTCACGGTGCGCAGCACGCGCAACGTGTCGAACCGGTCCGCGGCGACGCCGCCGAGCAGGAGTACGGCGGCTCGCGGGATCGCGCCGGCCGCGACCACCAACCCGGCCACGGCGGGGCTGGCGAGCTGGATCGCCGTCCAGGCCAGCGCGATCATCCAGGCGGCGTCGCCGGCGTCGGAGACCCCCTTGGCGACCAGCCACCCATGCACCCGCCGGTCCCGCCGGAACCTCGGAACCGAAACCCCCGAGTCGGCGCTTGTTTCCCCCGAGTCGGCGCCAGTTGTCCCCGTCATGGCCGGAACGGGAAGCCGTGGGTGAAGAAGAAGACCGGCCGTCTCTCCTGACCGTCCTCGAGATCGATCGCCTCACGCCAGGCTCGCCAGGTCGCTGTGATCAGCTCGGAGAGCTCCCTGAGCTCTTCCGGCGTCGCCCGTCCCATCATGTCGTTGCTGAAGGCAGCTCGGCGCCACTCCTCGGTGTCCCCGTCCTGCCTGCGCTTCCACGCCGCGAGGCGGCCGAGCTGGTGATCGATGCTGGCTCGCTCGGCCGCCTTGGCCTGCATCCGGTCAGCCGGCGAGTCGGAGTAGTCGTCGGGCGCCCAGGCGAAGCCACCGCGCGTCAGGCGCCACCAGCTGGTCCGCCCGTCCGTCGACAGCTCGGGAGCCCGGGCCACGACCCCGACGCGCTCCAGGATCCGAAGGTGGTGGCTGATGCTGCCGACCTGCTGGTCCAGCTCCGCGGCCAGGGTGCCGACCTGGCTCGGACCGTGCAGGAAGAGGTACTCGATGATCCGGCGCCGGGTCGAATGGTGCACTGCCCGCAGCGTCTCGATGCTCTCCATGGGGGGCGACGCTAAAGACGCCTCACCTTCTGTACAAGACTTCTTGTATATCTCCGCCCCTGCCAACATGCGCCGACTCGGGGTCAACAAGCGCCGACTCGAGGTAAATTGGCGCCGACTCGGCGGGTCAGTCGACCAGGTCGCGGACCACGGCGTCGGCGAGGAGCCGGCCGCGCAGGGTGAGGGTCACGCGGTCGTCGCCGACGGCCACCAGACCGGCATCGGCCAGACCGGGGACCGCCCGGCGCCCGGCAGGGGCCAGCACGTCGAGCGGCAGGCCCTCCCGCAGCCGGGACTCCAACAGCACCCGCTCCACCCGGCGCGTCTCGGGGTCCAGCACCTCGCGCGCCTGCGCGGGCGAGGAGCCCGAGGCCAGCCGCCCCGCATAGGCGGCCGGATGGCGCACGTTCCACCACCGCACGCCGCCGACGTGCGAGTGCGCGCCCGGCCCGGCGCCCCACCAGTCCGCACCGGTCCAGTACAGCTCGTTGTGCCGACACCGGCTCTCGGGACGGCGGGCCCAGTTCGACAGCTCGTACCACCCGAGCCCGGCCGCGCCGAGCCGCTCGTCGGCGGCCTCGTACATGTCGGCCATCAGGTCGTCGTCGGGCGTGGCGATCTCACCGCGGCGCACCCGGCGGGCCAGCGCCGTCCCGTCCTCCACGATCAGCGCGTACGCCGACACGTGGTCGGGCTGCGAGGCGAGCGCGGCGTCCAGCGACGCCGACCAGTCGGCCAGCGACTCCCCCGGCGTGCCGTAGATCAGGTCCAGGCTCACCTCGTCGAAGCCGGCCGCCCTCGCCCACTCCACCGCGACGGGGACCCGTTCGGGGTCGTGGGTCCGGTCCAGCGTGCGCAGCACGTGCGGCACGGCGGACTGCATCCCGAACGAGACCCGGGTGAACCCCGCCTCCCGCAGGGTCGCCAGCGACTCCGGCGTGACGCTGTCCGGGTTCGCCTCGGTCGTGACCTCGGCATCCGCCGCCAGCCCGAACCCGTCGCGCAGCGCGCCGAGCACGGCCCCGAGGTCGGCGGCGGGCAGCAGGGTCGGCGTACCCCCGCCGAAGAACACCGTCTCCACCTCGGGCGCACCGTCCCCCAGCACACGGCGGGCCAGGACGAGCTCGTCGACCACGGCGGAGGCGTACGTCGACCGCGACGCGCCGCGGGGAGCGTCGGCCCCTCCGAGCTCCTCGGCGGTGTAGGTGTTGAAGTCGCAGTAGCCGCACCGCACCGAGCAGAACGGCACGTGCACGTAGACGCCGAACGGCCGCCGGCCCAGTTCGGCGAGCGCCGCCGTCGGGAGCGAGCCGTCCGCGGGGGCGGGATCGCCGGGCGGCGGGGTGGACGGCACGACTCCCATCCAAGCACCCGGACGGCTACTGTGGCCGGCATCACACTCGTCTCGGGACAGGAGCCATCGTGCGCCGTACCACTCTGCTCGGCACCCTCGCCGGCCTCACCACCACCGCCGCCGTCGCGGCCGCCACAGCAATGCCGGCCGCCCAGGCCGCCGCGCCGTCCTACGTCGCGCTGGGCGACTCCTACTCCAGCGGCACCGGCACCCGCAGCTACATCGACGACGGCACCGACTGCCTGCGCTCGACCTACGCCTATCCGAGCCTGATCGCCGCCGCCCGGGGCTACGCGCTCAACTTCCGTGCCTGCTCGGGAGCGACCGTCCCCGACGTCGCCGCGACCCAGCTCGGCGCGCTCACCAGCGGCACGAGCTACGTCTCGGTGTCCGTCGGCGGCAACGACGCGGGGTTCGCCGACGTGCTCACCGAGTGCGCCCAGCCGGCGTGGATGAGCGACTGCTTCGGCGCGATCGAGGGCGCGCGCCGCTACATCGACACCACGCTCCCGTCCGCGCTCACCGGCCTCTACGGCAAGATCCGCACGCGCTCACCGCAGGCGACGGTCGTGGTCGCCGGCTACCCGCGGATCTTCAACGGCGAGGACTGCAACGCCGGGACCTGGTTCTCCCCCGAGGAGGAGGCGGCGCTCAACGCGACCGCGGATCGTCTCAACGCCGTCACCCGCACCGCCGCCACGAACGCCGGCGTCCGCTTCGCCGACCCGACGTCCCGCTTCGTCGGACACGCCGTGTGCGACGACGTCGAGTGGATCAACGGCCTCTCCTACCCGGTCGTCGAGTCCTACCACCCCAACCGCGCGGGCCAAGCCTCCGGCTACACCCCGACCGTGTCACCGGTGCTGACGGGTACGACGACCGCGGTCACCCGGACGGTCCGCCGTCAGGCCCGCAGCAGCGCGACCGAGCTCGCCGCCCAGCAGCGCGGCTACGCCGAGGCCGACGGGTCGATCGGCGACGAGACGGTGCACGCGCCCGACCTCCGCTCGGCCGACGCCCGTCGCGGCGCGCGGGCGCACGGCGTCGACCTGGGCTCCCGGGCCAGCATCGACCGGGTCGACCGGGCCCTCAGCCGGGCCCAGGCCGAGCGCTGGAGCGCCGGTCAGGAGTAGAAGCCGTCGATGGTGTCGCGGTAGTTGGTCTCCACCACGTTGCGCTTCACCTTCATCGACGGGGTCAGCTCGCCGGACTCGACACTGAGGTCGTGGTCGAGGAGCTCCCACTTCTTGACCGTCTCCCAGCGGTTGAGGGAGGCGTTGAGCCGGTCGACGTACTCCCCCACCATCGCGCGGGTCCTCTCGTGCGCGACGATCGCGGAGTAGTCGCCCGAGACGCCGTTCTCCTCCGCCCAGCCGGCGATGGCGTCGGGGTCCAGGGTGATCAGCGCGACCACGAAGTTGCGCTCGTTGCCGAACACCATGAACTGGCTGGCATAGGGGCAGATCGCCTTGAACTTCGACTCGATGGCCGGCGGCGCGACGTACTTGCCACCGGAGGTCTTGAAGAGCTCCTTGATCCGGCCGGTGATGCGCAGCTTGCCGTCGGCGTCCAGCTCGCCCTTGTCGCCCGTGCGCAGCCAGCCGTCGTCGGTCAGGGTCTTGGCGGTCTCCTCGGGCAGGTTGTGGTAGCCGTCCATCACGCCCGGCCCCTTGATCAGCACCTCGCCGTTCTCGTCGATGCGCACCTCGCTGCCGGCGAAGACCGGACCGACGGTGCCGAAGCGGTAGTCGTCGGGGTGGTTCACGAACGAGCCGGCCGAGGTCTCGGTGAGGCCGTAGCCCTCGAGGATCGTGATGCCGGCGGCGTGGAACCACTCGGCGATGTCGCGGTTGAGCGCGGCGGCGCCGGAGATGAAGAACCGCACGCGCCCACCGAAGCGGTCACGCACCTTGGCGAACACCAGCCGGTCGAACAGCGCGTGCTGCGCCTTGAGCGGCAGCGGGACGGACTTGCCCTCGCGACGCAGCTGGTCGACCTGCTTGCCGACCTCGAAGGCCTTGAGGAAGATCTTCTCCTTCGCCCCGCCCTCGGCCGCCTGCATCGTGACGATCCGGGCGTGTGCCTTCTCGAAGATCCGCGGCGCGGCGCCCATGAAGGTCGGCTTGACGACCCCGAGGTTGTCCACGATCTTCTCCACCCGACCGTCGATCGCGGCGGGGAAGCCGCACGCCATCTGGGTGGACATCAGGACCTTGCCGAAGGAGTGCGCCATCGGCAGCCAGCGGAACTCCAGGTCGTCCTCGGTGAGGATGCCCTGGGCGCGGATCGCCTCGCCCTCATAGACCCACGAGCTGTGCCGCAGTCGCACGCCCTTGGGCCGCCCGGTGGTGCCGGAGGTGTAGATCAAGGTGGCGAGCTGGTCGGGCCGGATCGACTGCGCGGTGGCGTCGATGATCCCCGGGTGCTCGGCGAGGTAGGCCTCGCCCAGCTTGGTGAGGTCGTCCAAGGTGATGATCCAGTCGCCGTCGGCCGCACCGTCGAAGACGACGACCTTGCGGACCGAGGGGATCTGCTCGCGCCGCGCCTGCAGCTTGGCGATCTGCGTGTCGTCCTCGGCGAAGACGACCTGGCACTCGGAGTCGGCGAGGATGTACGCCGTGTCCTCCTCGTTCGTGGTCGGGTAGACCGTCGTCGTGGCCGCGCCGGCGCACATGACCGCGAGGTCGGCCACGACCCACTCGTATCGGGTGCCCGAGGCGATGCCGACCCGCTGCTCGTGCTCGACCCCCAGCGCCATCAGCCCGGCGGCGAGTCGGGAGACCAGCTCTCCGGCCTCCTGCCAGGTCACGGACTCCCAGGCCTCCCCGTGCGGGAAGCGGAAGGCCTCGCGCTCGGGGGACTTCTGCACCCGGTCGAGGAACTGGACGGCGACGTTGGCGGGGAGTCGGTCGACGAAGCTGGAGTCGATCTGCGCGGACATACGGCTCATTTCCTCGGCGGGGCAGGTGTTGCGGAGTAACTTAGATCACGACGTTACGCAGCGGTAGGGAATCGCCGGGCCGCGTCGGGTGCGCACAAATCGCACCGATTCAGTAGACTTTGGACATGGACGTCGCCAGCATTCCCCTGCCCGCACTGGACCGGGCGGAGGTCGTCGTACCCGCTCCGGGCCCCGGCCCCGGCAACTGGGCGGGCGCCGCGTCGGCCACACTGGTCGACGGCGAGGTCTATCTCGCCTACCGGGTGCGTCGACCGCTCAGCGAGGGAAGGGGCGTGGCAACCCAGGTGGTGCGCCTCCCCGACGGGGTGACGCCGGTCCCGGTCTGCGAGGTCTCTCGCGACGACTTCGGGGCCGAGTCCTTCGAGCGGCCGGTCGTGCTGCGCCGCCCCGACGGCGGCTGGCGGCTCTATCTCTCCTGCGCCACGCCGGGCAGCAAGCACTGGTGGATCGAGGCGCTCGACGCCGATCGCCCCGAGGACCTGCCCCGGGGCCGCCGCACGGTGGTGCTCCCCGGCGACGATCGGGTCGGGGTCAAGGACCCGGTGATCACCGTCCGCGACGGGTTGTGGGAGATGTGGGTGTGCGAGCACCCGCTGACCGAGCCCGGCCACGAGGACCGGATGTCCACGGCCTACCTGACCAGCGACGACGGCCTGTCCTGGCACCGGCACGGCACGGTGCTCCAACCGGGGGCAGGCGACTGGGACCAGCGCGGCACCCGGGTCACCGCCGTGCTCTCGCACGACCCGCTGACGGTCCTGTACGACGGCCGCGCCACCGCCGAGGAGAACTGGCACGAGCGCACAGGGCTCGCCCGGCTCGACGCGGACGGCGGCCTGCACCCGGACCGGTCCGTGCCGGCGATCGGCTCGCCGCACTCTGACGGGGCGCTGCGCTACGTGACCGCCGTACTCCTGGAGGACGGGCCGACCCGCTTCTACGCCGAGGCCGCCCGCCCCGACGGGGGGCACGACCTGGTGACCTCGCTCAGCCGGTAGCCGCGGTGCGGCTCGCGGCACGACTGGCGAAGGACTCCCCATCGCGGTGCCGTCGCCACTCCTCGAAGGACTGCCCGGTGAGCGTCTCGAGGAGGGTGATGTCGGCCAGATGCGGCTCGAGCAGGGCCGTTCGCTGCTCCGGCGCCAGCTTCGGCCGCGCGGGGTCTCCGCCCTTCTGCAGCTGGTTCACCAGCGGCTGGCTCAGCCGGCGCCAGACCTGCGGCGGCAGGAACTGCCCGGCGGCGGCACCAGCCCGGATCACCGGTCCGACGGTGCGCGCCCGCACGCCGTCGCGGACGAAGGGCCGGGAGTTGTCCGCCGGGATCTGCCGGGCGTCGACCTGCGGCACCCCGAGGAAGCTGCATACCCGGCCGAGCGTGGCATCGGGAGCCTCCACCAGCTCGCGATAGCGCAAGAGCAGGATCTGCTCCCGCGGGAAGTGGCCGTAGAGATCGGCCAGCTGTCGGCCATACATCCCCAGCCGCGAGTAGTGCCAGAACGGGGCCCACCCGGCATCGACCCGTCGGGGCTCGCGGGCGATCGCCTCGACGATGTCGGCGCAGGGCTCCAGCCCGTCCATCCACAGGTGCATCCAGTTGGAGTACGCCCGGTCGACCGGGTCGCGCAGCACGGCGATCAGCTTGGCGTCGGGCCGGTCAGCCGCGATCCGCCTGCGGGCGTCGCGGTGGTAGAGGTAGAACGGCGTGCTCTCCCCCCGCAGCTGACCCGCCTGCGCCCCGTCGAAGAGAGCGAGGTAGCGCTCGCGTTGCCAGATCCACTCCTGGTTGCTGTGCGCGTCGCCCGGGCCCTTGTAGGCCGGCGGCGGCGAGTCGCCGCACATGTAGTACTTCGGCTCCTTTACCGGGCTGAGGAAGAGGCCGGGGTGACCGGCCAGAGCGCTGTGCAGCGCGCTGGTCCCCGCCTTCGGGGCGCCGATCAGGAAGAAGTCGGGCGGTCGACGAAGATCCATGCATTAACTCTAGAGACTAACTAGCCTTAGAGCCAGGGCGGGTTCACTGGACCGCCTTCACCAGGGTCAGGCACCGGGTGATCCACCGCCGCTCCTGCGCGCTGAGCTCGCGATCGGCACGCCGGGCGTCCTGCACGGCCCATCCGGCATTGAGCACCATCCGCACGATCACCCAGTCCCGCGCCCGCTCCTCGTCCAGCTCCGCCACGTCCACGAGCGTGTGGAAGCGTCGTCGCACCCCGTCGCGCACGCTCTCCACCGCCGTCGGCGCCTCCAGCTCCTCCATCCGGTTCCACAGCATCGGCGCCGGCTCGTAGTGCGGATCGCCGCTCATCGGCTTGGGGTCGATCACCAGCCACGGGTCCCGCTCGGCGGCCAGCACGTTGCCGTAGTGCAGATCGCCGTGGATCAGGACGCCGGTCGAGGCCGGGTCGGCGACCAGGTCGCGGGCGAGCGAGAGCGCCTGATCGATATAGCGTCGCGGCAGAGGTACGGCGGAGCCGAGGGCCGCCAGATCGTCGGCCCAGTGCTCGACGTACTCCGTCAGCAGCCGCAGGCGTCCCGGCGACGGCACATGCAGCCGCCGGTAGAAGCCGGCCACCAGCTCGCACGCCTCCACGTCCCACAGGTCGGAGAGGTCCTGCTCACCGAGCCGCTCCAGGAGCAGCGCGCGACGGCGCGGGTCGGCCCGGATCAGGCGGACGGCGCCGTCCCCGCCCCAGGTCTGCAGCGCGAGCGCCTCGTGCGCGGACTCGTCGTCGCCGTCGAAGGTGACCTTGAGGACGACCCGCTCGCCCTCCCGGTCGCGGACCGGCACGACGAGGGAGGTGTAGCCATGCAGGGCGGGCCCGTCCCGCCGCAGCCCCCACTCCTCGACCAGCTCATCGGCGAGCGCCGGCAACCGGTCCAGCCACGCGCCCCAGTCGGGGCCGAGCCCACGCTGCTCCTCCAGGCCGTCGGGGATCCGCACCCACCCCATTCTCCACGCCGAGTCGGCGCCACTTCACCCCGAGTCGGCGCCAGTTGACGTACGACGCTGAGCGTTCACGCAAGGAATGCAAGGATCAAGGCATGCCGGACGAGACCGAAGCACGAGGCCGACTCCCCTCGCGCGGCGCCATCCGAGTGGAGGACTTCTGCGTCGCGACCGGACTGGACCACGCCACGGTCGTTCGCCTGATGCGTGAGGGAAAGCTCGCCGGTGCGCTCTGGAGGGACAAGGAGTCAACAAGGCCGTTCGGGTTGATAGACGACCAACTGCCTTCCCGTCAGGCGCTCCTGGCCTTGGGGCTGCGCGTCAGGCCGGACTATGACCCGGCAGACCATCGCTCCTTCACGACGGACGACCACGAGGACGATGCGGAGGCTGGGAGCTAGGCGCCTCCGCGCCATGCCCTACCGTGCTGGGCATGCGGCTGGACTGGGGCGAGCTCGCCGCCAGAGCGCTGGCACGGCAGTTCCCGACCGAGGCACTGGGTGCGTCCGCGTTGCTCGACCGGGTCGGGCCGATCCAGTCACAGACCGCGCGCTCCCCCTTCCTGGCGCTGGCGGCGCGCGGCGGGGTCGACCATGCCGCTCTGACGGCGGCCTACGAGGACGCCGAGGTCGTCCGGGGCAGCACCCTGCGCGGGACGGTGCATACCGCGACGGCGACGCAGCACCGCGGCCTCGATGCCGCCGCCCGAGTGGGCCAGCGCGTCTACTGGCTCCGCCAGCTCGGGCTGCAGCGCGGCACGCCCGAGGATCTGTGGGACTCCCTGGAGGCGTATGCCGCCGGCGCGTGGCGAACACCCGACGAGCTACGGACGCGTCTCGACGACTGGCTCGTCGAACAGGGCGAGGACCCGGACCGGCTGCACCCGCACACGGGCCGGTACCTCGCGATCGGTCACGGCGGGCTGGTCCGCCGGCCCCTGAAGGGCGGCTGGGAGGGGCAAGGCGCACCCGGTTACCGCTCCGCAGCCGAGGTCACCGGGCTGCCACGGCCGGCGCGCGAGCCCGCGCTGGATGATCTGATCCGGCTTCACCTGCGCAGCCATGGCCCATCGAGCCGCGAGGACATCGCATGGTGGGCCGGGCTGCCAGCTCGCACCGTGGACGAGGTCGTCGAGCGGCTCTCCGGTCTGATCCAGTACGACGGCCCGCTGGACCGCGCGTACTTCGACCTGCCGGACGCGCCGGGCCCGCGCGACCTGCCCGGCGTACGCCTGCTGCCCGAGTTCGACGCACTGCTGTGCGCCTACGACTCCAAGGCCCGGGACCGATTCGTGACCCGCTCGCATCACGAGGTGTTGTGGTCCTCAGCCAACGGGCTGCTGCTGCCTGCCCTGTTGGTCGACGGCCGGATCACCGGCTTCTGGCGCGCCACCGGATCGGCGAAGCGTCGCCCGATGGAGGTGACCTGGTTCGCCGGGACCCGCCGCCCGCGCAAGGCAGAGCTGGCCGAGGCGGTCGCCCGGGTCGAGGCCGCTCTCGGGATCGAGATCACCGAGCTCACCCTCACCCGCGCCTCCGCCTGACCCGATTCCGCCGAGTCGGCGCGGTGGCGATCACTTGCGAAGGTGGAAAGTGATGCGATAAGTTTCCAGTATGGAAAACGATGAGTTGACAGCACAGATGCGGGAGATCGAGCGCGGCGAGGCCGCGGGGTGGATCGACGACGCGACCCCGCCTGCCTGGTTCCCCGCCTACTTCGGGGCGTACGGCGCGATCCTGGCCGCTGCGATCGGCTACCTCGACGGCTGGGTCGCCGCCCTGGTGGAGCTGGCACTGGTCGGCTCAGCCCTGGTCCTGATCACCCGGATGCGCCGCCGCCGCGGCACCTGGCCCACCGGCAACGCGCCACGGGAGCTACACCGATCCACCGCGGTCCTGGTGGGTGGCGTCATCGCCGTCGGCCTCCTCTGCTGGCTGGTCGGTGCTCAGGTGAGCGTGTTCGCCGCGGTCGTCCTGGCCGGCGTGCTCAGCGCGGCCCTGATGGTCTGGTACCGGCGGGAGTACGCCGCCGGCGTGGCCGCCGTACGCCGGAGGCTGGCGTGACCACCACGAGCGGCTCCGCGCTGGACGAGCTCGACCCGGTCCTCACCGCACCCAAGCGGCTGGCGATCATGGCGGTGCTCGCCTCCTCCGCCTCCACCGACTTCCCCTTCCTGCGCGACCACCTCGGCGTCAGCGACTCCGACCTGTCCAAGCAGGCCTCGGCACTGGAGGCCGCGGGCTACCTGAGGATCAGCAAGTCAGGACGCGGCCGCGGCGCCAGTACGTCGTACCAGGCGACCAAGGCGGGCAAGGCCGCCTACCGCCGCCACCGGGAGGCTCTCCGCCGGCTCCTGGCCGATGACTGAAGTCACCTAGCCGACCTACTTGGCGGACTTCTCCGCGGGCTGGGTGGTGGAGAGCGCGGCGACGAACGCCTCC
Source organism: Nocardioides rotundus (assembly GCF_019931675.1). Classification (GTDB taxonomy): domain Bacteria; phylum Actinomycetota; class Actinomycetes; order Propionibacteriales; family Nocardioidaceae; genus Nocardioides; species Nocardioides rotundus. The sequence continues at coordinate 2,162,755 of NZ_CP082922.1, forward strand.
TGGGGGACCTCGACGCGGCCGACCATCTTCATCCGCTTCTTGCCCTCCTTCTGCTTCTCCAGCAGCTTGCGCTTGCGGCTGATGTCGCCGCCGTAGCACTTGGCGAGCACGTCCTTGCGGATCGCCCGGATCGTCTCCCGGGCGATCACCCGGGCGCCGATCGCGGCCTGGATCGGCACCTCGAACTGCTGCCGCGGGATGAGCTCCTTGAGTTTGCCGGCCATCATCACGCCGTAGGAGTAGGCGGCGTCCTTGTGCACGATCGCGCTGAACGCGTCGACCGGCTCGCCCTGCAGCAGGATGTCGACCTTGACCAGGTCGGCGGCCTGGTCGCCGGTGGGCTCGTAGTCGAGGGAGGCGTAGCCCCGGGTGCGGGACTTCAGCTGGTCGAAGAAGTCGAAGACGATCTCCGCGAGCGGCAGGGTGTAGCGCATCTCGACCCGGTCCTCGGACAGGTAGTCCATGCCGAGCATCCCGCCGCGGCGGGACTGGCACAGCTCCATCACCGCGCCGATGTAGTCCGAGGGCGTGAGGATGGTCGCGCGGACGACGGGCTCGCGCACCTCGTCGATCTTGCCGGCGGGGAACTCGCTGGGGTTGGTCACCTCGACCTCGGTGCCGTCCTCCATCGTCACCTGGTAGACCACGTTGGGCGCCGTGGAGATCAGGTCCAGGCCGAACTCGCGCTCAAGCCGGTCCCGGGTGATCTCCATGTGCAGCAGCCCCAGGAACCCGCAGCGGAAGCCGAAGCCGAGCGCGCCGGAGGTCTCCGGCTCGAAGGTCAGCGCCGCGTCGTTGAGCTGCAGCTTCTCCAGCGCCTCGCGCAGGTCGGGGTAGGCGTCGCCGTCGATCGGGTAGAGACCGGCGAACACCATCGGGTTCGGGTGCTGGTAGCCGCCCAGCGGCTCGGTGGCGCCGTCGTGCTGGCTGGTCACGGTGTCGCCGACCCGGGACTGGCGCACGTCCTTCACCCCGGTGATGAGGTAGCCGACCTCGCCCACGCCGATCCGGCGCTCCTTGACCGGCTCGGGGCTGATCACGCCCACCTCGAGCATCTCGTGCCCCGCACCGGTCGACATCATCTTGATCCGGTCCCGGTGGGAGAGGTGCCCGTCGACCACGCGGACGTAGGTCACCACGCCGCGGTAGGTGTCGTAGACGGAGTCGAAGATCAATGCCCGCGCGGGAGCGTCCGCGTCGCCGACCGGCGCAGGGGTCTGCTTGACGATCTCGTTGAGGACGGCCTCGACGCCCTCGCCGGTCTTCGCGCTGACGCGCAGCACGTCGCTCTCGTCGCAGCCGATCAGACCGGCCAGCTCCGCGGCGTACTTCTCCGGGTTGGCGCTCGGCAGGTCGATCTTGTTGAGCACCGGGATGATGTGCAGGTCCGCGGCCATCGCGAGGTAGAGGTTCGCCAGCGTCTGCGCCTCGATCCCCTGCGCCGCGTCGACGAGCAGGATCGCCGCCTCGCAGGCGGCCAGGGACCGGGAGACCTCGTAGGTGAAGTCCACGTGACCGGGGGTGTCGATCATGTTGAGCACGTAGGTGCCGGGGTCGGCGCCCTCGGCGTTGCCGTCGGGGACGGTCCAGGGCATCCGGACCGCCTGGCTCTTGATCGTGATGCCGCGCTCGCGCTCGATGTCCATCCGGTCGAGGTACTGCGCACGGGCGGCGCGCTCGTCGACGACCCCGGTCAGCTGCAGCATCCGGTCCGCCAGCGTTGACTTGCCGTGGTCGATGTGCGCGATGATGCAGAAGTTGCGGATCAGCGCCGGGTCGGTCGAGCCGGGCTGCGGCGCGTTCTTCAGGCTCACGTGCACCCTTCGGGAGTACGGCGGACGGGTCGGCCCATCCTCCCATGCCCCCGGTCGCCGGACCCAACTCCCACGATCCGGTATCGATTCGCCCGATCCGGTTGCGGCACCCCTCCCCCGCGCCTACGCTCCCGGGGCTGACAACTTCATCGTTCACCGGCCGCGGACCATGCCGAGTCCTGCCCGATCCGCGGCTCACCCCCGATCACGAACGAGGGCAGGAGCGGGGGACCCACCGGTTCCACCGCCCGCGCGGCCAGCGCGGGCTCGGGGTGAAGTCGCACGCGTGCGACGGGGCACTTCCGGCCCCAACCCGACAGCTCACCCCGCAGGCATCGGGAAGGGAACCCCATGTCCGGCTCCATCGGCGCGCTCCGTCGCGTGCCTCACTTCATCGTCACCGTCCTGGCGGCGCTCGCGCTCGCGGTGTCCCTGGCCGTGGTCACCGCACCGCGGGCCGACGCGGCGACCCGCGGCGAGCGGATCCAGCAGGCCAAGCAGGTCGCGCTCAACCAGATCGGCGACCCCTACCGCTACGGCGCCGCCGGCCCGGACCGCTTCGACTGCTCGGGCCTGATCTACTTCGCGACGCACAAGAAGGGCTTCACCGGCGTGCCGCGCACCAGCAGCGCCCAGGCTCGGTGGATGCGCAAGATCCCCAAGTCGGCGATGCGTCCCGGGGACTTCATGTACTTCTACAACTCCAGCGGCGTCTACCACGCCGCGATCTTCCTCGGCTGGAAGAACGGTCGCCGGGTGATGGTCAACTCGCCCGGATCCGGGCAGCGGGTGCAGCGGGACAACCCGTGGACCACGAAGTGGATGGCGCGCACGCTGCGCCGATGAGCGACCAGATCGCACCCGTCCCGCACGGACGTACGGCCCGGCGGCTCTCGTGGCAGCACCTGCCACCGGAGCTCCGGGCCGCCGTGGAGCGGCAGCTGGGCTCCCCCGTGGCCGAGGCGGCGTCCCAGGACGCCGGGTTCACCCCGGGCTTCGCCTCGGTGCTGACGTGCGCGGACGGGTCGCGACACTTCGTCAAGGCTGCCTCGACCGCGGCCCAGCGGCCCTTCGCCGACGCCTACCGCGAGGAGGGCCGCCGATTGGCGTCGCTGGACCCGTCCGTGCCGGCCCCGGCGCTGCGCTGGCGGATCGACGAGGACTGGGTGGTGCTCGGGATCGAGTACGTCGACGGCCGGGCACCGCGGCGTCCCTGGGTCGCCGAGGAGCTGCAGCGGGCACTCGGCCTGCTCGAGACGTGCGCCGAGGCCCTGACGCCCGTCCCGGAACGGTGGCGACTGGCCACCGTCGCCGAGGAGCTGGCCGGCTGGCCGGCCCACTGGGGCCGGGTGCGACGTACGCGCACCGACCTGCCCCACCTCGACGAGGCCGCCGAGCTCGCGGCCGGCTTCGCCGAGGTGACCGCCGGGGACACGGTCGTCCACACCGAGGCCCGCGGCGACAACATGCTGCTCGGCGAGCGCGGGCAGGCCTGGCTGTGCGACTGGAACTTCCCCGTCCGGGGAGCCGCCTGGATCGACCCGGTCTGGCTGCTGGTCGAGGCGTACGGCGACGGCCTGGACGCCGACGCCCACCTGGCCGGCTGTCCCCTCACTGCCGACGTACCCGCCGAGCATGTCGACCGGGTGCTGGCCCTGCTCGCGGGCTACCTGCTGAAGTCCGCGGACGACCGGGTGCCGCCCGCGTCGCCGCACCTGCGCCGGCACCAGGCCTGGCTCGGGGAGGCGGCCTTCGACTGGTTGGCGGCCCGTCGCGGCTGGGCCTGACCGGGATTTGGGCCGCTCGGAGACCCGCTGGTAGCGTTCGTCCTTGCGTGTCCGGCATTCCTGCCTGCCCTCTGCGCGGGAGGCCGAGACCCACCAGACGTCGCACCGTACATCCGACCCGACACGAAGGCACACCACCAGTGGCGAACATCAAGTCCCAGATCAAGCGGAACAAGCAGAACGAGAAGCGCCACGAGCGCAACAAGGCGGTCAAGTCCAGCCTGAAGACCGCCGTCCGCAAGTTCCGCGAGGCCGCCGAGGCCGGCGACAAGGACAAGGCCGTCGCGCTCGGGCGGGACGCCAGCCGTGCGCTGGACAAGGCCGTGTCCAAGGGCGTGATCCACAAGAACCAGGCGGCGAACCGCAAGTCGAAGATCGCCAAGCGCGCCGCCTCGCTCTGATCCTCACCGCCGGCCCGGCCGTCATCCTCGCGATGGCTGCCGGGCCGTCGCATGTCCGGGCTCGGGACCGGGAGCCGCTCAGCGCTGCTCGCGCAGCGCGGTGACCCGGAGCACCAGGCGCTCCAAGGCGTAGGAGGCGTCCGAGGCGGCGCCCTTGACCTGCGCGTCGGCCTCGGCGACCGCCCGCACCGCGAGCCCGAGCGCCTGCGGGTCCCAGCCCCGGGCCTGGTCGCGGATCGTGCGCACCTTCCACGGCGGGACGCCCACCTCGCGGGCCAGGTCGTTGTCGCGCATGCCGCGCGGGGCCGAGACGAAGCGGGCCAGCCCGCGCACTCCCCCGGCGAAGGCGGAGGTCACCAGCACCGGCGCGACGCCGGCGTCCATCGCCCACCGCAGCTCCTCCAGCGCCGTGGTGCGCCGCCCCCAGAACGCGGCGTCGGCGACCGCGAACGACTTCGCCTCCGCACGCCCGCCGAAGTAGCGCTTGACCCGCTCGGCGGTCAGGGTCTCCCCCGGGAAGTCGTTGACCAGCTGGTCGCAGGCCGCCGCGAGGGCCCGGAGGTCCGCACCGACGCCGGTGATGAGCGCATCGGCGGCATCCCGCTCGATCGAGCCGCGGTGGCTGCGCACCTCGGCAGCCACGAAGCCCGGCAGCTCGGAGGGCCTCAGCTCGGTGGACTTCACCTCGGTGACCCCGGGCAGCTTGCGCAGCTTGGTCAGCGTGCCGCTGCCCTTCTGTCCCCCGGAGTGCAGCAGCACCAGGGCGACGTCCTCCACCGGAGCGGTCGCGTAGTCGACCAGCCCGGCCACGCTCTCGTCGGGCAGGTTCTCCAGGCCCAGCACCACCACGCAGCGGGTGCTGGAGAACAGCGACGGGGCGGACAGCTCGCCCAGGGTGGCCAGGGAGAGCTCAGAGCCCGTGGTCTCGGAGACCTCCGCCTCGGGGTCGTGCTCGCGGACCGCGCGCTTGACGGCGGTGACGGTGCGCTCGCTGAGGAACTCCTCCTTGCCGGTCACCAGGGTGACCCGGCCGAGAACGTCGGATGCCCGCGGACCTGCCATGCCTCGCAGCCTGCCACACGGCACCGACACTCCCCGGAGTCACTCCCGGGTGCGGACCAGCAGCCTCCCGTCGTCCTCCAGCACCAGCAGGTCGCCGCCCCGGTCGGTGCGCAGCAGGGTCGCCCCGGTGGCGCCGAGCGGCCGCAGCGTCTCCGGGGCCGGATGGCCGTAGTCGTTGTCCGCACCGACCGAGGTCAGCACCACCCGGGCACGGAGCCCCAGCAACAGGTCGAGATCCTGGTAGCGGCTGCCGTGGTGCGGTGTCTTGAGCACGTCGGCGCGCAAGCCGGGATGGCGCCGGAGCAGGTCCGCCTGGGCCGGCGGCTCGATGTCGCCGGTGAGCAGGATGCGGACCCCGCGCACTCGGGCCAGCAGCACCACGCTCGCGTCGTTGGCCGCGCTCCCCTCGCCGTCGGTGGAGCCCGCCGTTGCCGCCGATCCGCCCTCGGGGCCGAGCACCTCCAGGGACACCTCACCGACCTGCAGCCGCTCCCCCACCGCCGGAGCGCGTACGGCGACCCCGCGGCCCGCGAGCGCGGCCCGCGCCTCGGCGGCCTCGCCGGCCGGCTCGGCGAGCGGGCTGACCAGCGCCGCCCCCACGTCGTACTCCCCCAGCACACCGGCCAGTCCGCCCACGTGGTCGGCGTGGAAGTGGCTGAGCACCAGGAGCGGCACGGCACGGACGTCCAGCCGGCGCAGGCAGTCGGCGAGCGGCGCGGGCTCCGGACCGGTGTCCACGACGACCACCTGGCCGGGCGCGGCGCGCAGCACGACGGCGTCGCCCTGCCCGACGTCGCAGGCGGCGACCACCCAGTCCTCCGGCGGCCAGGTGGGGGTCGGGGGCCGGATGAGGACGAGGAGCACCATGAGGCTCAGGCAGGCGAGCCCGCTGGTTCGGTGCCGGAGCAGCCGCGGGGCGAGGCGCGCCAGGAGGAAGCACAGCCCGCACAGGAACGCGACCGAGACGGGGCCGGTGCCCCAGGCGATCGACGCCGTGGGCAGCCCCGCGCCCAGGTCGGCGACCAGCGCGATCCAACCGACGCACCACCCCGCACCGATGCCGACCACGGAGGCCAGCCAGGGCCAGACCAGGCCCACCAGTCCGCCGACCAGGCCGAGCACGGTGGCGGGACCCACCGCGGGTGCGGCCAGCAGATTGGCGGCGACGGCGACCAGGCTGACCTCGCCGGAGAGGACCGCGACCACGGGCGTACAGGCCAGCTGCGCGGCCGCCGGAACCGCCACCGCCTCGGCCAGCCAGCGCGGCATCCAGCGCGCCATGGCGTCGCGCCACGCCGGGGCGAGCAGCAGGATCCCGGCCGTGGCCAGCACCGAGAGCGCAAACCCGGGGCTGACGGCCAGCCACGGGTCGACCAGGAGGAGGCAGACGACGGCCACGCCCAGGCCGCGGGTGCCACGGCGCAGACCGTTGCGCCCCATCCCGACCAGCCCCACCGTGCCCATCGCGGCCGCCCGCACCACGCTCGGCTCGGTGCGTGCGAGCAGGATGAACCCGACGATCCCGGCCGCCCCCACGACATGCAGCCACCTCCCGCGCACCCCGCACCAGCGGGCGAGCACGAGCAGGAAGCCGACCAGCAGGGTCAGGTTCGTCCCGCTGACGGCCAGCAGGTGCGTGAGGCCGGTGGTGCGGAAGTCGGTCGCCAGCTCCTCGCCGACCCGGCTGTCGTCCCCCACCACCAGCGCGGGCACGAGGGCTCGCTGGGCGGCCGGTCGGCCGTCGACGCTCTCGCGCAGGGAGGCGCGTACGGCGGCCGCGGCGCGCCACCACACGTCCGGCCGCGCCACGGTCTCCGCCGGCCCCCGGGCGAGCACCAGGGCGGTCGCATCGCCGTCGGCGGGCGCCAGCCGACCGGCCAGCGCCACGCTCTCCCCCAACTCGAGGCCGGACCAGCCGGGGTCGGCGAGCACCACGACCGGGGTGCGCACCCGCCAGGAGCGGCCCCGCCCGTGCACCTCGCGCAGGGTGCCGCGCACCACGACCAGGTCGGCGTAGGTCCCCGTGACCCGGCGCGGATCGGAGGTGATCGTGAGGGTCCCGCGGATCGTCGCCTCGTCCCTCGCCAGCGCGGCGACCGGCCCGGACTCGCTCCGGGCGACCTGCAGCCCGGCCACCGTCGCGGCTCCGGCCGCCGCGACCAGGACAGCGAGCACGGTCGCGGCACCGCGCCCGCGTCGTACCGCCCAGAACAGGGCCAGCAGCAGGGGCACGGCGAGCAGTGGGGCTGCCCAGGGCGGTCCCTGGAGCACCGCCAGGGCGGCGAGCCACGCGGCCGCTCCCAGGGCCGGCATCCGGAGGTCCGCCGCGGCGTCCGCGTCCTCCGGGCGCACGGGTCAGACGGTGACATGCGGTGCGATGGTGGCCAGCGTCTTCTCCCCGATCCCGTCGACCTCCAAGAGCTCCTCGACCGCGGTGAAGCCGCCGTTCTCCGTGCGCCAGGCGATGATCGCCTCGGCGGTCACCGGCCCCACCTCCGGCAGCTCCTCCAGTTGGGTCGCGTCGGCCGTGTTGAGGTTGACCAGCTCGCCGGCGGACCCCGATGGGGTGCTGCCCGGAGCCGTCGCCGCGGAGGCGGCCACCCCCGGAGCCGGCTGGATCCCCACGAGGATCTGCTCGCCGTCGACGAGCACGCGGGCCAGGTTGAGCGAGGTCAGCGACACCCCCGGCCGCGTCCCTCCGGCACGCTCCAGCGCATCGGCGACCCGAGAGCCGGGCGGCAGGACCACGATGCCGGGCCGGCGCACCTTGCCCGCGACGTCGACCACGACCTCGGAGGCGCCGTCAGCCACACCGGTGGCGCCCGGAGTGGCCGTCCCGGACACCGGTGCGGTGGGCGCAGCCGCGGAGGGCGCCCCTTCGGGCGCGGGCGGCGACGCGGACGCAGCCGCCGGCGCGCTCCGCACGGCCAACGGGGCCACCTCGGTCCCGTCGGCCCGCACCACCCACCAGGCGGTGACGGCGACCCCCACGGCGACGAGCACCGCCACGACGGCGAGGTGGGCCGGCTGGACGCCGACCCGGCCGCGCAGGCCCTCGGGCAGCAACGCGCGCGCCCGTGGCTCCTCGCGCCGCGAGGCATGGCGGCCCGGCACAGGCAGCGGACGAGGGGCCGGCGCATCGTCACGGGGGCGCCACGGGTCCTCCGGCGCGTCGACGGGGCCCGCGGCCTCCAGGCCCTCCGCCGCGCGCACGGCCTCGAGCTCCGCCGTGAGCTGGGCCAGCCGCCGGGCGGCCGCATCGGACTGGGTTCGCATGCCCACGAACGTAGGCATCCGCGCGGTCCACCGACAGGCCCCCGGCGGGCGCCTGTGGATAACCGGGCCGGCTCAGCCGGCTGTGGACAACGACGCGACCCGCGGGGCGACGCAGACCGCGACCATCCCCGGTCCCACGTGCGCGCCGAGCGCTGCCCCGAGCTCCCCGCACCACACCGGTCGGCCCTCGAGCTGCTCGGCCAGGCGCTCGGAGAGGTCGTCGCGCAGCTGCTCGGCACGTGCCTGGCTGGCCAGGTGGAGCACGCACACGTCCACGGTCTGATCGCCCGAGGCCTCCGCGGCCAGCTCCTCGATCCGCGCGAGGGCCTTGCCGGCCGTGCGCACCTTCTCCTTGGTCTGCACGCGGCCGTCGAGGATCTCCAGCAGCGGCTTCACCGCCAACGCGCCGCCGACCAGGGCCGCCGCGGCCCCGATCCGGCCGCCGCGGCGCAGGTACTCCAACGTGTCGACGTAGAACAGCGACGTCGCGGCATCCGCCCGCTCCCGCGCCGCTCGCGCCACCACGTCGGCGGGCTCGCCGGCCGCGGCATGCTCGGCCGCCGTGAGGGCGGCGTACCCCGTGGCGATGCCGACCTGGCGCGTGTCCACCACGGTCACCGGCAGCGGCGCGTCCTTCGCGGCGAGCTGCGCGGCCTCGAGCGTGCCGCTCATCTCCGAGGAGAGATGCACCGCCACGACCGCGTCGTAGCCCTCCGCCGCCAACCGCTCGAAGGTCTCGGCGAAGCGTTGAGGCGCCGGCCGCGAAGTGGAGACCGGGACGAACTCGCGCAGCGCCTCGGCCACGGCCTCCGGCGTCGCGCTCTCCTCGGTCTCGTCGTAGGTGTCCGCGCCGATCACCACCTGCAACGGCACCACGACGATGCCGTGCTCCTCCGCGACCTCGTCGGGCAGGTTGGCAGAGGAGTCGGTGACGACGGCGACAGGCACGTCGGGCAGGCTACCCGGCCACCCTCGTCACGGCATGCGACGCTCGCGCTCGTACCTCGCTCTCGCGCCTCAGACGACGAGTTCGATGGTCGCTTCGGCCCGACCCGCTCGTACCTCGCTCTCGGGCCTCAGACGACGAGATTCACCAGCTTCGGGGCCCGCACGATCACCTTCCGCACCTCCGCACCGTCCAGCGCGCGCTGGACGTCCGGGGAGGCGAGGGCGGCGGCCTCCAGCTCGGCCTCGGAGATGTCCGGGGCGACCTCCAGCCGGGCCCGCACCTTGCCGCGCACCTGGACCACGCAGGTCACCGACTCCTGCACCAGCAGGGACTCGTCGACCTCGGGCCAGCCGGTGCGCGCGATGGTGGGCTCGTGGCCCAGCCGCTCCCACATCTCCTCCGCGGTGTACGGCGCGACCAGCGACAGCAGGATCGCGACCGCCTCGGCCGCCTCCCGCACCGCCGGGTCCGCGGGGCCCACACCGGAGTCGATCGCCTTGCGAGTGGCGTTCACCAGCTCCATCACCCGCGCCACCATCACGTTGAAGCGGTAGCTCTCCACCAGGGTGGCCGCATCCGCGACCGTCCGGTGGGTGACCCGGCGCAGCTCCACGTCGCCCTCGGCGGGGTCGGCGCCCGGCTCGGAGGTCACGTCGCCCGACAGTCGCCACGCCCGCTGCAGGAAGCGCAGCGACCCGGACGGCGAGACGTCGGCCCAGTCGATGTCGTCCTCCGGCGGGCCGGCGAAGACCAGGGTCAGCCGGACGGCGTCCACGCCGTACGTCGCGAGCTGCTCCCCCAGGCTGACGCCGTTGCCCTTGGACTTCGACATCTTGGCGCCCTCGTTGATCACCACGCCCTGGTTGAGCTGCGCCGACCACGGCTCGCGGAAGTCGACCAGCCCCATGTCGGCCAGCACCTTGGTGAAGAACCGACCGTAGAGCAGGTGCAGCACCGCGTGCTCGACACCGCCGACGTAGATGTCGCACGGCATCCAGGCGTTCGCCTTCGCCGGGTCGAAGGCCTGGGTGTTGTCGTTCGGCGAGACGAAGCGGAACATGTACCACGAGGAGTCCACGAAGGTGTCCATCGTGTCGGAGTCCCGCTTGGCCGGGCCGCCGCACTGCGGGCAGTCGACGTTGACCCACTCCTCGGCGGCGGCCAGCGGTGAGACGCCCTTGGGCTTGAGGTCCGCGCCGCGCAGCGCCGGCAGCTCCACCGGCAGCTGATCCTCCGGCACGGGCACCTCGCCGCACGTCGGGCAGTGCACGACCGGGATCGGCACGCCCCAGTAGCGCTGGCGGCTCAGCAGCCAGTCGCGCAGCCGGAAGTTCACCGCGCCGGTGCCCCGGTCGGCGGACTCCAGGAACTCGATGGTCGCGCGCTTGGCCTCGTCGACGCCCAGCCCGTTGATGTCCAGGGGCGCGTCGATGCCCGCGGCGGGCGAGTTGATCGCCGGCCCCTCGCCGGCGTAGGCGTCGCCGTCGAAGTCGGCCGGCGGCTCCGTGGTCCGCACGATCGGCAGCCCCATCGCGGTCGCGAACTCCCAGTCGCGCTGGTCGCCGCCGGGCACGCCCATCACCGCGCCGGTGCCGTAGTCGGCCAGCACGTAGTCGGTCGCCCACACCGGGATCCGCTCGCCGGTGACGGGGTTGGTCGCCTGCACGCCCAGGTCCACGCCGGTCTTGGGCCGGTCGCTGGCCAGCCGCTCGATCTCGGTCTCCTTGCGGATCTCGTCGCGGTATGCCTCGAACGCCGGCCGCTGCTCGTCGGTCACCAGCTCGGCGGCCAGCGCCGAGTCGACCGCGACCACCATGAACGTCGTACCGAAGATGGTGTCCGGGCGGGTGGTGTAGACGGTGATCGGCTCCTCGCGCCCCTCGATCTCGAACCGGACGTGCGCGCCCTCGGAGCGGCCGATCCAGTTGCGCTGGGCGGTGATCACCCGGTCCGGCCAGGTCGGGGCCAGCTCGTCCAGCCCGTCCAGCAGCTCCTGGGCGTACTCGGTGATCCGGAAGTACCACTGGGTCAGCTCGCGCTTGGTCACCTCCGCGCCGCAGCGCTCGCAGTGCCCGTCGACGACCTGCTCGTTGGCCAGCACCGTCTGGTCCACCGGGCACCAGTTGACCGGCGAGTTCTTCCGGTAGGCCAGCCCGCGCTCGCGGAACTTCAGGAACAGCCACTGCGTCCAGCGGTAGTACTCCGGGTCGGAGGTGTGCAGCCTGCGCGACCAGTCGAAGGAGACGGCGTACTTCTTGAACGACTCGTACTGCGTCTCGATGTTGGCATAGGTGTACGTCGCGGGGTGCTCGTCGTTGCGGATCGCGGCGTTCTCCGCGGGCAGACCGAAGGAGTCCCAACCCATGGGGTTGAGCACCTCGAAGCCGCGGTGCCACCAGTAGCGCGCGATCACGTCGTGCAGGGCCGTCACCTCGGCATGGCCCATGTGCAGGTCGCCGCTGGGGTAGGGGAACATCGTGAGGGCGTAGCGCTTCTCCCGCGGCGAGTCGTCGTCCGCGCGGAAGGGCTGCAGCTCGTCCCAGACCGGCTGCCACTTGGCCTCGACGGCGTGCACGTCGTAGGACGCCGCCGCCTCGGTCGCCGGGGTCGCCTGCTCGGTCATCTCGTGTTCTCCTGCGTCGTGCCGGTGGGGTGATGCGTCTCGGACATGAAAAAGCCCCTCGCAGGGAGGGGCGGCCGCGCGACGTGGACGTCAGCGCGGCTGGGGAAGAAGCAGCGTCCGGAACACGAGGTCATCCTAGCCCACGGAGCGAGGATGCCACCCTCCCCGCCCGCGGCGATCACTCAGCCCGCACTCAGCCGGCGTGGCAGACCTCAACGCACCATGCGCGGGGTCAGCGGCGGGTCCCACCACTCGCCGTTGCTGGCCTTGATCGCGCCGATCAGGTGCAGGACGAACGCCACGATCGGCGCGGCGATCATGACCAGGAGGCCGAGCCCGAGCAGCAGGATCAGCGGGAGGGAGAGGATCAGCCAGAACAGCATGGTCAGCTGCACGTTGAGCGAGTTGGCCGCGTGGGCGCGCACGAACGGGCCCCGGTCCTTGTAGACCAGGTAGACGACGAGCGAGGCGACGAAGCCCAGGAGGCCCATGGACAGCACCATCGCGGCGATCGCGATGAGGTGGCTGAGCATGCCCCAGGTGCGCTCCTCGCTCGGCGACATGGTCGGCTGGGCATAGCCGCCGTACGGCTGGTCGTAGGGCTGTTGCCCGTAGGACGGGTAGCCGTAGGACGAGGATCCGTACGGCTCGCGGTAGGGCGACTCCGGGTCGTAGTCGTACTGGCTCATGATCGCTCCTCCTCGATCCGCAGCCCCCTGCTGCGGTGATGTCCACTCAACCATGCCGAGCGGCGATTTCCTCCCGTTCCGGGGGTCGCTCAGGGTCGAGTCAGGGTCGCCTGCCGGGAACACCGGCCATCGACTCCCCAACACTCGTTTGACGGTGGTGCCACGTGTCCTCCACACTCTCCCCAACAGTTCTTTGGGAGGGTGGTCGATGAGCGAGCGGAACGAGGCCGATCGGTCGATGCTGCGCATGCGGGCGGTGGCGCATCCGCTGCGGCTGCAGATCCTCTCGCTGCTCACCAGCGAGGCACTCAGCGCCGCCGACGTGGCCCGGCGGCTGGAGATCACCCACGCCAACGCCTCCTACCACCTGCGCCGGCTGCTGGAGGCCGGCGAGGTCGAGGTGGAGTCCGAGAGCAAGGTGCGCGGCGGCGTGGCCAAGCGCTACCGGTACACCGACTTCGACGTCCGCAGCCCGTCGCCGAGCGCCGGGGCCCCCGACCTCGCCGCATGGGCGCAGGCGGCACACAGCGAGGTGCTCCGCCGGAGCGCCCACTACCGCCGTCCGGGCGGTCGCGCCCACGCCTCCGATCTCGAGGCGTGGGTCTCCACCGAGGCCTGGGAGGAGTACGTCGACCTGCTCAACCGGGCGATGGCGCGCCTGCACGAGCAGGCCCGGCCGGCGGGGACCGAGGGCACGGTGCACATCAGCGCCACCGTCACCGCGTTCGAGATGGGGGACGACGCGTGACCTGGTCCTCGGCCCTGGCCCCGCTGCGCGAGGCCGGCTTCGCGTGGTACTTCGCCTCCCGGTTCGTCAACACCCTCGGGGTGATGATGGCCAGCATCGCGCTCACCTTCGCGGTGCTCGACCTGCCCGGCGCGACCGCCACCGACCTCGGCCTGGTGCTCGCCGCGCGCACCCTGCCGATGGTGCTGCTGATGCTGTGGGGCGGGGTGCTCTCCGACCGGCTCCCGCGGACCCTGGTGCTGCAGGTCTCCAACCTCGCCAGCGCCCTCTCCCAGGGCCTGATCGCGGCTCTGGTGCTCACCGGGCGGGCCGAGCTGTGGTCGCTGGCCGCCCTGGCCGCCGTCCAGGGCGCCGTCTCGGCCGCCGGGATGCCGGCGATGGCGAGCGTCGTGGTCCAGCTGGTGCCCCGCAGCCAGCTCCAGCCGGCCAACACCCTGCTCTCCCTGAGCCGCAACGGGCTCACCGTCCTGGGCCCCACCGTCGGCGCACTCATCGTGGTGGCCCTCGGCCCGGGGTGGGCACTGGCCATCGACGCGGGCACGTGGCTGGTCTCCGCGCTGCTGCTGGTCCCGGTGCGCTTGCCCGCCCGCGAGCGCGGGGCGACCACGAGCATGGTCGCGGAGCTGCGCGAGGGCTGGACCTTCTTCCGCACCACCGGCTGGCTGTGGACCGTCGTGCTGGCCTTCGGCGCGCTCAACGCGATCCACGCCGGCGCCTTCCTCACCCTCGGCCCGGTGGTCGCCGAGGACACGATCGGGCGCCAGGGGTGGGGCTACGTCCTCTCCGCCGAGGCCCTCGGGCTGGTGGCGATGGGCGTCGTGCTGCTGCGCGTCCGGCTGGAGCGACCGCTGCTGTGGGGCATGGCCTGCATCGCCGCGGCGGGGCTGCCGATCCTGATCCTCGGCCTCGACCCGAGGCTGGCCGTCCTCGTCGTCACCGCGTTCGTCGCGGGTGCCGGGATCGAGGTCTTCAGCCTGGGCTGGAACCTGGCGATGCAGGAGAACGTCGACGAGCAGATGCTCTCCCGGGTCTTCTCCTACGACTACCTCGGCTCGATCATCGCGATCCCGCTCGGCCAGATCGCCTACGGTCCGCTGGGCGAGTGGCTCGGGATGGCGCCGGTGCTGGTCGCCTCCGGCGTCGCCTACGCCGCGATCTGCCTCCTGGTGCTGTGCTCCCGCTCGGTGCGCACGCTCCCCCGCCGCGACCTCGCCGACGTCGCTGGCTAGTGTCGGGTCATGGGGATCAACGACATGTTCCGGCTGGACGACAAGGTCGCCGTGGTGACCGGCGCCTCCAGTGGGCTGGGGGTCGCGTTCGCGCACGCCTTCGCCGAGGCCGGCTGCGACGTGGTGCTCGGTGCCCGGCGTGAGGACAAGCTGGAACGGGTGGCCAACTCCGTCCGCTCGATCGGCCGGCGGGTGCACACCGTCCCGACCGACGTCGCCAAGCCCGAGGACTGCCAGCGGCTGGTGGACGAGGCGCTCACCGCGTTCGGCCGGGTCGACGTGCTCGTCAACAACGCCGGCGTCGGGACCGCCGTACCCGCCACCCGCGAGACCCCCGAGCAGTTCCGCGAGGTCGTCGACGTCAACCTCAACGGCTGCTACTGGATGGCGCAGGCGTGCGGGCGCGTGATGGAGCCGGAGAGCAGCATCATCAACATCTCCAGCGTGCTCGCGCTGACCACCGCCGGGCTGCCGCAGGCGGCGTACTCCGCCTCCAAGGCCGCGCTCGTCGGTCTGACCCGCGACCTGGCCCAGCAGTGGACCGGGCGCAAGGGCATCCGGGTGAACGCCATCGCGCCGGGCTTCTTCAGCTCCGAGATGACCGACCAGTACCCCGAGGGCTACCTGGACAACATGGAGCTGCGCATCCCCGCCGGCCGCAAGGGCGAGCCGCACGAGCTGGCCGCCACCGCGGTCTGGCTGGCCTCCCCCGCCGGCGGCTACGTCACCGGGCAGACCATCGCGGTCGACGGCGGCCTGACGATCACCTGAGTCCGGCTGCCAGACTGGCGCCATGAGGATCGATCTCGCAGGCAGGACCGCCGTCGTCACCGGCTCCACCGGGGGCATCGGCTTCGCCATCGCCCGCGGCCTGGCCCAGGCCGGGGCCCGGGTCGTGGTCAACGGCCGCTCCGACGGCTCGGTCGGCGACGCCGTCGAGCGGCTGCGCGACGAGCTGCCCGACGCCGACCTGATGGGCGTCGCCGCGGACGTCGCCACCGACAGCGGTGCCGAGCAGCTGGTGGAGGCCTCCGGCCGGGTCGACGTACTCGTCAACAACCTCGGCATCTTCGGTGCGGTCGACCCGCTGGAGATCAGCGACGAGGAGTGGCGCCGCTACTTCGAGGTGAACGTGCTCAGCGCCGCCCGCCTGACCCGGCTCGTGCTGCCGGGCATGATGGAGCGCGGCTGGGGCCGGGTGATGAACATCGCCAGCGACTCCGCCATCGTCACGCCGGCGGAGATGATCCAGTACGGCGTCTCCAAGACCGCGCTGCTCGGCGTCTCGCGCGGCTTCGCCAAGGCGGCCGCGGGCACGGGCGTGACGGTGAACTCGGTGATCGCCGGCCCCACGCACACACCCGGCGTCGAGGAGTTCGTCTACCAGCTCGTCGACCGCGACCTGCCCTGGGAGGAGGCGCAGCGGGAGTTCATGCGCCTGCACCGGCCGCAGTCGCTGCTGCAGCGGCTGATCGAGCCCGAGGAGATCGCGAACATGGTCGCCTACCTCGCCTCTCCCCTCGCCTCGGCCACCACCGGCGGTGCCCTGCGGGTCGACGGCGGGTACGTCGACGCGATCCTCCCCTGAGGCGCCTCCGTTCGCCCCCGCGGGATCGACGCTCGGGGCGCGCCTGGCTCGGGCCCGCCGGGCGACCATTTCCCAGGTAGTCACGTCACCTCGTCGCCGTACCCAGCAAATGTGCCGTGCAGAGCGACACTTCAGCACGACTACCTGGTACATGAACGCCAGCCCCCGCCGGGCGCCGGGAAAGCGCGGACGAGGGCTGTGCCAGAACCTGGTGGCCGGTGGTGGACCTAATCGGAACTCCCAGCGGCGGCTGGATCGCCTGGTTTCCGCGTGGGAGCAGGGCGATCGAGTCGGTTCGGATGCGCCTCGCGCTGTCGAGGAGTGGGAGCCTGGGGTGATCTCGAACCCTAGTAGACGTAATCGAACACCGCTGACGGCGAGGGAAGTAGAGGCTATTCAAACTGCTCGGGAGAACGGGGAGAGCGTGCTATCGATAGCCAAGCGGTTCAACATCCATCGGATGACGGTGTGGGAGCACACGAAGACCGCCGGCCGTTCAGGCGTCCGTTGACATCGCTGCAAGGTTGCGGAAGGCCGCCACTGAGCAGTGAGGGCTCTGCTGCGGCGCCGTCCGGAGCCTCCTCCGTTGCTGCCCGATCGTCCTTCTGCGCGGCCGGGGACTCCCTTTCTATTGAACCCGGATCCACCGATCGAATGGCGGTAACGTGGGTGGTTGGGTGAGTCGGAACGGCCGAATGCCCCTTTGATCGGGGAGAATTGGGACTGTCAAATGTTCCAGTTCACCGAGCAAGAAGGGCCATCCGGTAGATGCGATCCTCTCACAACCTCTGGGCGGTCTTCGATGACCCCAACCTGGTTGCCTACGGCGGGCTGGCCCCAGCCCTGGCGCTGGCCGAACGCGCCGGCCTGGCGGACCTGGTGACCGAGCATCTGACGCTGACCAAGCCGGGCAGCGCGAACGCGCACCTGAAGGTCCCGGCGCTGGTCGCCGGGATGGTCGCCGGGGCCGACTCGATCGATGACATGGACCTGCTGCGCCACGGCGGGATGAACCGGCTGTTCACCGGAGCGCGGGCACCGTCCACGTTGGGCACCTTCTTGCGCACGTTCACCTTCGGGCACGTGCGGCAGCTGGACGCGGTCGCCTCGAGGTTCCCGACCGGGCTGACCACCCACGCGCCGGTGCTGGCCGGCGCCGACCAGATCGCCTACCTGGACATCGACGACACGATCAAGGCCACCCACGGCTACGCCAAGCAGGGCGTGGGCTACGGCTACTCCAAGGTGAAGGGTCTGAACGCGTTGATCGCCACGCTGTCCACCCCGGTGGCCGCGCCGGTGATCGTGGGTACCCGGCTGCGGCGGGGTAACACCAACTCCGCGCGCGGCGCGGCCAAGTTCGTGTCCGACGCGGCCGCGGTCAGCCGGTCCGCCGGCGCCAGCGGCCTGCTGGTCCTGCGCGGCGATTCCGCCCTCTACGGCCACGCCGTGGTCGCCGCAGCCCGCCGGGCCGGCGCCCGGTTCTCGCTCACCGTGCGGATGAACGCCTCGGTCGTCAAGGCGATCTCGGCCATCGATGAGTCGGCGTGGGTCCCGATCCACTACCCGAACGCGATCTGGGACCAGGACGAGCACCGGCTGGTCTCTGACGCCGAGGTCGCCGAGATACCGTTCACCGCGTTCACCTCCCGCAAGAAGACCGAGCACGTGACCGCCCGGTTGATCGTGCGCCGGGTCAAACGACTCAACCCCAAGTCGGTGCCTGCCGGGCAGGGCGAACTGTTCGCGACCTACCGCCACCACGCGGTGTTCACCGACTCCCCGCCGACCATGCTGGAGGCGGAGGCCGCCCACCGCGCCCACGCGGTCATCGAGCAGGTCCACGCCGACCTGCGCTCCGGCCCTTTCGCCCACGCCCCTTCAGGCTCGTTCGCGGCCAACGGTGCCTGGCTGGTGCTCGCCGCGATCGCGTTCAACCTCACCCGCGCCGCCGGAGTGCTCGCCTCGGACTTCCACGCCAAGGCCACCACCGCCACCATCCGCGACCAGCTGATCAAGATCCCGGCCCGGATGGCCAACTCCGCGCGACGGCTGACCATGCACCTACCCCACAGCTGGCCCTGGCAACACGCCTGGGAAGCGCTGTTCGCCATGGCCTGCGGGCCACCACGCCGCGCGACCACCTGACCACCCAGCCCTCACCGGGCACGACCAAGGACCAGCAGTGGAAGAGCCGGACAGACCGGCGGCCCCCTGACGCCCTCAACCAGAACCACCCGAAGAACCCAGTCTCACGCCATCAGGGATACCCGGACGGTGGATCCGGGTTGAACCTGACGCCACAGACACGAGGAGGCAGATCCGTACCTACGATCACGAAGGGGTAGGCCAAGCCCACAGGGCTGCGACGCGAGTCACGTGCTGATCCGCGACCCCCACACTTCCGATGCTGTACAGGCACGTGAAGAGGCTGACGATCCAGGCCAAGGAGTGGTGACATGGATGCATGGGATGCGTTCGGACGCGCGATGCCTGGAGACAGGCGACAGGGGCCGTCGATGCCTGTCGCTGAGCTACCCGACTCGTCGCCGTCGGTGCGGTGGTCTGAGCTCTCTGCGAGGTCGGGGCGAAACGACAAGCCAGGCCTGCTGGTCGGTGCAGTCGGCTCAGGGCTGCTGTCGGATCCGGGCGAGCTGCGGCTCGCGTTGGAGGACACGTGGACGACGTGTGAGTGGCCTGGCCGAGTCGCCGAGTATGACCTGTGGCTGACCCTGTTCGACATGGCCGTCGAGGAAGGCACATTCCTCGACGAGACGGAACTGCATCCTGTGGCGGCGCTACCGGAGTCGCTGCAGCTATACCGGGCAGCCGCCCCGGGTTACGAGCAGGGTCTGTCGTGGACAACGAGTTTCGAGCGGGCGCACTGGTTCGCGACCCGCCTGGGATGGGCGGCGGGCACGACGCACCGGATCTACGAGATGGATGCCCCACGAGACAGCGTGCTGGCCAGCTTCCACACCACCCGCGGCGAGCACGAGTACGTCCTTGACGTCCGGCGGATCGATGCTGACGGCATGCGGGAGGTACTCCCCGAGGAATGGGAGTACCTCCTGGCCCGCGGTAGGAGGCGACACCGCTCCGTGATCGGCCCTTCCGTCCACTTGTTCAGGCCCCGGCGCGAACGGTGTGCTTGCGCTGTCGGCGCTCGCGGAGCCGGGCTCGGGCGAGGAGAACGAGGCTCCAGGGGCCGAAGATGAGGAACTTCAGGGCGTTGTAGAAGAAGAGCAGGAACGGCAGGTAAAGCCATCCAGTCCAGCCTGCCTGGACGAGGGCGGCGCAGCCGACGGCTGCGGCCAGGTACGCGAGTCCGAGGAGCATCGCGGGTACGCCCCAGCGCAGTCCTTCGCGGGTGCGTAGCCGGTTCAGGAGTCGGTTGGTGGGCGCGTATCGCTGCAGCAGGGTGTGAGTGCGGACGCTAGCGTTCCACAATCCGGTGAACATGTCGGGCCTCTTTCAGCACAGGCGGATAGCCGAGTAGTCGTATCGCAGGCCTGTGCTGGTGGGTCTCCCGATGGCGAGAGGGTCTTCCGCCCAGATTGCGATTCGCTGGGTCGGACATCTGTGTTCCTGCTCACCATCAAGGATACGACCGTGCGCCGACAACCACCACCCCTCGCAGGGAGCTCGGCGGGCTCGTTCTCGGTCAGCGTTGCGGTGCGTCCCTGCCCGCGTTGGGCGCGGCTGGCGTGTGTCCGATGGGCTCGTCCGTGCCGGTGCGGAGGATCTCGAGATGCGCGCTGGCGCGCCGGTAGTCCAGGCGCTGGGCGTCGTTGTCCGGGTCGGGGCCGAGCGGGTCGGTGCCGGTGATGCGCCACCGGTCGCGGTAGGCCGCGATCACCCGCAGCGACGCCTGCTGCTGGACGCTCTCCGGCTCCGACAGCCTGGTCAGCCAGGACTCGTGCTGGGTACGGGCGCGGTCGACGACGGCCCGGACGCGTTGCTCGATCATGTCCTCGCGCTCCTCCAATCCTGCCTGGTCGTCGGGGTTCATTGTTCCCTGGGCGCGTGGGATGAGGCCGGCGATCAGCCCGGGCCGCGGGGGCGCTGCCGGCTGGTAGCGGTCTGCGAGGCGGGCAACCCGGTTGCGGAGCAGGGAGCCGATGTCCTCGACGTGCTCCAGCCTCCCGGCCCGGACGACCGCGGTCAGGAGCTGCTCGACCGCGTGGCCGGAGGCTTCGAGGCGGCGCAGTTCGGCCGAGAGCACGCCGAAGGACTCCGCATCTGCCACCTCTGTCAGTTGGTTGCCGGTGAGGCCGGCCCGCGTGAGGACGGTGAGCCACCGGTTGGCTTGGGCTTCGACGGCGATGGTCTCGTACTCGGCAGTGAGCTGGGCGATCGAGGAGGCGTCCTCGTGCTCCTGTTCGATCATCTCGTGCGCGGAGACCTCAGCCCCGGTGTGCTGCACGATCCCGTACAGCACCGACCGGCCGCTCATCTCCAGGTCATCGCGGTACTGGTGCTGCTCGAGGTGGGCCTGGTCGGTGGCGACGTAGACGTGGTTGGCTTCCCGGCCGCGGGTCATCGACACGTACAGGCTCTCCCGGGTCATCTCCGGGGAATGCACGATCGCATGCGCGGTGTCTACAGTCGAGCCCTGCGCGCGATGAGAGGTGACTGCGTAGGCAAGCTCAAGCTCGTCGGCGACATAGGAGGTCGGCAGCGTGACCGTGGTGCGCCATTTCGAGTTCTCGCGGCGCACGGTGACCGATCCGTCCTCCCGGGTGCCGGTGACAATCCATCGGTCGCCGTTCTTCACCCAGCCCCGGCCGAGCGCGAGCCGCCGCTCATTGCGTCGGGTGACCACCACGTCCCCGCGGGAGGCGTGGTTCCCGTCGTGCAGGGTCACGCCGGGCTCGTCGACGACCTCGCCGGTCGCGATGCGGTCGAGGCGGGCGCGGGCGTTCAGGGCGGAGACGGTGTCGATGGTCTCCGCGATCAGCAGCGACGCCTTGCCCGCTCGCTGATCGGTCCGCCACGCCTGGTAGGCCTCCTCGAGGATGTCGTCGTAGTCGCCGTCATGCACCCGATCCTGGGCGATGTACTCATCGATCGCATCGGCATCGCCGAGCCGCAGCGCCAAGGAGGTGCGCTTCTCCCACGCATGGCGGAAGCGGTGCAACTCGGCCAGACGCGCCGCGTCCGGCCGGTCGCGGACGATCAGACCGAACGCTCCGCCGGCATCGACCGCGGAGAGCTGGTACGCCGACCAGGAGGATCTTCGCCCCCACCTCCATCGCGTGGGCGGTGAGCTGATCCAGGGCGAGCGTGCCGGCCAGCGAGGCCTCGTCGACGATGAGCAACTGCCCGGCCTGCAGGTCCCAGGCGCCGCGGCGGTGCTCGAACAGCCACTTCGCCGTGTTCTCCGTCTGGATCCCCAGGTCTTCACCAAGCACTGTTGCGGCGGCGGCCGACGGGGCGAGCCCGACCACGCTGCCCGCGCCGTGCTCGGTCTCCCAGGCGCGGCGCAGGGCCTTCATCGTCGACGTCTTCCCGGATCCAGCCGGGCCGACCAACACGTCCAGGACACGGCCGGAGACCCCGATCCGGCTGATCGCCTGCTCCTGATCCACCGACAGCACCGGCTCACCCCGCGCCGCTGGGGTGCGGGCCGCGTGCTCAAGCGCCTGCAGCCTGACGGTCGGTGCCGCGCGGCTGCCGGAGGCGGCGAGGAGCCGGTCCTCGGCTTCGAGCAGGTCCGTCGAGGAGTACACGGTCGCGTGCCGAGACCGGAACGCGCTCGATCCGTCCGAGCGCCGGAACCGCTCCGGCGTGGAGGCGAACTCCGGCGGGGTCAGGGCGAGGGAGGCCTGCTCGGCGGCATCGGTGATCATCCCGACGATGGCGTCACGGTCCTCGGCCGAGGCGAAACGCCACGGCATGGACTGCCGAACCGCTTCGGCGTGGAGGTTCCACCGCCGCCACGTCGAGCGGCGGTCGGCGACCGTGGCGACCACAATCTCCGCGAGCTCCGTGATCGTCTCCGCCGGGAGGTCATCGGCCCGCAGCAGCGGCTCCAACTCCCTCCCTGCGAGCATCTCCCGCGCCCAGGCCACCGGATCTGCCTCCAGCGCAGCCGCGGCCCGTTCCCGCCACCGGGCCGTGAGGTCGGCCAGGGAGTGGTGCTCCTTCTCAGGCCGGGTCTCCAGGGTGGCCCGCTGGCGGATCTGCCACGGCACCCTCGACGACGGCTGGCGGCCATGCTTGGCCACGTACTCATCGACCAGCCGGTCCTTGGCCTCCTCGACGTCCCGGGTGCGGGAGGAGAACTCATCCATCAGCTCCTGCGGAACCCCGGCGATCTCCCACGCCATCGACCGGCCCGGCCCCCGCTCCCGCGCCTCCCACCGCGCCTCCAGTGCCCGGGCGAGATGGTCGGACAGCACAGCGTTGTAATGCTCTGATAAGCCGGTGACTGCGTTGTGCAGGGCGCGGGAGTCCAGCGTCCGCCACTTCCCGTCCCGCATCGCCTGGACCCGGTTGGCGATCACCAGATGCGTGTGCAGCTGCGGATCCGACGAGCGGCTGTCGTAATGGTCATACGCCGTGGCCAACAGCCCACGGACCTCGACCTGCGCGATCGCGCCACGCGGTCCGGCCGCACCGACACGGGTCATCGCGACATCCCGCTCGATCAGCACCAGCACATCCCGCATCGCCGCATGATGCGCCTGCGCGATCAGCGCCTGCGTGCCCGCATCCGAGACCGCCCACAACGTCGACACCGACTTCGGCACGCTGAAGGTCAAGTCGAACCCCGCCACCGGCGCGGCGACCGGCTTCGCCGCTTCCTCCGCCTCGATCCGAGCCTTCTCCGCCGTCCGCTCATCACCGTTCAGCGAGTCCGGAAGCTGCTCCACGCGCGCCTGCACGCGCTCCTTCTCCGGGACGAAAGTACGGAACGGCCGCCCGAGAGGGGTGTCCGTGACCGGGTCATGCCCGTGCCCCAGCAGCCGTCTCAACTGCTCCTCGGACACCACGGCACCGGATCCGATCGGCTGCTCAAGGCCGGCCAGGCCTGACCCTTGCCAGCGACCGGGCGGGGTCCCGGACTGCTCGTAGTAGCGCGTGAGCGCGGTGGCCGCGTCCCGGTCACCGTCGCCGACGACCACGCTGTTCAGCAGATACCGATAGCCCGGCCCGGGCGTCATCACCCTGATCGAGACCGTCACATCCAGGAGGTGCGCCCTTCGTCTGTGTTGCAGCAGGCTGGTTGCGCCATCCTTATGGACGAATACTCGGCGCCTCCGGGGCACACGACTCGTTGGTCGGCTGCGGATCAGGACATCTGGTAGGCGATCGTCGTCATCATCCCCGCCTCGCCGTGATAGAGATTGTGGCAGTGACTGAGCCACCTGCCGGGGTTGTCGGCGTCGAACTCGACGCGCAGCGTCTTGCCAGGCAGGACGATCGAGGTGTCCTTGCGGGGCCCGCCGCCGGAGTGCTGGTAGGTGTGGCCGTGCAGGTGCATCGGGTGCCACATCGTGGTCGAGTTCTTGAACTCGAGCGCGACCCGCTCGCCCTGCTTGATACCGAGGGCGTCGCGCATCGGCTGGTCCATGTCCATGCGCTTGCCGTTGATCGCCCAGTCGTACTTCTCCATGCTCCCTGTCAGCTCGAGTACCAGGGTCCGGTCTACACCGCGCTTGGGCAGCCTGACCACGGAGTCGGCCTTCAGGTCGGCTGCGGTGGCTGGGGTCTTCATCTGCGGGAGCTTGGTCTTCTTGGTCGGGGCGGTGCCGGATCCGGTGCGCAGGACGGCGAGGGCCTGGTCCTGCTTGCCGAGGGCCTCGGCGATCACGGCGAACGCGCCGTCGCCGGCGGTGATGACCGCGTCGTAGCGCTCCCCCATGCCGAGGACTACGCTCTCGGCCTCGTGCGGCTTCACGGGGAAGCCGTCGGTGTGGGTGATCGTCAGCGGGTGTTCGGCGATGCCGAAACGGAAGGCGGTGTCGCCGCCGGCGTTGATGATCCGCAGCCTGATTTTCTCTCCGGGCCTGGCGGTGAAGGTCTGTGGGTCCTTGGCGGGCTTGCCGTTGATCAGGTAGAGGGGGTAGTAGACGTCGCCGGCGTCGCCGCCGAGCAGCGGCGAGGTCGCGCCCATCAGAGTGTTGCCCATCCGCATCGGCCCCATGTCAATGCCGCCGTGGTCCATCATCCCCTTCTCGAGCTCGGCGAGGACCTGGTCGGGCGTGGCGGTGACGCCGTCGAGCCAGTCGTCGAGGACGATGACCCATTCCTTGTCGTAGTCGGCCTTCTCGTTCGGGTCGTCGATGATCAGCGGCGCGTACAGGCCGCGGTCGAACTGCGTGCCGACGTGGGGGTGGAACCAGAACGTGCCCGACTCGGGCAGGGTGAACTCGTAGGCGAACGAGCCGCCTGGCTGGACGGCTTTCTGGGTGAGGCTCGGGACGCCGTCCATGTCGTTGCGCAGCGCCAGCCCGTGCCAGTGCACGCTGGTCGGGTCGGGCAGGTCGTTGGTCAGCGCCACCTTGAGGGTGTCGCCGACGTTGCCGCGCAATGGCTCGGTCGCCGATGCCCCGCGGTAGGCCCAGGTCTTGGCGGTCTTCCCGCCGAAGTCGAGGGTGACCGGCTCGGCGGTCAGCGCGCGCTGCACGACGGTCCCGGTGCTGCGGCGTTTGGCCTCGGCCGCCGTGACCGCGGCGCTGCCGGGCTTGACGAACGAGGTCGTCTTGCTGGTGGTGGAGCTGCAGCCGGCGAGGCCGGCGGCGGTCAGCGTCAGTGCGCCGACGGACAGGAACTGGCGGCGGTTCAGGGCGGAATGCATGGGTGATGTCCTTCTGTGTCGATAGTGAGCGGTGCCACGGCATCGAGCCGGCGCGGTCGACGAGCACGGTGATCGGATGCGCAGGCCTGCATGGGCCTCTGAGAAGGGCCAGCGCGCCGAGGGCGCGATGCCGTCGCGGACTCGGCAGAAGCCATGGGCCCTGCCGAGGAAGGGCGAGGAGCGCCACGTCGGCGCTCCCGGCTGCTCACGTCCGTTGGATCGACAACTCCAGGTGAGTCAGCGCGAGCCGGCGCGGCGTCTCGGGCGGCGGCGTCGGCGCGGCCGCGGCAAGCACTGGTCGGGGCAGGCTCGCGGCGGACGGTGCCGGGAGGGCCGGAAGGTCCTTGCCAGTCGGCACGGACACGCACGTGGACCCGCCGCCGCCGCTCATGGCGTCCGCGCACCCGCCGGAGCCGTGCATCGTGCCGTGAGGCCCGGACATCGCCGCCGCGGGGGCGGCGGTCGCCTGGTCCGCGAGGGCGGGCGATGCCGGGGAAGCGTGCCCCGAGGACGCCATGGAGGCAGTCGCGGGCATGGGCGCGCTGGTCAGGGCGTGCATCCCGAGGAGACCCGCGATCAGCAGCGCCGCGAGGACGATCAGCGGCACCCGGCGCATGCTTCGCCTGGGCTCGGGGATCGCGGTCAACACGATCGTTACCCTACCCCGGTGTCGTACCGGGCTCACAATCGCCATGCCGTCCCGCCGGAGCCCGACCCCGCTGACTATCGGACGCCCGGCGGAGCCCTCGACGAAGAGGGCTATGACGAGGCGTGTGACGAGTGGCGGGCCCGGTGCCTGGGCCTGGCGGTCACGGCGGCGCGGCTGCCGGAGCTGCTGGAGCGCGTCGAGCGCGTCCGGGACGGGCTGTTGGATGTGATGGAGCGGCATGCTCTGCCCGCGTATCCCAACGGTCTGCAGTTCCGCGACCGGCAGGGCAACGTGGACGATGCCGCCTACCGGGCCGCGGTGTCCGACTGGGAGCAGGAGTGCCTGACGACGCTGCTGGCGCAGAACGAGGCCCTCGAGCAGCTCCGGCAGGAGGGCGGCCCGCGGACGGCATATCTGCCGGCGCAGTTCCATCAGGAGTGGATCCCCGCGGATCTGCTGGCCGTGACGGCCCTGCGAGAGCTACTCGAGCAGCCGGCCGCAGTGACGGGCCGATTCCTGGGACGGGAGCAGCGCCAGGAGCTGGCGGCGATGCTGTTCGCCGCGGACCCGGAGGTGTCGATCCCGGACCCGGACACGCCGGGCGGAATGCCGATCTACGAGGGCCAGGCCTCCGAAGCACACCGGTGGATCATCCCGGGCGTGTATCAGGCGACCGGGATGGACGGGCAGGGTGAGTTCCGGGTCGTCGTGGGCCGCAGCCCAGTCGGGGACACGGGGATGGCGTCGGCCGCGTTCCCGCCCGCCGAGCAAGATAGCACCGTGCTAAACCAGATCGCCCACGTTCTGGAGGAAGCCGCCCAGGCAGACCCGGACGACGACTTCGACCGGGAGATCCCCGATGCCGGCCTGCGGGAGGTCGTGGAGCGGATCGACACGCTGGTCGCTGCTACCGGCCGCGCGGCCGGGGACGGGGGAACATTGATCGAACGGGGCGCCCTGCTCAGCGACCTCCTCGCCCCGCGAGCAGTCCCTGCATCCGGACGAGCACCGCCTGGATCCCGGCCCGCGGCCCGGGGACACCGACCTGTCCCGCTGACCCACGGCTGGCGGTGGTGGACCTGCATCGTTTCGCGCATCCTTGCGACTCTGTCGCGCACCTTGCCGCTGAAGGGTTGCCGCCCGCCCGTGGGGCTCGTTAATGGGTAAGGACACCGGTTTTCTGCGGGAGGCCCGCCTCTCGCGACCGCAGACGCCCCACTGCCTGGGGGTGTCGCCGTGCCGCACCTGTCTGGTCGCAAGACCCGGACCCGCCACGCATCGGTGGGAACCGGGGCTGCGCATCCCAGGGAGGTGAAAGCGATGACACAGCAGCAGGCATCCCTGATGCCGTTCGAGCAGACGAGCAGCATGTCGCTGCCCGAAGCGGCGCTGATCTACGCGCGGGCCGGGGTCCCAGTGTTCCCGTGCTGGCCGGGCACGAAGGATCCGGCGACCAGCCACGGCTTCTACGACGCCACCACGGATCTCGAGCAGGTGGCGTACTGGTGGCGGCGCAACGCGGAGGCGAACATTGTCAAGCCCCGGGTTTGATGGAGACTGATGTGGTTGGTTTCCTCTGTCGCCCAGGCCGTGTTGTCCGGGGCGTGTGAGCGGCTTGTGGACACCGTTTCAGGCGGCATCGTCGGCGGGCTTGCTCGCGGCGATGCCGGTCCAGTAGGCGTCCTCGTGCTCGACCGGCGGCACGTGCCCGAGCTCGCCGTGGAGCCGACGCTGGTTGTACCAGTCGACCCAATCCGAGGTCGCGATCTCGAGGTCATCGATCCCGGCCCACATGCCCTTCCGGCGTTGCCGGGGGCCACGGACCAGTTCGGCCTTGTACAGCGAGTTCAGCGCTTCGGCCATCGCGTTGACGCCCCTATAGGTCAAGACTTCATTGTGGCGCCTCGCCCCGGCGGGCGCGGTGGTCGGTCATCACGGCTTGGTACACCTCGCGGGCGAGGTAACGCTTGAGGCACCGGATGATGTCGCGTTTAGACAGCCCCTCGGCAGTGCGTCGGGCGACGTAATCGATGGTCGGCTGATGGAACCTCATCCGGACGATCACAGCTCGGTAGAGGGCGGCGTTCGCTTCGCGGTGACCGGCTCGTGAGAGCCGGTGCCGGTTCGTCATGCCTGATGAGGCAGGGACCGGACTGGTGCCGCAAAGCTTGGCAAACGCGGCTTCGGAGTGAACGCGTTCTGGGTTGTCGCCGAAGACGATGAGGACCTCGGCGGCGGTGTCGGCGCCGATGCCCAGTCCTTCACGCAGGGTGGGTGCGTGGGCGCGGGTGAGGTCGTCGAGGATCGTGTCGTGCTCGCGGATTTCGGCGTCCAGCGTTTGGTAGCGCTTCGCGAGCGTCCGTAGCGCGTGCTTCGCACTCGCGGGCGGTGAGGTCACCGCTCCCGGACGCAACGAGGCGCACCGGTTGATGAGGACCTTGTCGGATGTCCCGGCGAGGTGCTCGCGCAGGTCCGCGGGCGCGGTGACGATCAGCGCCTTGAGCGTGATCATCGCGCTGGTCCTGGCCTTCCGCGCGGTGTCCCGGGCGATCTTGATCTGTCGGATCATCTCGGCGGTGCCGTCGGCGGACTTCGGGATCGCCGTCGCTTGGCCGCCGAGTACTGCACGCGCGGCGGCCTCGGCGTCGAGGGTGTCGCTCTTGCCGTTGCTGCGACGGCCGCGCCGGTCACCGCGGTTGACCTCGATGACGCGGTGGCCGGTGCGGCGCAGGAAACTGGCCAGGCCGACTCCGTAGCTGCCGGTGCCCTCGACGCCGTAAGCGATCACGCGACCGTTGCCGGCCAACGAGGCGGCCCAAGCCTCGAGTTGCGCGTATCCCTCGCGGTTCGCCGCGACATGCTGCGCAGCGAGCCGTGCGCCGAGGTGGTCCAAGGCGACCGCGACGTGGGCGTACTTGTGGGTGTCGACACCGATGATGATCTGCCGACTCGTGACGTCGGCGGCTACCTGCTCGGCGGGTTCGACGGTCATGCTGGTCATGGCTGCCCTCCTGATCTGCTGGGTGGTCGGAGCCAGCTGGTCGGGCGGGTAGGACAGGACTGTGATGGGTCAGGTTTGGCGATCAGGCCCCTATTCGGTCACCGCCCTCCCGGCCAGCCGGCGTGTGCGTTGATCGCCACCTGGCCGGCGCCGACAGATCAACGCCAAGGCACCGCGGCCAGTCGTAAGCAAGGGTCAGACCCCGGCCAGGCAGCCCCTGATTCTTCTCACAGTCGTAGGAGTCGCCCTTGGACCCCACGGACGCCACGGCGTCGGCCTCAGCAAGGCGCTGGGAGTAGCGGATCGCCCGGTACTGCACGCCGCGGTCGCTGTGATGGACCAGACCGGTCAGGTCCTCGCCGGCTCGCTGACGCCGCCCCAGCCCCATCTGCAGCGCATCGAGCGCCAGATCTGTGTAGAGGTTGGTCGCGACCTGCCAGCCCACGATCATCCGCGAGTAGGCATCGAGCACGAACGCCGCGTACACCCATCCCGACATCGTCCGCACGTAGGTCAGGTCCGCGACCCACAGCTGGTTGGGTCTGGCCGCAGTGAAGTCGCGGTCGACCAGATCGGCCGGGCGGTCGGTCTCGGCGGCCGGCCGGGTGGTGCGGGGGTGCTTGTCGCGCAGCACGCCGCGCAGCCCAGCAGCGCGCATCAGCCGCTCGACGGTGCACCGCGCCACCGGTTGCTGCCCTGGTGTGGCGGCGGCTTGCCGGTTCATCTCATGCCATACCTTCCGCGCCCCATAGACCTCCATGTTGTCCTCGTGCACCTTCCTGATCTGTTCGGTCAGCTGTCCATCGCGGACCGACCGAGCCGAAGCCGGCCGCGACTTGTGGGCGTAGTAGGTCGACGACGCGATCTGGGCGCTGGTGCCCTCCAGGGCAGCCAAGACCGGCTGGACGCCGCCGTGTTCCTCCGCAACGGAGTCCACGAACTCGACCTTCACCGCCGTGGGGACTACCTCGCCGGACGGTCCAGCTCCGCCGCGAAGAAAGCCGAGGCCTGCTTCAAGATCGTGTTCGCCCGCCGGAGCTCACGGTTCTCCCGCTCCAGCTCAGCGATCCGGGCCGCATCAGCCGAGGCTGTTCCCGGCACCACCCCGCCGTCGATCTCGGCCTGCTTCACCCAGGTCCGCAACGCTTCCGGATGCACCCCGAGCTGGTCACCGATCCGCTTGATCGCCCCGACCTTCGAGGCCGGGTCCCGCCGAGCCTCCACCGCCAACCGAGTCGCACGATCCTTCAACTCCAACGGGTACTTACGCTGCGCAGCCATCTATCCGTTCCTCCAGGTTCCGATGTCTCCATCAAACCCGGTGCTTGACAGTGGGGCGGGCGGGTTTGTGGCCCGTACCTGACGTGTGACCCGGCGCAGGGCCGGGCGAGATCTGAGAGGAGACCTCGGTATGCCTATGCCGACCAAGCCCGGCGTGTCCGGGTTCATCGCATCCGACCCGACCCTGTCCTTCACCCGGTACGGCGACGCCCGCTTCTACGCCCGCGTCGGCCTCCACCAGGACGCCGAGCGCGACGAACAGGGCAACTTCCACGAGGTCGAGCCGTACTTCACCGACCTGATCATGTTCGGCCCCTCGGCCGAGCGGGCGCACGCCACCTACCAGAAGGGCGACAACTTCATCGCCCAGGGCCAGGAACGCACGTATACGCAGAACGTCGACGGCGAGCAGGTGACCCGCGAGCAGTTCCGGGCCAGCACGATCGGCCCGAACGGCAACATCACCACCTTCAGCATCGACCGCACCCCGCAGGCCGAGCGCGAGACCCCGGCCGTCGACGCCACCGCACGCGAAAGCACCTCACAGCAGGCGTCGGCCGTCGACGCAGAGGCGGCCGAGAAGGAGCCCGCGGACCCGGTGGCCGACGTGCTCGCCGAGCGCGAATCCCAGGTCGCCCCCGAACCCGTCTCCAGCCCGGCGCCGTCGGCGCAGGAACGCGAACCCGTCGCCCGATGACCACCGGACGGCACGATCGGGGCGGCCAGCTTCCTGGCCGCCCCGCACCGTTCGGCTCGGCAGCTCGGTGAGGAGGAACCATCATGAGCACGACACCGCACGACCCCGACGACCCGACTGGTGCGAATGAGGCCAGCGGCGGGGCTGCCTCCCCGGATCTGGAGCCTGCCGCCCGGGGTGCTGCAGCAGGTCAAGCGGATGGTGCAGGCCGAGTACGCCAAGGACCTGCGCACCCAGCTCGGCACCGTGCCCCGCACCATCAACTGGGACGCGCTGACCCCGGAAGATCTCGAGCAGGAGCTCCTCGCACTGAACGAGTGGGTCGACTGGCTGCGACACACCTACGGGCTGCCGCCGCAGATCATCCCGCCCATGTGGCACCGCCACCCCGAGTTGCTCTGGGAGCTCTCCGCACTCAGGCAGCACTGGCTGATCTGCTACGACCAGCAGGCCAAGGGCAACATGGGCGTCGTCTGGCACAACGACTTCGCCGCCGCCCGCGAACGCCTCCGCGACTGGGTCTCGATCTCGGGCAGCCGTCTTGACCGTGACCGTCCCACGCGCATCACCGCGTGGCCCGGCGGCGAGGCTGACGACTGGACGCCGCCGGACACCAGCGAGCAGCCCGTCACCGAACGCAGCGCCGACTTCGTCGCCTTCGTCCTCGACGCCGTCCGCGCCCGCGGCGAGGAGCAGGACGCGGCCATGCGGGAGATCATCGACAGCGAATAGGGCGCACGCCATCGCATCGGGGTCGGCCGGGACAGCAACGTTCCCGGCCGACCCTCCTTGCGTCCAGGCCCAGTGCCTCCGCGTCGTCCAGTCCGGTGTCCCCTGATCGTGCCCGTACCTGACCGGCATGACCCGCCACAGCGACCAGTCCGCCGGCCGCCGGCTCTACGCCGACCCGGTCGTGCGCGACGAACCCGACATGGATCGGCTCGTCGACCTCGTGCTTCATCTCGCCGAGTCCCAGCACCGCGCGGCCACGCTCGCGCGTCCCAGTCGGCCAGGGCCAGAGCACGGATCGCCGGTCGCAGAATCACTCGCGGACGAGGCCCAACCCAAGGAACAATGAACCACCCTCGACCCGGCCCGGCACCGGCGCGAACGGTTCTCGAGGGCCGATGGAGGATGTCATGACGATCTCATTGCCCACAGGACAGCCGCTGGATCTACAGAACCTGGCACTCACCGCAGTGACGTACCAGCGGGTATCCACCGAGGAACAGGCCGCCAAGGGCGGTCAACGCGAGGGCTTCTCGATCCCCGCCCAGCGGCAGGCCAACCAGCGCAAGGCCGACGAGATCGGCGCCACCATCGTGGAGGAGTTCGTCGACCCCGGCTACTCCGGGCGCACGCTTAAACGGCCCGACCTGCAGCGGATGCTGAAGTACATCAAGACCCACCAGGTCACGTACTGCATCGTCCACAAGCTCGACCGTCTCGCCCGTGACCGGCTCGTCGACCTCGAGATCCAGCGCGCCCTCATCGAGGCCGGCGTCACCCTCGTCTCGGTGACCGAGAGCATCGACGAGACCCCCTCCGGGACGCTCGTACACGGCGTCATGTCCGCGATCGCCGAGTTCTACTCCAAGAACCTCGCCGCCGAGGTCACCAAGGGCCTGACCCAGAAGATCGCCACCGGCGGCACTCCCGGGCGGGCACCGCTGGGCTACCTCAACGTCCGCAAGCACACCGAGGAAGGCCGCGAGTACCGCACCGTCGAGGTCGACCCGGAGCGGGCGCCGCTGATCCAGTGGGCCTTCGCCGTCTACGCCGCCGGCGACACCTCGGTCGAGAAGATACTCACCGACCTCACCGCCCGCGGCCTGACGACCGTGGCCACGCCGCAACGGCCGTCCAAGCCGGTCAGCAAGTCCGGGTTCTTCAAGCTCCTGCGCAACCCCTACTACATCGGACGGATCCGCTACAACGGAGCCGTCTACGACGGCAACCATCCCGCGATCGTCGACACCGAGGTCTGGGAACGAGTACAGCGTCTCCTGGACTCCCGCGCGCAGGCCGACGTCCGGTACCGCAAGCACGAGCACCCCCTGAAGGGGATCCTGTACTGCGCGACCTGCAAGTCCCGGCTGCACCTGGACTTCGCCCGGAACAAGCAAGGGATCCGCTACGCCTACTACGTCTGCTCCCGCCGGACCAGCAAGCGCACCACCTGCACCCGCAAGGCCGTTCCCGTCGGGATCGCCGAAGCCCTCGTCCAGACCTGCTACCAGCGGATCGGGATCAGCGAGGCAACCTACACCGCACTGGCCAAGCAGGTCGACGCCGCGTTCGATGAGCGGATGGCCTCCCGCTCGCAGGAGCTCGCCGAGCTGACCGCGAACCGCAAGCGCCTTCAGGCCGAGAGCGAGAAGCTCCTGGCCGCGCACTTCGCCGACGCCATCGACCTCGACACCCTCAAACGGCATCAGGACCGGATCCGCACCGGACTCACTGAGATCGACCGCAAGCTCGAGAACGACCACGAGCAATACACCGGGCAACGCAAGTACCTCACCAGCGCCATGAAGCTGCTCACCTACTGCGCCACGATGTACGGGCGATCAGACGACGAAGCCAAGCGGCTCGCGAACCAAGCCTTCTTCGACAAGATCTACATCGGCGAGGACGAGCAGCCCGTCGTCGAACTCGCCGAGCCCTTCAACGCACTCGCCCCCGACACGCTTTCGCATGTCGGGGGTTCGAGTACGTCAACTACGGTGGAGCTGAGGGGACTCGAACCCCTGACCCCTTGCATGCCATGCAAGTGCGCTACCAGCTGCGCCACAGCCCCAGGTCGTCCTCCGTGCGGAGGCAACGCGGACGATGTTAGCGGGCGTCGGTGCCCGACGCGAAATCGACCCCCGCAGGCTCGGTCCCGGTGAACTGCCGACCGCCCGTCACGTTGTAGGCCGCCAGCCGCAGCCCGCCCTTGTGCGGGTGCTCCGCGAGGACCGCCCAGCCGCAGTTGTCCATCCCGCGGAGGTGGCGTCGGGCGTCGTCGCTCCACCCGAGCAGCGCCGCGATGCCGACCATGCCGGAGGCGCCGTGCATCATCACGATGCCGGTCTCCCCCGGCGCCAGCTCGTCCAGGCACTCGGTGAGCACGGCCGCGAGCCGGGCCCGTACCTGCACCGTGCTCTCCGACCCGCGCACCAGCAGCGACTCGTCGTCGCGCAGCCAGGCCGCGTGCTCCTCGGGGAAGCGCTGGGCGAACTCCGGGATCGTCAGCCCCGAGCGCACACCCAGGTCGAACTCACGCAGCCGCGGGTCCGGGGTCGCGACCAGGCCGGTCCGCTTCTCGACGTACGCCATCGACTGGCGCGCGCGGGTCAGGTCGCTGGTCCACAGCCGCGAGGGCCGCATCGCCGCGAGGGTCGGGGCGACGCTGGAGGCCTGGCCGTGGCCGGTCTCGTCCAGCTCGACGTCGATGTGCCCCTGGGCCCGCCCGAGGTAGTTCCAGGCGGTCTGCCCGTGCCGGACCAGGACGAGGGTGCGGGGTGCAGCCGCCTCAGTCATGGGCGGCCGTGACCTCGGCCGGCAGCTCGATGGAGGGGGTGTCGCGCCAGAGCCGCTCGAGGGCGTAGAACTGCCGCTCCTCCTCGTGCAGGACGTGCACCACCAGGTCGCCGTAGTCCAGCAGCACCCAGCGACCCTCGCGGTGCCCCTCGCGACGGATCGGCTTGGCGTCGACCTCGCGCAGCCTGTCCTCGACCTCCTCGACGATCGCGCGGACCTGCCGGTCGTTGCTGCCGGAGGCGACGAGGAAGGCGTCGGTGATCGCGAGCTGGTCGCTGACGTCGAACGCGACGACGTCCTTCGCGAGCTTGTCGGCCGCGGCGAGCGCGGCGACCCGGACCAGCTCCAGAGCGTGGTCGGTGGCGGTCATGCGGGGTGCTCCCAATCGGTCGGCACCGGGTCGGGACCCGGGTAGAGGTTGTGCTTGGCGATGTACTGGACGACGCCGTCCGGCACGAGGTACCACACCGGCTCGCCGCGCTTCTTGCGCTCGCGGCAGTCGGTGGAGGAGATGGCCAGGGCGGGGATCTCCACCATGGTGACCCTGTCGGCCGGGATCTTGGCGAGCGTCTCAGGATCCATCGCATAGCCGGGGCGGGTACAGCCCACGAAGTTCGCCAGGGAGAACAGCTCGTCGGCGTCGCGCCAGGTGAAGATGTCGGCCAGCGCGTCCGCGCCGGTGATGAAGTAGAGCTCCGCGTCCGGCATCTCGGCGCGCAGGTCCCGCAGGGTGTCGATGGTGTACGTCGGCCCGTTGCGGTCGATGTCCACGCGGGAGACGGTGAACCGCGGGTTGGCCGCGGTCGCCACCACCGTCATCAGGTAGCGGTCCTCCGCCGGGCTCACCTCACGGTCGGACTTCTGCCAGGGCGCACCGGTCGGGACGAAGATCACCTCGTCCAGGTCGAACCAGGACTGCACCTCCGAGGCTGCGACCAGGTGGCCGTGGTGGATGGGGTCGAACGTCCCGCCCATCACGCCCACGCGGCGTGACCGGCCCTCGATCGCGGTCCGGGTGTTCAGCTGTGATCGCGTCCCGCGCCGAAGGCGACCAGGCCCACCAGGGCGAACAGCAGGATGCCCAGGGCCCCGACGCCGATGGCGTAGGGGATCCAGGGGGCAGCGGCTTCGGACCCACCCTCGGTGGCCAGGATCGTGGCGGTGCTCAGCATGGGCCGCATCATAACGGGATCAGCGGACGTGACCGTCACCGGTGACGACGTACTTCGTCGACGTCATCTCCGGCAGGCCCATCGGACCGCGGGCGTGCAGCTTCTGGGTGGAGATCCCGATCTCCGCACCGAAGCCGAACTCTCCCCCGTCGGTGAAGCGCGTCGAGGCGTTGACCAGCACCGCCGCCGCGTCCACGGCCGCCGTGAACCGGCGTGCCGCGCCCTGGTCCTCGGTGACGATCGCCTCGCTGTGCTGGGTGGAGTGCTCTCGGATGTGCTCCAGCGCCGCGTCGAGGGAGGGTACGACGGCCGCCGCCAGCTCGAGGGCGAGGTACTCGGTGTCCCAGTCCTCCTCGCCTGCGGGCAGCACGCCGTCGTACGCCGCGAACGCCGCATCCCCGTGCACCGTCACCCCGGCCTCCTGCAGCGCCCGCACCACCCGGGGCAGGAACTCCCCGGCCACGTCGGCATGCACCAGCAGGGACTCCGCCGCGTTGCACACGCTCGGGCGGTGGGTCTTGGCGTTCAGCACGATGGCCAGCGCCTTGTCCAGGTCGGCTGCCCGGTCGACGTACACATGACAGTTGCCGACGCCGGTCTCGATCACCGGCACGGTCGACTGCTCGACGACGGAGCTGATCAGCCCGGCTCCCCCGCGCGGGACCAGGACGTCGACCAGCCCGCGGGCCCGCATCAGCGCCTTCACCGCGTCGTGGGAGTCCCCCGGCACCAGCTGGATCGCGTCCGCGGGCAGGCCGGTCGACTCCACCGCGTCGCGCAGCACGCCGGCGATCGCGGCGTTGCTGGACCGGGCCGAGGAGGACCCGCGCAGCAGGACGGCGTTCCCGGACTTCAGGCAGATCCCGGCGGCGTCGGCGGTCACGTTGGGCCGGGCCTCGTAGATCATCCCCACCACGCCGAAGGGGACGCGGACCTGGCGCAGCTCCAGCCCGTTGGCCAGGGTGCCACCGCGCAGCACCTCGCCGACTGGGTCGGGCAGGCCGGCGACCTCGCGCAGCCCCTCGGCCATGCCGGCGACCCGCTCCTCGGTCAGCCGGAGCCGGTCGAGCAGGTGGTCGGGCGTGCCGGACTCCTCCGCGCGGGCGAGGTCCTCGGCGTTGGCCGTCAGCACGTCCTGGGCCCGCTCCTCCAGGCGGTCGGCCATGGCCCTCAGCGCGGAGTCCTTCGCCGCACGCGTGGCCAGCGCCAGGTCCAGGCTCGCCGTGCGCGCACGACGGGCGACGGCCTCCAGCTCCGCGGTGACGTCCATGCACCCGATCCTAGGAGCGGGCCCGGCGCAGACGCGCGGCGTCCCAGGGACGGGACGGCTCAGGTCAGCGCGGACCCTCGTGCCGCTCGATGTCGATCTCCGGCTCGGGCGCCTCGACGGCGCAGTACTCCGCCTGCCCCTCAGCGCGGCTCTCCGCCGCACGCCGCCCGCGCAGGACCACGACGAGTGCAGCAACGATCAG